>CAYQVE010000105.1:0-10700 GCA_964420785.1 uncultured Enterobacteriaceae bacterium | reverse complement strand
GCAAAGCAGGGGGTGAAGACCAAGGAAGACGATTTCATCGAGCGCCGGTTCATCGCCAACACCCACGACACGATGCTGTGCTTCTCCTCGCGCGGCCGGGTGTACTGGCTCAAGGTGTACAACGTGCCGCAGGGGACGCGCGCGAGCCGCGGCAAGCCGATCGTCAATCTCTTTCCGCTCTCCGAGGCCGAGAAGGTCAACGCGGTGCTCCCGGTGAAGGAGTACGACGACAAGCATTTCGTGTTCCTCGCGACCGCGCTCGGCACGGTCAAGAAGACGCCGCTCTCGCAGTTCTCGAATCCGCGCGAGAAGGGGATCATCGCGGTGGAGCTCGACGACGGCGATCACCTGATCGGCGCCGCGATCACCGACGGCAAGCACGACGTGATGCTCTTTTCCGATGCCGGCAAGGCGGTGCGCTTCGAGGAGGACGACGTGCGGCCGATGGGCCGCCAGGCGCACGGCGTGCGCGGCATGAAGCTCGGAGAAGTGCAGAGGGTGATCTCGATGCTGGTCGCCGACAGCGAGAGCCAGACGGTGCTGACGGCGACCGAGAACGGCTTCGGCAAGCGCACCCCGATCGCCGAGTACACTCGTCACGGCCGGGGAACGCAAGGGATGATCGCGATCCAGACGACCGCGCGCAACGGCAAGCTCGTCGGCGCGGTGCTGGTGGGCGACGAGGACGAGATCATGCTGATCTCGACCGGCGGCGTGCTGATCAGGACGCTCGTCAAGCAGATCCGCGAGCAGGGCCGATCGACTCAAGGGGTGCGCCTGATCGATCTGGACGAGGGCACCAAGCTCGCGGGCGTCGAGCGCGTCGCGGAGAAGGAAGAGGACGAGGAAAATGGGCAGTAGGCCTGCCACGCGGGTGTTCAATTTCAGCGCGGGACCCGCGGTCCTGCCCGAGGAAGTGCTCGCTCGAGGCGCGGCGGAGATGCTCGACTGGCACGGATCGGGCATGTCGGTCATGGAGATGAGCCACCGCGGCAAGGAGTTCATCGCGATCGCGGAGGCCGCGGAGAAGGACCTCCGCGAGCTGCTCGCGATTCCCTCGAACTACAAGGTGCTCTTCCTCCAGGGCGGCGCGACGCTGCAGTTCGGCATGGTGCCGATGAACCTTCTCGGGGGAAAGAAGTCTGCCGACTATATCTATACGGGCGAGTGGTCGAAGAAGGCGATCAAGGAGGCGAACCGCTTCTGCGAGATCAATATCGCGGCGAGCTCCGAGGGCAAGAAGTTCACCTTCGCGCCCGAGCAGGCGACGTGGCAGCTCGATCCCCGGTCCGCGTACGTGCACTACACCTCGAACGAGACCATAGGCGGGGTGGAGTTCCACTGGATCCCGGATACGGGCAAGGTGCCGCTCGTCGCGGATGCCTCCTCGCATATCCTTTCGCGGCCGCTCGACGTCTCCAAGTTCGGCCTGATCTACGCGGGAGCGCAGAAGAACGTCGGCCCGGCGGGATTGACCCTCGTCATCGTGCGCGAGGACCTGCTCGGCCAGGCCATTCCGCACACGCCTTCGATGCTCGACTACAAGGTGCACGCCGAGACCGGCTCGATGTCGAACACGCCCGCGACCTACGCCTGGTACATCGCGGGCCTCGTGTTCCAGTGGCTGAAAGCCCAGGGCGGCCTCGCCGAAATGGAAAAGAAGAACATCGCCAAGGCGAAGCTCCTCTACGACTTCCTCGACTCGAGCGCGTTCTTCAAGAACCCGGTGCGCAAGTCCGACCGCTCGCGCATGAACATCCCCTTCACTCTCGCGGAGTCGAAGCTCGACGGCGAGTTCCTGAAAGGGGCGGAAGCGCGCGGCATGGTGCAGCTCAAAGGCCACCGCGCCGTCGGCGGCATGCGCGCCTCGATCTACAACGCCATGCCGATCGAGGGAGTGAAGCGGCTGGTGGAGTACATGAAGGAGTTCGAGGCGAAGCGGGGCTGAGCGGTCCAGCCCCTGGCTCCTGAAATGCCGACTACTTCGCGGCAGCCGGAAAAGCCGGCAGCTTGCCGATGTCGCGCATGTCGTGCTGGATGATCACGGTCGCGTTGAGGTTCGCGGCGATCTTCTTCATCCGCTCGATCGACGCTACCGTCTGCGCGCGGTCGTAATTGAAGGCCGGCACGCCGTTCGATTCGTAGTTCTCGTGGAAGTGCGCGGCGTCGCCGCTCAGCAGGAAATTCTTTCCCGACTTGAGGCGCACGAGGAGGCTCGAGTGCCCGGGCGTGTGGCCAGGCGTGCGGATCACCATCACCGTGCCGTCGCCCCAGACGTCCTTGTCGAGCGTCAGGGCCTCGACCTTGCGGGCATTCGCGCCCATCCAGTCCTTGAAGCCTGCCGCGTTCGCGCCCTGCATCGGCGGGTTTGCCGTGACGCCGTCCCAGTCGCCCCTGCCGATGAGCAGCGTCGCGCTGGCTAACGGCGAGAGCTGGCCGGTGTGGTCGCCGTGGAAGTGGCTGATGCCGACGTATTTCACCTGCTCCGGCTTCACCTTCACCTCGGCGAGGCGCTCGACGATGCCGACCTTCGGTGCGTTCGGGTTCGAGCCCGGCGCGAAACCGGTGTCCCAGACCATGTACTCGTCGCCGTGCTTGATAAGGTAGCAGCTGAACGTGAACGTGAGGTTGAGGTCCTTGTAGGCGAAGGTGTCGGTGAAGCGCTCGGCGACGTTGGTGGGCTTCGCGCCCGTGCCGCATTCGATCCGGGTCAGCGTGACTTCGGGTGCCGTCTGCGCCACCGCAGACAGCGAGAGCAGCGCGCCGGCGCTGATCGCGAGGCAGACTCTGGTCTTCATCGTTTGATTCCTCCTTGTAATGGGCCAATGATAGCCGCTTCCGGGCTTCGCCTTGTCATTATCCCCGCCCTACATTATCCTGATTTCGCGATAAGGGGACCGCGTCCACTAGGGAGAACACCGTGCTCCAGAAGACCCTCGGCAGGATTCTCGGATGTGCGCTGTTGTCGTACGGCAGCAATGCCCTGGCCTTCACGCTGATCACGCCGCAGGAGCCGAGCAACACTGTCACGGACACGTTCACACTCCAAGCGCAGGTCCAGCCGATCGCGGGGGCCATCAGGTCGCAGATATTCGGTCTTCGACGCCCGGGAAGCTCCAAACAAGTAACGCAAGTCGGCGGCATGATGCTGGCGGCCAACGACCAGTCGGGCACCCGCAGCGATGTCAACTACCTCGCGGCTGCCGTCGATGCCCCATCCGGTGGGAGCGGAAGCAGCGGCGCCAATGCCCAGAGCCTGTGGATCAGCTCCACCTACGACTCGCTCGAAAACACTTTCTTCCGAACCGCCTTTTACGGCGCGACCCAGAACGTCCTCCTCGGATACGACGTGACGCGGTCGGACAAGTACGTCCTCGGCATATCGGGCGGCTACGAAGCGAGCAATTTCGTTACCCAATTCAATTCCGGAAACGAAAAGACGGGCGGGTACAACCTCAATCCCTATTTCGCCTGGCTGATTTCCGATGCATGGACCCTGGACCTGATCGGGGGCTACGGCAAGTTCGACACCGATCAGTCGAGGACGGTGGGGACCGGGGTAGGGACTACGGCTGCCGTTGACAGCAATTTCTCCTCGAAACGCAGCTTCGCATCGACGAACTTCACCAACATGTTGGGCTGGGGCAACTGGAAGCTGACCAGCTCGTTGGGTTACCTCTGGTCGAAGCGCGACCAGGACGCCTATACGGAAAACGGCGGCGTCGCGGTGGCCGCATCAAAGCAGAGCTCCAAGCAATGGAACCTGCTGGAGGAGGTCGCGTACGGGCGCGGCAATTCGGAAACCTACTTCGGAGCGCGCTACGAAAGCGTCCGGGGCTACCAGAAGATCGAGTTCGCGGCGGGCGAGCAGCCGGCCAACGATCCCACCAGCGTCTTGCTGACCGCGGGGTGGCGCCATTTCGGCAGGGGCCTGACGGCAAACTTCGTGTTCAGCGCGCGCGTGGCCCAGGAGCAGGTCAAGGAACACGGTGTCTCGATGGTGCTTCGCCTGGACATATAGAACCGCGTCAGTGCGCTCTTCTCGATATGGCGTCGTACCGGCGGATCGCGTTCGCCGCGTAATACTCGAGCGGGGCGAAATCGTCGGTCAGCACGGGATGGGAATCGAGCAGGGCGTCTGACGCACGCCATTCCAGCGCCGCCGCTTTCCCCAGGTCGGCCCGCCGATCCGGGTTCGAGGCGTTGTGCCCGACAAAGATGAAATTCTGCAGCTCCTCGCTTGCGGGACTGACCGTGGCGATGACATAGACCTGCGGAAAGGCGGCGCGAATCGTTCTGAGCACGGAATAGATCGTCGCCCGGGTATCCGGTGCCAGGCCGCCGTAGAAATTGGCGATCAGCACCCCGTTCTCCTTGAGCCTGCCCCTGGCCAATCGGAAGAACTCGAGGGTGGCGAACTGCGGGGGCGCGGAAATGAACGAGCGGTACGCATCCGAGAAGATCAGGTCGTAGCGCTCTTGCGTGTCGTGCAGGAAGCGGCGCCCGTCGATCACGTGATTTCTCAGTCTCGCATCGTCGGGAAGCGCGAAGTAGCGCAGCGCCAGCGCGTGCAGCGACGGATCGATTTCAGCCACATCCACGGTCGCGCGCGGGGAGTCGTGCAGAATGGACCTGGGCACGGTGTAGGCGCCGCCGCCGATCGCCAGGGCGGTCTTCAATTCGGGAGTGAACAGCCGGTACAGATCGAAGTACTTGGTGTAGTCGAAAGCCATGCTGCCATCGTCCCGATACAGGCCGCCGCTGATATTGCGGTCCTGCAGCAGGATGCGCGCGGTGCGGCCGCGAAGAGGAATATCGCGGATCACGATCCTTTCGTAGAGCCCGTCCGCGGCGAAGACGTCGCCATCCGCCATCGCGCCCTGCCTCAGCGCAATGCCGGATACCAGGGCCAGGAGCGCCAGGCCGACGGGAAGGGCTTTCTCCTTCCGCGTCGCGAGGAGCCCGACGCCGCCGAGCAGCACGAGGCCCGACCCCGTGCCGGCGATGATGTTGCCGATTCCCCAATGCGGGATCAAGAGGAACCCCGTGGCGAGGCTCCCCGCAATGCTGCCCAGCGTCGACCAGAAAAACACCAGACCCGATGCATTGCCGACGCCCTTGTCGACCTCGCGCCCATGCAACAGCGTGATCGCGAACGGCGACAGCATCGCCAGGAACATCGCGGGCAGGAAGAACATCAGGAAAGATACGATCAGCGGACCGTCGATCAGGGACAGCTTGTAAGCGATGCGCGGCAACACGATGGCATTGAAGAATTGCAGCAGCAGGACCGAGAAACCCGCGACGACGATCAGGGAAAAAAACCGGACTGCCGCCGGTCTCCGGTCCGCCAGCGTTCCGCCGAGGTAGTAGCCAAGGCCCAGCGCAGCTAGGATAATGCCGATGACGCTCGATATTGTAAAAATGGAATTGCCGAAAAAAGGCGCGAGCATGCGTATGGCGGTGATCTCGATGATGAGGACGGCCATGCCGGCCAGCGTAACGGACAGCAGGAGTCCGAATCTGTGACCGCGAGCGCTCATGGGCGGAGTGTCGGGTGCCGCTTGGGTGAAAGTCAAGGAGGCACAAAATGAAACTCCACTCTGTCGGCATAAGCCTGATCGCTCTGGGTCTCTTGCTTTCGGCGGCGGTTGCCGACGCCCAGACTCCCTCCGTCGGGCGCGCGTCGCGGCTCACGGGCGACCAGGTGAGCAGCGCGCAGGCGGCGGGCGGCCCCGTGCGGAAGCTGGCGGAGGGAGATTCCCTCTTTGCAGGAGAGCGCATCCGCACGGGCGCAGGGACGGTCCTGCAGATCGACTTCACGGACAAGTCCCGTATCACCCTCGGGCCGAACACGGAATTCGAAGTGGAGAAGTATTTCCAGGCAGCGGGCGGCAGCTCCGGCGAGGAGGCCTTTACCTCCAGGGTCTTCAAGGGGGCGTTTCGATTCGTGAGCGGGCTCATCGCCAAAAGGAAGCGGGAAAACGTGCGAATCACCATGGCCGTCGCCACGATCGGTATTCGCGGCACGCATTTCGAAGGCGAAGCGACCGAGCGGCAGGAAAAGGGCGGGAAAACGGTGGATGCATCCGCGAAAGTGGCGCTGCTCGAGCCGGAGGGGTCGGATGCCGGCAACGCCATCGTCGTGGAGAACAAATTCGGCAGCGTGGTCGTCGACAAGCCCGGCTTCGGCACCGAGATCCCTGACGAGAAAAGCCCGCCTTCGCCGGTGAAGAGAATGCAGCTGCGCACCATCGACAACCTGCTGCGCGCGCTGCGTACGCCCGCGCGAACCGGCGGCCCGGCGCGGAGGCCTTAGCGAGGCAGGGCAACTCAAAGGCCAACGCGCCGAGCAGCGCCTGGCCGCGCTCGGCAAGGCGTGCTTCTTCAGGTGCGCCGAATACAGCGACCTCAAGAAAGGCGATCGCGCAGTACAAGGCCGGCAAGACGAGCTCGTCGAGCTACTGAAAGCCTTTCCACCGGCACAAGGCGCCGGCCGGCGCCTTGTCGCCGGTTTACGCCGGCCACAATCCTCCCGGCCCGGCTGGTCTATGATTCGCCGAATCGGGTGGCCGATGGGCACACGCATTACAGCATCGACGTCGATTCTCGCGGCTGCTCTCCTGCTGCCGGCCGTCGCCTGCGCCCAGGTGTACGCAGGCGCCGCCGTCGGCGCGGGGGGCGCGAAGGTTCCGGCGGGGAGCTACGCCGCCGGCGTCCGCGGGATGCTGCGCCTGTACGCGGGCTACGAGTTCACGCCCAAGATCGCGATCGAGGCCATGACCTTCGACCTCGGCTCGCCGCGCGACAAGCCGGACGGGAGCAAGAGCACGATCGGCGCGTTCGGCGTCGCCGCGGTCGGCACTCTGCCCGTGGATCGCTGGCGCTTCACCGGCCGCGTCGGCGTGATGTTCATGGACGGCCGGGCCGACATCGCGGAAACCAAGCACACGACGCAGCCGATGCTCGCGCTCGGCGCCGGCTACGACGTGATGCCGAAGCTCACGATAGGCCTGGAGGCCGGCGTCTCGCGGGTCGAATTCAGCTCGCCGCTCAACGAGACGGCGAACGTCAACTGGGTAGGATTTGCCGCGACCTATCGGTTCTAGCCCGCCAACCGGTGCACGCAGCCGTCCGGCTCATTCCAGGCGCATCCCCGTTTCCCTGACGATCTTCGTCCATTTGGCGAGCTCGGACTTGATGAAGGCCCCGAAATGCTCCGGCGAATCGGCGACGATTTCGGAGCCCTGATCGATCACACGGGCGTTGATATCGGGCAAATCAAGACCAGAGATGCTTCTCGATTCTAACGATCCGCAGCGCTCGTCAGTTTTCCGAAAGACAATATCGAAGATGGAGGCGGCGATGTGCTCGATGCGCAGCACCTGCCGTCTAAGCACCCGGCGACGAGCTACTTTCTGACCTCACTCCGCCGGAAACGTCTGGGTAACGGCCTTGGCGACGACGTTGGGGCTGATCGGGTCTGTGTGAGGAAATTGTTTGCCCGGCGCCGGCTTGCCCGCCGCATCTCTGTAGATGGATTTCCATTCGTCGACCTCGACGACGTACGACCCTCGCTGAAGGGTCACCCGCTGTCCGGCCCCGGGGTTGTTCTTGTCGCTCGTTTTCACGACGGCGAAAGTTACACCGGGCTGCGCCTGAGGTTTCTTGTCTCTCCACTCGTCGCGCATCATTTCGGTATACAGCGCGGCGGCCGCTTCGCGGTCACGAGCGCGGTACACCACCACGGCCAGCCGGTGATCCATGGGTGTGAACTTGATATCCGAGGCGATCTCCATGCTGACCACGGAACGAACGTGCCTTTTGAGCGCCGCCTCGACCCGGGCACTGCTGGCGGGAGTGGTCGCCGGGCTGAGGCTGGCTCTCTTGACCTTGCCGTACCGAAGCCCAGGATATCTAGCCGCGGAAAACAGCGATTGCCAGAAAGGAGTCAGATTCGGCATGCCGGTCTTGTCCCGAATCTGCTGCGGGCCCGGATCTGCCTTGCCGGTTTTCTTCGGAGCCTGGACTTGTCGCTCCTGTTCGGGCCGGTTCGGGGCCGGAGCGGGTTTGGCAATCTTTTCGCCGCCGAGCGCAGCGGCAGGCGCAGCGCGCTCGCCGCTTTTTCTTAGGCAATATTGCACCGGTTGATCCTGGAAAGTGCAAT
Organism: uncultured Enterobacteriaceae bacterium; assembly: GCA_964420785.1. Taxonomy (GTDB): domain Bacteria; phylum Pseudomonadota; class Gammaproteobacteria; order Burkholderiales; family SG8-39; genus VBDM01. The sequence goes on along the minus strand of CAYQVE010000105.1, from coordinate 2,533 downwards.
TCATGCCCTTGGGGCCGCACACCTTCACCGATTCCACCCGCGTCCCCCATTCTTCGCAGGGAGTGCCGGCGCAGCCCGAGAGCAGGATCGCAGGCAGCGTAAGAGTCAGGGTGCCGAGCGCGCGCAGCAGGGGTGCCATGTCTACGCCGGCCCCACAAACCCGATATACACCCCGCACGCGTGCTCCGGCATAACGAGCATCGCTTCTTCGCCCGTGTTGCGGATTCCGCGCGCCGGCGGCGGGAGGCCGTGGCCGGCGATCCATTTCGCGGCGGCGTCCATGCTGCGGGTTCGGTACAGGATCTGGAACGGGCCCGGGCCGCGGCGGGCGAGGGCGTCGGCGGCGACGCCGGGACCCGAGGGCTGAGCGAGGCCGAGGGCGGTCGGGCCGAACTGGAAGATCGCCATATCGGCGTGGATGACGGTGCCGCGCTCCATTTTCGGCGCCGGCACGCCGAGCACGCGGGCGTAGTGGGCGGCGGACGCGGCGACGTCCTTGACCGTGATGTAGACGCGCTCGATGCGCTGAACGCCGTTGGGATGGCGGCTCGCCGCTGGGGCGTTCTTCTGCGCGACCAGCGTGATGTAGGCGATGCCGTGGCGCGCGCGGACCGCGGCTGAATCTGCGTCGAGATCGTCGCTCGCGAGGACGATCGACTGGAGGCCCTCGCGAGGCGCGGCGACCAGCTGCAGGTGGTCGCAGTCGTTTCTGGCGACGCCGCGCTCGTCGACGTCGAAGCCGATGCGATGGTATGCGGCTATCCCGGCTTTGAGATCCGGAACGCCGATCGTGACGTGGTCGATGCGGGTAAGAATCGCCTCTCTCCCTCTAGGGCGCCACCTCGAACGCCTCGTGCGCATCGGTATCGAAGCTCAGGCCCTTGGGAAGGGGGACGATGGCCGATTGGACGGACCCGCCTGCGACGTGGATCCGATTGCCCACGACGGCCATGATGGCCTCGTGCCGGGGCAGCAGCATCGAGGGCAACTGCCACCAAGTGTCGCTCGCCGGATCGTAGGCCTCGAATGCGCGAAACGCCGCGAGGTAGCTGCCGTTTTGCACCTCGCCCCCGGCGGCGTAGATGATGCCGTTCAGGCTGGCCGTGTTGAACCCGCTGCGCGCCGTCGGCATGGGGGTCCTGGTCGCCCAGGAGTCAGCCGCCGGATCGTAGGCCTGCACCAGGTTGATGTTGCCCGGAAAGCCGATGATGAACGCCCCGCTCAGCCGCCCGCCGATCACGTAGATCTTGCCGTTCACGGCCTCGCCGCCCATGTGGTTGCAGGGCGTGGGCATCGGGGCACGAGCGCGCCACTTGTTCGTGGCCGGGTCGTACTCCTCGACGGTGCCGAGGGACCGCTGCGGCTGGCGCGGGCGGATCACCGGAGCGCTCGCGTCGGGCATCGGGCCGGCCCCGCCGATCACGTAGATCTTCCCGCTCACGACGGCGGCCACGCTGCCGCCGCGCGCCGTCGGCATCGGGGCCCGCGACCGCCAGCCGTCCGTCGCCGGGTCGTACTCCCAGACATCGCTGACCGGGTTCCAGCCCGGCGGCCCCGAAGCGGGAAGATCGAAGCCGCCGAACAGATACATTTTTCCGTTCAGCGCCGTGACCGCCGCGTGGTGGACCGGATGCGGCATCGGCTTCCTCTGCGTCCACGCGTCTCTCGCAGGATCGTACTCGTACACGAGGCCGGCCGGCTTGAATCCCGGCAGGAGCCCCTGCGCAGCGTAGACCTTGCCGTTGATCGCGACTCCCAGCAACTCTCCGGTTGCCTGGGGCAACGGTGCAAGCCTGATCCACTTCCCCTGGGGAGGTCCCGCGGGGCCGCCCGGCGCGGCCGCCGGCTGAGCGCGCGGACCCGCTCCCGTGAAAGTCCCCACGAACCCCTGGGTCGCGGCCGCGGCCAACAGTCCCAGGCTCGAGGTCACAAAAATTCTTCTACGCATGGCGCTCACCTCTCGGTTTGGCTGCGATCCCGTCGTCGATTTTCTTCTGTTCTCTCCGATCGCGGCAAATGAACTTAACCCGCCGAGCTTACCCGCGCAAGTGGATAGCTCGATCCGGAATTCGCGCTACTCCGCCTGGATCTTCGCGCGCTGCACGATGTCGCGCATGCGCGCAAGGCCCTCCCGAGTCCACTGCGTGACCGTCTCGGGCTTCGAGCCGATCGGCTCCAATCCTTGAGCGATCAGCTTCTCGCGCACGTCGGGCGAGCTCACCGCCCTGACCATTTCGGCGTTCAGCCGCTCGACGATGGCGTTGGGCGCGGCGAGCGGCAGCACGAACGACGCCCAGGTGCGCCACTCGAACCCGGGCACCCCGGCCTCGGACACGGTCGGCACATTGGGCAATAGCGGCGAGCGGGCCGCGCTCGGCACCCCGAGCGCGTGCATGCGCCCGTCGAGGATGTAGGGCCGCACGATGGACACCGCGCCGAGATGCACCTGCACCCGGTTCGACATGATGTCGACCGCGGCCTGGGTCGCGCCGCGGTACGGGATGGTCCCGGGGTCGGTTCCAGTCCCCCCCTT
>CAYQVE010000104.1:0-10802 GCA_964420785.1 uncultured Enterobacteriaceae bacterium | reverse complement strand
GATTCCTGAGCGAACATGCTCGCAATCATCGGCGGCACCGGGCTGACACAGCTCTCCAATCTCGATGTCTCGCGTCGCCAAGTGGTGGGGACCCCCTATGGGGAGCCGTCCGGACCGCTCACTTTCGGCGCGATTCACGGCGTGCCGGTGGTGTTCCTCGCGCGCCACGGCTACGGGCATACGATTCCACCCCACCAAGTGAACTACCGCGCCAACCTATGGGCACTCAAGGAACAGGGTGTCGGCGATATCGTATCGGTAGTCTCGGTCGGCGGCATCCGCGCAGACCTCGGTCCGGGAAGGATCGTCGTCCCGCACCAGATCATCGACTACACCTGCGGTCGGATGAACACGTTTTTCGAAAACGAGGCTCCGGTGAAGCACATCGACTTCACCGAGCCGTACACCGACGAGTTGCGAAAGAAGCTCCTCGCCGCGGCGAGGGCCTGCGGCGAGGCTGCCGCCGACGGCGCGGTCTACGCCGCGACTCAGGGGCCGAGATTGGAGACGGCCGCGGAAATCGACCGGTTGGAGCGGGAGGGTGCCGACATCGTCGGCATGACCGGGATGCCGGAAGCGACCCTGGCGCGCGAGATCGAGCTGGGGTACGCAGCGATCGCAGTGGTCGTGAATCACGCTGCCGGCCGTGGCGCGAGCGCCCGCGGCGTACCTCTGGACAAGATCGAAGAGGTACTGAAGGACGCGGTGGGCCGGGTGCGAAAGATCATCGAAGCGGTGGTGGCCGCATGATCCGCGAAGTGCTGAAAATGGGGGACCTGCGGCTGCTCGAGAGATCGCGTCCGGTGGAAGCGTTCGGCACCCCGCAGCTGCACGAACTGATCGCCGACATGCGCGACACCATGGCGCACCTGAGCGGCGCCGGGCTCGCCGCCCCGCAAATCGGCGTCCCGCTGCGGGTGGTCATTTTCGGAGTCACGCGCAATCCCCGCTACCCCGACGCTGAGGAGGTTCCGGACACGGTGCTCGTCAATCCGGTCATTACGCCGGTCGGCGAGGAAATGGAAGAAGACTGGGAGGGCTGCCTGTCGGTCCCGGGCATGCGCGGCGTCGTGCCGCGCTTCAAGCGGCTGCGCTATCAGGGCTTCGACGAATCGGGACTTCCAATCGATCGGAGCGTCGAAGGCTTCCACGCGCGGGTCGTACAGCATGAATGCGACCACCTCGACGGAATTCTGTACCCGATGCGCATGCGCGACATGTCCCAATTCGGTTTCGTCGACGTTCTGTTCCCCGACCGGGAGCAGATCGACGAATGAAATCGCAGAGCTGCGTCTAGGCCTGCAGCGCCTTCAGCAGGTCGGTTTCGAGCTGCAGCACCGTTTTCGGATTGGCGAGCGCGGTGCCGGATACTACGAACACGTCCTCTGCGCGCTCGCCGAGCGTTGCGATCTTGGCGGTGTGCAGGCTGACCCCGTAACGGCTTAGGACCAGCGCGATGGCATAGAGCAGGCCGGGCCGGTCGCCGGCGGTGATCGACAGGGAGTGGTACTGGCCTTTCTCATCCGGAACGATGCGCACCTCCGGTGCGATGGGGAAGTGCTTGACGCGCCGCGACACCCGCCCCTGGACCGGCTGCGGCAGCGGAGCCTGGTTCGCCAACCAGTCCGCCAACTCGGACTCGATCTGGGCGATCATGTCCCGCGGATGCGGCACGCTGCCGAGGTCCATCACCTGGAATGTGTCGAGTGCGGACGCGTGTCGGGTCGTGTAGATCTTGGCGTCGACGATGCTGAAGCCAACCGACCCGAAGTAGCCCGAGATGCGTGCGAACAGGTCGCGCTGATCGGGTACGTAGATCATGACCTGAAGCCCTTCGCCCGCCGGCGAGAGGCGCCCTTTGATCACCGGCCTGTCCGCGCTCTCGCGGTGGTGCAGCAGCCGCGCGTGCCAGGCGATCTCCTGGGCGTCATGGCGCAGGAAATACGGGACATCGAAATGGCGCCACAGGGCATCCTGGACGGTGTCCGAAAGGCCGTAGAGGCGCAACAGGCGCTTCGCTTCGTCCTGCTTGCTCTGAATGTACTGATCCGCCTCGAGCTTTCCACCCTTCAGCAGATGCTGCGTCGCGCGAAAGAGATCCTCGAGGAGCTTGCCTTTCCAGGCGTTCCACACCTTGGGGCTCGTGCCGCGGATGTCCGCGACAGTGAGCAGGTAGAGCGCGACCAGCCGCCGCTCGCTGCCGACGACGTCGGCGAAGCGCCGCAAGACCTCCGGGTCGGACAGGTCCTGTTTCTGCGCCACCGAGGACATGGTGAGATGGTGCTCGACGAGGAACTCGACGAGCTGCGTGTCTCCGGCCGCAAGGCCATGCTCGCGGCAGAAACGCCGGGCCTCGAGGCTGCCCAGCTGCGAGTGATCGCCGCCGCGGCCCTTGGCGATGTCGTGGAAGATCGCCGCGATGTACAGCAGCCAGTGGCGCTCGAGGCTGGCGATGAGGCGACTGCACAGCGGATACTCGTGCGCAAACTCGAGCATGGTGAAGCGGCGCACGTTGCGCACCACGGCGAGGATGTGCTGGTCCACGGTGTACACATGGAAGAGATCGTGCTGCATCTGGCCGACGATGCGACGGAAGGCGGGGAGATACCTTCCCAGGATGCCGTATTGATTCATTCGCCGAAATTCGTGCACGATGCCCCGCGGCTGCTGCAGCAGAGAAAGGAAAGTCGCGCGGTTGCGCGGGTCTCTCCGAAAAGCAGCGTCGATGCGCGTGCGCGCTCGCCAGAGTGCGCGCAGCGTCTGCGCCGTCATGCCTTTCAGCTCCGAGTGCTGCTGCATGATGAGAAAACTCTCTAGGATCGCGGTGGGCTCGCGCTCGAACAGATCGGCAGGGTGCGCCTCCAGCAGTTCGCCGACCCGTCTGAACTTTTCGTTGATCTTCGCACTGCCGGAATCCCGTGCCGGGAATATTTCGGCACCTATGTTCTGGAGCAGTATGGTATTCAGCTGCGTGACCGCCTTGGCCGTGTGGAAATAGGACTGCATCAACTGCTCGCCGGCGCGCCGGTGTGTGGTGGGCGAATAGCCGAGATCGCGCGCCAAGCCATCCTGGTAATCGAAGAGCAGCCGGTCCTCGCGGCGCCCCGCGGCGTAGTGCAGGCGCACCCGCAGGTTTTGAAGCAATCTGTGATGCCGCTGCACCTGGCGCGCCTCCTCCCGGGTAATCAGGCCGCGCCGCGCCAGGTCCGTCCACGAATTTCCCAATCCGCAGGCCTGGCTAATCCAAAGGATCACCTGCAGGTCGCGAAGGCCGCCGGGTGCTTCCTTGAGATTGGGCTCGAGGCTGTAGGGACTGTCCTGAAATTTGGTATGGCGCTGCTCCTGCTCCAGGCGTTTTGCCTTGAAAAACACCTTGGCGTCGAGGCATTCCCTGCGCGCGCGATCGAAGCGGCCGAAAAGGCCGCGGTTTCCGGCGAGTTGTCGTGCTTCAAGGAGGCTGGTCATCACGGTGACGTCCTTCCTCGCCTCCTCGACGCACTCTGGGACCGTGCGCACGCTGTGGGCGAGCTCGAGCCCGGTGTCCCAGAGTCGTCCTACGAGTTTTTCGATCTGGGTCGCAAGGCCGGCGGAAGCCGGGTCCTGCAGCAGCACCAGCACGTCGACGTCGGAATGAGGGTAGAGCTCCCCGCGTCCGTAGCCGCCGACCGCGAGCAGGGCAAGCGGTGCCGGCAATCGGAGCTGCCGCCACATCTCCTTCAGGACGCGGTCGACCAAGCGGCGATGCTCTCGCAGCACCATAGTGCCGTCTGCCGTCGCGCGAAACGTTGTCTGCAGCGTGGCGCGCTCGGCTTGGACGCCGGCCTTGAGGCCGGCGAGCGTGGCGCCGCGGTCCGCAAGCGTCGCGGGAGGGGACAACATGGAGTCAGTGTCTTGGCGGAGGGGGCGAGCCGACGGAGAGGGTCAGGACCTCGAATCCCGTACCGGTGACCAAGACGGTGTGCTCCCATTGCGCGGACAGGCTATGGTCCTTGGTGACGATGGTCCAGCCGTCGGCAAGTTCGCGGATCGCCGGCTTGCCGGCGTTGATCATCGGTTCGATCGTGAAGGTCATTCCCGGTTGGAGGCGCGTGCCGGTTCCGGAGCGCCCGTAGTGCAGAACCTGCGGCTCTTCGTGGAATTTTCGCCCGATTCCATGGCCGCAGAACTCGCGCACGACGCTGTATCCGTGGGTTTCGGCATGCTGCTGGATCGCCGCGCCGACGTCACCGAGAAAAGCCCCGGGGCGCACCTCGCGGATGCCGAGCCACATACACTCGTAAGTGGTCTCGCACAGCCGTTTCGCCTGGATAGAGGGTTCGCCGACGTAATACATGCGGCTGGAATCGCCGTGAAAACCGTCCTTGATCACGGTGACGTCGATATTGAGGATGTCCCCCGCCTTGAGCACGCGCTCCCCTGGAATGCCGTGGCACACTTGGTGGTTGACCGAGGTGCAGATCGACTTCAGAAAAGGCTTGTAGCCGGGGGGTGCGTAGTTCAGCGGAGCCGGGATTGCCTTCTGGTCCTCGACGATCAAGTCATGGCAAAGACGGTCGAGTTCACCGGTCGTGATCCCCGGCTTGACGCGCGGGGCGACGAAGTCGAGCACTTCCCCGGCGAGCTGCCCGGCGACGCGCATGCGCTCGATTTCCTCGGCGGTCTTCAGATGTATCGTCATGCTTCAGCAAAAAAGTGCGAAGGATAAGTCATCGACCTCGTGGCGGCAAATGGCAGACCGGCGTAGACGGGACTCGCGGTCGCGGCCAGGGGCGGAGTAAAACTCTGTTTGCACAGGAAAAACTTGCATCGGTTTCGATCCGCGTGCTAATATTTTAAGTCTCTAGCCGGGCTTGGGCTCGGCTAAATTTTTGCCGCCCCGCTGTTAGGGTGCCCACGAGGTTTTCATCGAATTTCGGCGGGTCATTTGGTGGGGCGGCCCTGAAATGTAACCCTAACCGGAGTCACCATGTCGACCACGATGCGCCAAATGCTCGAAGCGGGCGTGCATTTCGGCCACCAGACCCGCTACTGGAATCCGAAGATGGCGCCTTTCATCTTCGGTCATCGCAACAAGATCCACATCATCAATCTTGAGAAGACCATGGTGATGTACCAAGAGGCGATGAAATTCGTGCGCCAGCTTGCCTCGAACAAGGGCACCCTCTTGTTCGTCGGAACCAAGCGTCAGGCGCGCGAGATCATCCGCGAGGAGGCCGAGCGCTGCGCCGCGCCTTTCGTCGATCATCGCTGGCTCGGAGGGATGCTGACGAACTTCAAGACCGTCCGCCAATCGATCAAGCGACTCAAGGAAATGGAGGTGATGATCGAGGACGGTAGCATGGAGAAGCTGCCGAAGAAAGAAGCCTTGCACTTTCAGCGCGAGCTCGCCAAGCTGCAACGCAGTCTCGGGGGCATCAAGGCGCTGGACAACCGGCCCGATGCCTTGTTCGTGATCGACGTCGGCTACCAGAAAGGGGCGGTCGCCGAAGCGAAGAAGCTCGGAATCCCCGTTATCGGGGTCGTCGACACCAATCACTCGCCAGACGGAATTGCCTACGTCATTCCGGGCAACGACGATTCGAGCCGGGCGATTCGGCTGTATGCGCGCGGGATCGCCGATGCGATCCTGGAGGGCCGCAGCCAGGTCGTGCAGGAAATCATCGGTGCAACCTCCGATGAATTCGTCGAAGTCGAAGAGTCCGGCGCGAAGGGGCAATGATCGGCGGTTGCGGCGTCAAAGGGGCGCGGCAGCGCCTTTTTTTTGAACTTCCACAGCAGCAGGGTTCCCGGTAATGGCGGAAATCACCGCAAGCATGGTCAGAGATCTGCGCGACAGGACCGACGCGCCGATGATGGAGTGCAAGAAAGCGCTGGTCGAGGCGGAAGGCAATTCGGCCAAGGCCGAGGAGCTCCTGCGCGTCAGACTCGGCAGCAAGGCGTCCAGGGCCGCGACGCGTACCGCGGCCGAGGGCGTCGTCGCAGTCCACGTCGCGCCGGACGGGAGGACGGGCGCGATCGTGGAAGTCAACTGCGAGACCGACTTCGTAGCGAAGAACGAGGACTTTCTGAGGTTCGCCGCTGCGCTCGCGGACCTCGTCGCGAGGAGGAACCCGGCGGACGTGCCGGCCCTGTCGTCGGCGCCGCTTGGCGGATCCACGGTCGAGGAGACGCGCAGGGCGCTGGTCGGACGCATCGGCGAGAACGTGTCGATCCGGCGCTTCGCTAGGATCGAGGCGAAGGGGCGAATCGCCCACTACGTTCACGGCGCCAAGATCGGAGTTCTTGTCGATATTTCCGGCGGCGACGATCAGTTCGCACGCGAGATCGCACAACATATTTCCTGGGCCAAGCCGATCGCACTTTCGAAGGACGGCGTGCCCTCCGAGTCGATCAAGAAGGAGCGCGACATCGCGATTGCCCAGGCGGCCGCATCAGGCAAGCCGCCGAACATCGTGGAAAAAATGGTCGAAGGTGGGGTGCAAAAGTACCTGAAGCAGGTGACGCTGCTCGGACAGGGCTTCGTCAAGGATGAGAAACGGAGCGTCGAAGCGGTACTGAAAGCTAAGGGCGCCTCGATATCGAGTTTCGTGCTCTACGTTGTGGGCGAGGGCATCGAGAAGAGATCGGGCGATTTTGCTGCGGAAGTCATGGAGCAGGTGAGCAAGGCGAAGAAGGATGAAGACAAGTCCGAAAGAGCTGCCTGAGAAGGTTGCATCCGCAAAATACAAGCGCATCCTGCTCAAACTGAGCGGCGAGGCCCTCATGGGAGACGATTCCTTCGGGATCAATCGAGCCACGATCGAGCGCATCGTCGGCGAGATCGCCCAGGTCGCGGCGCTGGGGCTGGAGATCGCGGTGGTGATCGGCGGGGGCAATATTTTTCGCGGCGTGGCACCGGGGGCGGAGGGAATGGATCGGGCCACGGCCGACTACATCGGGATGCTCGCAACCATGATGAACGCGCTGGCCCTGCAGGACGCCATGCGGCAGGCGGGTTTGAACGCGCGAGTGCAGTCTGCGCTCAACATAGAACAGGTGGTCGAGCCTTACATCCGCAACAAGGCGATCCGCTACCTCGAGGAAGGCAAGATCGTCATTTTTGCCGCGGGGACCGGCAACCCGTTTTTTACCACCGATACCGCAGCGGCACTGCGGGGAACGGAGATCGGTGCGGAAATGGTCCTCAAGGCGACCAAAGTCGACGGCATCTACACCGCCGATCCCAAGCTGAGCCCGGACGCCAAGCGTTACGACAAGCTGAGCTTTGACGAGGCCATGATCAAGAATCTGAGAGTGATGGATGCCACGGCCTTCGCGCTATGCCGCGATCAGAAGCTTCCGATCACCGTGTTCAGCATTCTGAAAGCCGGAGCGATGAAGCGGGTCGTCACCGGTGAAAAAGAAGGCACGCTGGTTTACGTGAGCGCTTGAGCCCGCGAGGAGGGGGATTCATGAGCACCCTGGCCGAAGTCAAGAAGAACACCGAGCAGAGAATGCATAAGTCGCTCGATGCCTTGAAAACCGACTTGTCCAAAGTCCGCACCGGCCGGGCGCACACCGGGCTGCTCGACCACATCTCGGTGGATTACTACGGCAGTCAGATGCCGATTCCGAAGGTCGCCAACGTAAGCCTGCTCGACGCCCGCACCCTCGGCGTATCGCCCTGGGAGAAAAAGATGCTCGGCGCGATCGAGAAGGCCATCCGCGACTCCGATCTTGGCCTGAATCCTGCTTCTCACGGAGACATGGTACGGGTGCCGATGCCGACTCTCACCGAGGAGCGCCGCCGGGATTTGATCAAGGTCATTAAACACGAGGGCGAAAATGCCAAGGTAGCCGTGCGCAACTTGCGTCGCGACGCCAATCATGCGCTCAAGGAGTTGCTGAAAAGCAAGGCGGTGTCCGAAGACGAGGAACGCCGTGCGCAAGACGAGATCCAAAAGCTCACTGACAAACACATCGCCGAAATCGACAAGATGATCGCAGCGAAAGAAGCCGAGTTGATGGCGGTCTGATCGAACACCACAGAATATCCACCCATGAAAACCTTCGCCAGCTCGACGCGCGAGATACCGCCCGCCAGCGATATCCCCAGGCATATCGCCGTCATCATGGATGGCAACGGCCGCTGGGCCAAGAAGCGCTATCTCCCTCGCGTCGCCGGTCACAAGCAAGGGGTCGAGACGGTGCGTCGGGTCACGCGCGCGTGCACCGATCGCGGCATCGAATACCTGACCCTATTCGCCTTCAGCTCGGAGAACTGGCGCCGACCCGCCGATGAGGTTTCGACCCTCAAGCAGCTGTTCATGGCCGCCCTCGAGCAGGAAGCCGAGCGGCTGCACCAGAACAAGGTGCGCCTCAAGATAATCGGCGATATCGCACCCTTCGGAGCGCGCGTGGTCGAACTCGCGCACCGCGCCCAGGAGCTCACCGCGCGCAATGCGGGGCTTACGCTCACCATTGCCGCCAACTACGGCGGGCGCTGGGACCTGATGCAGGCCCTGCTGAAACTGGCGCGCAGCAGCCCGCTACCTGCCGAGGGATTTACCGAGGAGCAACTCGCTCCGCATCTGGCCCTCAACTACGCGCCCGAACCGGATCTGTTCATTCGCACTGGAGGCGAGCAGCGCATCAGTAATTTCCTGCTCTGGCAGCTTGCTTATACCGAACTCTACTTCACCCCGACTCTGTGGCCGGACTTTGACGCCAAGCAACTCGACGCGGCGATCGCCTGGTATCGCGAGCGCGAGCGCCGCTTCGGGCGGACCAGCGACCAGCTCGAAAAAACCAAGCGCGAAAGCAGTGGCCGGCGGAGGATCGCGTAAGGCCTTCTGCCGTACAGGCGGAAAAGCGCGGGCACCCATGCTCAAAACCCGCGTGATTACGGCGGCTGTCCTGCTTGCTGGATTCGTCTCGGCGCTGTACCTGTTACCCAGGAACGGATGGGTCGCGTTTTGCGCCGTGTTTCTCGGACTTTCCGCCTGGGAATGGGGAGCACTGGCGGCGCTTGCCGCGGTCGGGCGCTTGATCTACTCGACATTCTTGGTGGGATTTTTCGCGCTGCCCGGGATTCTCGAGGCTTCCGTCGCGAAAGCCCCGTACGCGCCGGCCTGGGTTTACCATGTCGCCGGCTTGTTCTGGATCGCCCTCGCTCCGGTGTGGATTTGGCGGCGAAAGCGCATCGACAGTCGCGCCTTGCTGCTTGCAACGGGTGCCATCGTGCTGGTACCCGCTTTCGCCGCGATGGTCGATCTGCGCAGCATACATCCGTCGCTTTTAATCGCAGTTCTGGGTACCGTTTGGATCTCCGACACGGCTGCGTATTTCGCCGGGCGGCGCTTCGGCCAACGCAAGCTCGCACCATCCATCAGCCCCGGGAAGACCTGGGAAGGCGTTGCCGGAGCGCTCGCGGCAGTCGGGGTCTACGCGCTTGCATGGGCAGGCTTGAGCGCCCCGGGTAGCACGCCCGCCTGGCCCAGCGCGATGAGGGTGGCACCGACGTGGATTCTTCCGGTTCTTCTCGGCCTCGCCGTGGTCGGAATGATTGGCGATCTGTTCGAATCTCTGATAAAACGCCAAGCGGGGGTCAAGGACAGCGGCGCGCTTCTACCCGGCCACGGAGGGATACTCGACCGCATCGATGCACCCCTGGCTATGCTCCCCCTGGCGGTGCTTGCGTTCATGAGATGAGCACGATTCAAAACATCGCGATACTCGGAGCGACGGGCTCGATTGGAGCGAGCACTCTGGATGTGATCGCGCGCCATCCGTCGCGCTTCCGTGTGGCGGCATTGACCGCCCATACGCAAGTCGATGAGCTGGCCGCCCTGTGCCGGCGACACCGGCCCGACTACGTGTGCGTTGCGGACGCCGCGCACGCTCCCCGGCTGCGCGAGCGCCTGGCGGGGGCGGGCGTCGGCTGCCGAGTTCTCGCCGGCGACGCGGGGCTCGTGGAGGTGGCCTCGCTGCCCGAAGTCGACTGCGTCATGGCCGCGATCGTCGGGGCGGCCGGACTCCGCGCCACGCTCGCTGCGGCGAGGGCAGGCAAGAAGCTGCTGCTCGCGAACAAAGAAGCCCTGGTGATCGCGGGCCCCGTGTTCATGGAAACGGTGCGAGCCAGCGGGGCGATGCTGCTGCCGATCGACAGCGAGCACAACGCCATCTTTCAATGCCTTCCTCCGTTCGCCTCGGGCGAGCTCGCCGCAAAAGGCGTCCGCAAGATCCTCCTCACCGGATCGGGGGGGCCGTTCAGGGGCCGCGCGCGCGCAGAGTTGCACCGCGTGACCCCCGACGAAGCCTGCGCCCATCCGAACTGGGTCATGGGACGCAAGATCTCGGTGGATTCGGCGACGATGATGAACAAGGGATTGGAGATCATCGAGGCTCGCTGGCTCTTCGGCGCAAGCCCCGAACAGATCCAGGTCGTCGTCCATCCGCAGAGCGTGGTCCATTCGATGGTCGAGTACGCCGACGGTTCCGTGATCGCTCAACTCGGCCACCCCGACATGCGCACGCCGATCGCCCAGGCGCTCGCGTATCCCGAGCGCATCGAGGCCGGGGTGTCGTCGCTCGACCTGTTTCGCATCGGACTCCTCACCTTCGAGCAGCCCGATTTCGAGCGTTTCCCCGCGCTCGAGCTCGCCTACGCCGCGCTCAGGAGCGGGGGTGCGGCGCCGGCCACGCTGAACGCGGCCAACGAGGTCGCCGTCGGCGCCTTTCTCGAAGGCCGGCTGCCTTTCCTGCAGATCACCGCGGTAATCGAGGAGGCCCTGAACGGCCTCCCCGCGAACGCGCTCGGCACT
>CAYQVE010000103.1:0-10862 GCA_964420785.1 uncultured Enterobacteriaceae bacterium | reverse complement strand
CCACTCCGTCGGGAAGCTTGCTGCCCTCGGCGGAAAAAAACTTGATCCCGTTGTCCTGATACGGGTTGTGCGATGCGCTGATGACGACCCCGGCCTGCAAGCGCAGAGCCCGGGTCAAATAGGCGATCGCGGGGGTCGGAAGCGGGCCGGTAAGCATCACGTCCACGCCCGCGGCGGCGAATCCGGCTTCAAGCGAGGCCTCGAGCATGTAGCCCGAGATGCGCGTGTCTTTCCCGATCAGCACCGCCGGGTGCGCGCCCTTCGGCATGGTGGACCGCTTCACGAGCACCTCGCCCGCCGCAAAACCGAGCCGCATGACGAATTCCGGCGTGATGGGCCCTTCGCCGACTCTTCCGCGCACGCCGTCCGTTCCGAAATACTTTCTGCTCATTGTTTTCCGCGGCCCCTGTGCCCGTCCATCGCGGCGAGAACCGCAAACGCATCACGCGTCGCCGCCACGTCGTGCACGCGAACGATTGTAGCTCCGCGCTGAACCGCCAGCAAAGCCGCGGCGATGCTTCCCGCAAGGCGTTCGCCGGCTCCGCGGCCCGTGACGACACCCAGGGTCGACTTCCGCGACCACCCGGCCATCACCGGCAGGCCCATTTCGGCGAACCGGTCGAGATTGCGCAGCAGCTCGAAATTATGGGCCGCGGTCTTGCCGAAACCGAAGCCGGGATCGATGACGATGCGCTCGCGAGCGATGCCGCGCGCCTCGGCCGCGGCGACGCGCTCGGCGAGAAACGCGCGGACCTCCGCAACCACGTCCGCGTAGCGCGGCTCGCGCTGCATCGTGCGCGGCTCCCCCTGCATGTGCATGAGGCACACCCCGGCGTCGGAGGCCGCCACCGCCTCCAGTGCGCCGGGAGCCCTCAGCGCGTTGATGTCGTTGATCATCGCCGCGCCAGCGCCGATCGCCGCGCGCATCACGTCGGGTTTTGTGGTATCGACGGAAATGGGTACCGGACAAGCGCGAAGTCCCTCGAGCACCGGCATCAGCCGCGACAGTTCCTGCTCGGCCGACACGCCACCGGCTCCCGGGCGACTCGACTCCGCGCCGATATCGACAAGGTCCGCTCCCTCATCCACCAGGCGTTGCGCATGCGCGATCGCGGCCCCCGGCTCGAGGGTGAGCCCGCCGTCTGAAAACGAATCCGGCGTCACGTTGACCACGCCCGCGACGAGCGGGCGATCGAGCATCAGCCGGAATCTGCCGCAGCGGAGGCTTCGAGCTGTCGAGGCCGCGGACATGAAAAAGCCCGAAGCAGGCTTCGGGCTCCGCTCCCCGGAGTGAGCTAGGAGACGGGTGCAGGCTCGGGCGCGCCGGGCGCCCCCGCCTGAGGCGGCTGTTGCGGCGCCTGCGTGGGCTTGGGCGGGCGCGGCGGCCGGCCGTCCATGATGTCCTGGATCTGCTCGGCGTCGATGGTTTCGAGCTCGAGCAGCGCCTTGGCCATGGCTTCGACCTTGTCGCGGTTGTCGAGTATGAGCTTCTTCGCCAGGCCGTACTGCTCGTCGATGATCTTGCGGATCTCTGCGTCGACCTTCTGCATCGTCACCTCGGACACGTTCTTGTGCGTGGTGATCGAGCGCCCAAGGAACACTTCCCCCTCGTTCTCGCCGTACACCATCGGGCCCATCGCGTCCGACATGCCCCACTGGGTCACCATGCTGCGCGCAAGGGCGGTGGCGCGCTCGAAATCGTTCGAAGCGCCGGTCGTCATCTGGCCCATGAACACTTCCTCGGCGATGCGCCCGCCGAACAGGACGGTAATCGTCGAGAGCAAGCGTTCCCTGTCCATGCTGTAGCGGTCCTGCTCGGGCAGCTGCATCGTGACGCCCAGCGCCCGCCCGCGCGGGATTATCGTGACCTTGTGCACCGGATCGGTCTTGGGGAGGAGCTTGGCCACCACCGCGTGGCCCGACTCGTGATAAGCGGTGTTCTTGCGCTCTTCCTCGGGCATGACCATAGAGCGGCGCTCCGCGCCCATGACGATCTTGTCCTTGGCGCGCTCGAAATCGTCCATGTCCACCAGGCGCTTGTTCTTGCGTGCGGCGAAGAGCGCCGCCTCGTTGACGAGATTGGCGAGGTCGGCGCCGGAGAAGCCGGGCGTCCCGCGCGCGATGATTTCCGCTTTCACGTCCGGCGCCACGGGCACCTTCCTCATGTGCACCAGCAGGATCTGCTCGCGCCCGCGGATATCGGGGAGCGGGACGACGACCTGCCTATCGAACCTGCCGGGGCGCAAAAGCGCCGGGTCGAGCACGTCCGGGCGGTTGGTCGCGGCGATGACGATCACGCCGGTCGTTCCCTCGAATCCGTCCATTTCGACGAGAAGCTGGTTGAGCGTCTGCTCGCGCTCGTCGTTGCCGCCGCCCAGGCCCGCGCCGCGCTGGCGGCCGACGGCGTCGATTTCGTCGATGAACACGATGCAGGGTGCGTGCTTCTTGGCCTGGTCGAACATGTCGCGCACGCGCGCGGCCCCCACGCCGACGAACATCTCCACGAAGTCGGAGCCCGAGATCGAGAAGAACGGCACCTTCGCTTCGCCGGCGATCGCGCGCGCGAGCAGCGTTTTCCCAGTGCCCGGGTTGCCGACCATCAGCACGCCTTTGGGGATGCGGCCGCCGAGCTTCTGGAACTTGGCCGGATCGCGCAGGAAATCGACCAGCTCGGCGACCTCTTCCTTGGCCTCCTCGCAACCGGCGACGTCGGCGAAGGTGATGTTGTTGTTGGACTCGTCGATCATTCTCGCGCGGGATTTTCCGAACGAGAACGCGCCGCCACGCCCGCCGCCCTGCATCTGACGCATGAAGAAAATCCACACGCCGATGAGGAGCAGCATCGGGAACCACGAAACGAAGATGTTCATGAGAAGGGAAGGCTCTTCCTCGCGCTTCGCCTTGATCTTGACGCCGTACTTGAGCAGATCCGAGACGAGCCAGATATCGCCGGGCGAATAGCTGTTGACCGGTTTCCCGTCGGTGGTCTTCGCCTTGAGATCGCGACCTTCGATCATCACCTCGGCGATGCGCCCGGCCTTGACCTCCTCCATGAATTGCGAGTAGTCCATCACGGCCTGAGTCTGCTGGCGCGTGTTGAACTGGTTGAACACCGTCATCAGGACGAGCCCGATGACGAGCCAGATCACGAGGTTCTTGAAGAGGTTATTCAACTTGCTTCCTTTCCTTCTCTCTGCATGGCGCCTGTATACTCTATACGCATTCTAAGCCCTAGCGGATTCAGGTACCAGCGCTCGCCTTCAGTTTCTTCCCCACCAGATACATCTCATTCGATTCGCCGCGCGAAGCCCTGGGCTTGCGCGAGGCGACCGAAACAAAAATTCGGCGCATCGCCGCCAGAAACTCGGGGTAGCCAGCACCTTGAAACGCTTTGACCACGAACGCCCCACCGGAATTCAAGTGCGTTTCGGTAAAATCGAGCGCCAATTCACATAGATGGATGCTGCGGGCCTGGTCCGAAGAGCGCACGCCGCTTATGTTGGGGGCCATGTCCGAGACTACAAGGTCGATTTTTCGCCCTCCCAGGGCTTCTTCGAGCCGCCTCAACACGGCCTCTTCGCCGAAATCTCCGTGGATGAACATGACTCCCGGCAGCGGCGCCACTTCCAGCAGATCGACCGCGACGACGCGGCCGGAGCGCCCGACGCACTCGACGAGCACTTGCGACCAGCTTCCGGGCGCGGCGCCAAGATCGACGACGGTGTCGCCGGAACGCACCAGCCCGTCCAGTTTCAGGAGCTGGAGCAGCTTGTAGGCCGCGCGCGATCGGTACCCCTGCGTTCTCGCCCGGCGCACATAGGGATCGTTCACGTGGCGCTTGAGCCACGCGCTGCTGGATTTGCTGCGGGTCATTCTCTAGACTTCCTCGATGCCCGGATTATCACCCACCCTGCGGCGCGAGCTGAAAGCGCGGGCGCACGCGCTCGATCCGGTCGTGCTGGTGGGCGCAGCCGGATTGTCGCCGGCGGTCCTAGCGGAGATCGACCGCGGCCTGAAACGCCACGAGCTGATCAAAGTGCGCGTTCCCGGCGCCGATCGTCCCGGGCGCGAGGCGATTCTCGAGGAGATTTGCAGGCTGACCGCAGCGCAGCCTGTTCAGCACATCGGCAAGATCCTCGTCCTGTTCCGGGAGAACCCCGAACCTTCCCCCGGTCCGGGCGGTCACGACGGCAGGAAGTCTATTGGATAGGTCACCACCATTGCGTCCACGGCCTTCGCGCCAAAATCGAACTGTTTGATGCGCACGAGCAACTTGCGTTCGAGATCCGGTGCACGCAGTTCGCTCGAGACGAGCTGGCAATCCAGCACCTGCCCCGAGGGCGCGATCGTGAGCTTCACCACGACCTTGCCCTGGAGAGTCGGGTCCTCGCGCAGCGCGCGATTGTAGAGCAGGTAAATCGAGCCCTTGTTGCGGTCGAAGACGAGCTTGATGTCCTCGATCGAGCGCGACGCCTTGCCGCTCCCGCCGCGGCGCAGCGTGCCTCCGCCGCCGGGCCCACCGCCGCCGTCGCCGCCGACGACCCCTTGGACCACCGTGGTGGAACGACCCGCGAGCCCACCACCACCGGTATCGCGACCCAAGGTCGCGGTATTGATTCCACCGCTGCCGCGGGTTGCATTCGAGGTGATCAGAGCGCGCGAAGGAAGCCCCGGGCTCTTCCCCGCGCCCACCCCCGGCCCGGAACCGGACCCGACACCGGGGCCCGGTTTGATGTCTTTCTGGAACTGGGCTGCGACCGGTGCACCGCGCAAATCGGCGAGCTCGTCTTTCATCGCCAGCAAACCCACGCCCGAGGCTTTGCGGCGCGCAGCTGCCAGCCTTTCCCCCGGCGCCTTGGCCGGCTCGGGCTTGCGTGCTTCGGTCACCGGCGGCTTTTTCGGTTCCGGTTTCGTCACTTCAGGCTGGGGCTTGGCCGCCGCCACGTCGGGTTCCGGTTTCCTGGGCGGCGCCACGGCCGGTGGCGGAACGGGCTGGCGTTCGAGCAGAAGCCTGGCGAGTCGCGGCGGCAGCTCCTCGTCCTTGGTGCGATCCACCTTCGGCACCGGCAACCACGGCATGATCAAACTGAAGAGGAGACAAATGAGCAGCACGCGCTTGAGGATGCGGCGGAATCGCCGTTCATCCTCCTCGGAAACCGTCCACGGCAGCATCGCCGGACGGTGGTGAACGAAAGTCGCGGCCATTACGACTTGCCCTTCTGGATCACGGCAAAGGAGATGTCGCTATAGTTGGCGCGCGCGCAAGTCACCATGATTTTGCGCAGCAGCCGGTACGGAATCTCCTTGTCTCCCATGATCGTGATGGCCTTGTTCCGGACCTCCTTCTCCTTGCGGACAAGCTGACGACCGGCATGATAGTCGAGCTCGGCCTTGAGCGGCGCGATGAGATCGCTGTCGGCATTCATCGCCTCGGACACCGAGGAGACCTTGCGTCCCTGGACCACGATGTCCTGATTGCTCACCAGGACGACCACGGTTTCTTTCGGAGTTTTCTCGGCCGTCGACTCCGGTAACTTCACCGCCTTGGTGCTCGGCAACACCTCCACCTCCGATGCATTGGCCAAGAGGAAGAAAATCAGTATGGTAAAGATGTCGATCAGCGAAACCAGATTGAGGTCCACCGAAAGCTTGTTGCGTGCGTGCCGCTCGGCCCGCTTTTGCAACGGCGACAGCTTCATCGCGCTTTCCCCGATTTCGCCGGCGCCCTGGTCGCGACCGACGCATCACCGATGGAAATCTCCGGGAACAATTCGACGTGGGCGGCGGGCCCGGACTGGGAGGTTCTCGCCACGCGTACGGCATCCATGGTTTGCACCAGGATGTCGTAAGGTGTATCGGGTTCGGCGAGAATCGTCGCCTCGACCTTGTCCGGAAAGCGCGTCTTGAGTTGCTGGATCAACCCCGACAGGGTCCTGAAATCGTACCCTCTAATGGTGTTTTCGACACGCCGAATCAGGCCGCCGATGCGATCGCCGACCTCGAGCGCGTCGCGCCGAATCACGATCTCGAGTTGCAGATCGCCCTTCAGCTTGTCGAACGCGGACGATTCCGCCGGCAGACTCAATTCCAGCACCGCCAGCCGCGAGAACACCGTCGTCGTGAGCAGAAAAGGCACCAACACCACGATCATGTTCATGAACGCCGTGATGTCCAGCGCAGGCGAATGCTTGCGCAGGCGTCGGATGCGATAGCTCATCTCGCTGCGGGCGCCGGTTCGCTCTTCACGCGCTCGACCAGATTCAGGAAACTGATTTTGGCCACCTCCAGGCTGTCCACGATCTCGCTCGTACGCGCCTGAAGAAACGCGTGGATGAGCAGGAACGGGATCGCCACCATGAGCGCGAACGCCGTGTTGTTCATCGCGATCGAGATACTGGCCGACAGCAGCTCGGCCTTCTCCGCCGGATTCACCTGCGCCACCGCGGTAAAGGCCTTGATCAGACCGATGATCGTGCCGAGCAGGCCCACCAGCGTAATCACGTTGGCGAAGGTGGCGATGTAGTGAGTGCGCTTCTCCAGCCGCGGTACGATCTCCATCATGCCCTCTTCCATGGCGGCATCGAGGTCCTCGCGCCGGCGCGCGCTCTTTACGCGCCGGAGCCCGCTATTCACGATCTTGCCGATGGCGGTCTTGGATTTGGCAGTCACGGAATAGGCCTCTTGAAACTCACCGCCCTGAAGCAGCGGCAACAACTCATCCCAGGTTTTGCGATTGCTCCTGCGCGCGTGGCTGAGATAGACATAGCGTTCCAGTGCGATTGCAAGGCCGACCGCCATGATCAGAATGCTGGGGTAAATGAAAACCCCGCTGTCCTGGAAAAACTTGACTACGGTGCTGTAGGTAATCATCGCTTTGCCTCCGTAAGAGACTGATACATATCATTTGCCAAATTCGTTTTTTGGCGCCGATCCGACGTCCGGCGGCGGCGTCTGCAACGAAGAGTGGTAGCGCACCTGGCGCTCGAAAACGTCGCGGTCTACCGGCGAAAGCACCTCGTCCAGCAGGCTGGTCGCGGGTCGACCGACCAATTCGGTCGGCAGCGGCCGCTTCCACGGGACGATGTACAGCACTTTCGGCAATTCGCGGCTGCCGAGAATCTGCGTGCCTTCGAGATCCGCGCGGTCGGCCGCCCACGCCGGCACGGCGATCCACGAGAGCATCGCGACAAAAACGGTTTTAAGTTTCATCCGCTCTTACCTCCTTTGGCCTGTTCGGTAGCGCGACCGCGCTGCTGCAGATCGGCGATCCATTTCGTCACCGTTCCGGCCTCGCTCGGCGTCAGCTCCCGGTAGCGCTCATAGTGCTGCACGGCTTTCGCGGTGTCCTGCAAATAAAGATCGTACAAAATTCCGATATTGAGATGCGCGTAGGCGTAGTTCGGATCGAGATCCAGCGCCTTGGCGTAGTAGCCGCGCGCCTCGTCGAACCGGCCTTCGCGCCGCGACATCATGCCGAGCTCGTTGTAATAGGCGGCGCGGTCGGGATTGAGACGGATCGCCTGCTTGAGCGATTCGAGCGCTTGCGCCGGGCGACCGGTGCGCGCGTAGAGAATGCCGAGATTCGCGCGCGGGCCGGCGAGCTCCGGCTCACGGCGTATCACGGCGAGCAGCGCGCGCTCGGCCTCGGGGTAGCGACCCGCCCCGAGCTCGATCAGCGCCTGCTGGTACATCTGGCGGGATTCCGCAGTTACCGGCGGCTCCGCTTTCACCGGCCCCGGCACCGCCAGCTCTGTTTTCACCGTCTTCGGCACGGGCGTCGATGCCTCGCCCGGCGCAAGCATGAGCGCCTCGCAGCCCGCGAAAGAGACGGACACCATCATGATTGCAAGCGGCGATATTCGGCTAGTGCAGGGCATTGATTACTCCTTCGCCTTTTTCAACCTTGGCATAGCGCACCGGGCGCAGCTTGCCAAGCGCGGCGAAACTTTTTTTCACCCACTCATCGTAAAGACCGCCGCGCACGCGCCGCGCGTTGATCTCATGCAACTCGATCGCCTTTTCTTCGAACGGATACGCCTGCTCCTCGAGCATTACGTTGTATTGCTCCAATTCGTCTTTGGATAGTTTCTTGGGGCGCTGCGAATCGAGCAAGGCTCTGCCGAAATCGCCGTATAACTCCGCCGTTCGGTAGGTGGCCGTCGTCGCCACTTCCGCCACACCGTAGTCCGCGGCCACGGTGTAGGCCTGGAGCACTCGCTGCATTCTGTCTTTCTTGAGCTTGAGATTTTTCTTCAGCGGCTCGGCCAGACGCACGCCTCGATACGCATCCTCCAGCGGTTCGGCCATCCAGAGCGCGGCGAGCGAACCCAGAAAGCCGGTGCGGTCCGTGCGCTCATTTCCGCCTTTCTGTTCCGCCTCGACCAGCTCGCGGGACCATGCCTGGCGCTGCGGTAAACGGCCTTGTTTGCGGCATATTTCGGCGAGGCGATACCGGGCTTCGACGGCAGGTTCGAGCGGCCCCGGATTCAGACGCACATAGCGCTCGTAAGCCGCCGCAGCGTTGCGCTCGTGGCCCGCCTTCTCATAGAGTTCGGCCGCTTGCCAAAGCGCCTCGCGCGTAAACGCTGTGTCCTTCTTTGTCACGGAAAGCGCCTCGAACTCGCCGGCTGCCTTGAGCGTTTGACCGCTTTCGAGATAGCAAACCGCGAGCTTCCCGGGTACCTCGGCCTGCAACGGATGCTTCGGAAAATTGCGGCGAAAACCCTCGAGCACGTGCGTGGCTGCGTTCCAATCCTTGAGCGCAATCAATGCCGCGGCAGCGTCGTACTCTGCGTTCGCACGCGTCGGCGAATCCGGCGCCACGCTTCCGACGCGCAAAAAGTGATCTGCTGCCACGCGCATTTGGCCCCGCGCGCGCGCCTGCTCACCCTGCTTGTACACCGAGGCTGCGAGCCGCTCGGTAAGTCCCGCGCGGGCTGGAGATTTTTCAGGCGTGAGCGCCAGCGCCTGCTGATACGCCCGTTCCGAGCGATCGAAGGCGCCCTGCTGAAACTCGACGTGCGCGACCACGGTCCAGGCGGTGCGGCGCAGCTCGGGCGCCGGGCGCGGCTGGAACGCGAGTACGCGTTGCGCCAAAGCAGCCGCAGAGTTGGAATCGTGGTTAGCATAGAGCCTTTCCGCGGCGTAGGTGAGCACGCCGGGCGCGCGCCCATCGCTCGGATTGGTCTCCGCGAACCGCAGGGAGCTGTCCACGGACCGGCTTAGCACCATGCGCAGCTCTTCGCCCTTGGCCTGCTTTTCCTGCTGCGCGTATGCCAGCAACGCGGCATAGCCCGCGTCGGCCGTTTTCTCATGGCGCGGATAGTCGTAGGCGGTGCGCTCGTATTCGGCCGCCGCCGCCGCGAAGCGCTTGTCCTCAAACAACAACTCAGGCAGACGAACATGCATGGGATGTTGCCGCGCATCCGTGGGAAAAGGATCGAGATAGACCCGGTACCAGCGGACGGCTTCCTGATAGTTCTCGCCTTTTTTGGTCTTTTGCGCAGCGGCGTGGTAGTGGCGCGCCAGCTCCTCGAGGTGCGTCTTGACGTGCGGCAAAACGCGCCCGTACACGAGCACGCTGTTTGTTCGTTGAAACTCGCTCTTGACTCCGTAGCGCACGACGAACTCCTTCTTCGCCTCGAGCGCGAGCCCGGCAAAACCTGCCTGCTGATAGGCCTGAATCACCCGCGATTGCATGAACGGCGACTGCGAGTGCGTGGGATAGCGGCGCGCGAACGCGTTGAATGCATTCGCCCCGTCCTCGACGCGCTCTTGCTTAAAATACAGTTCACCGAGCTGCTGATATACGCGGAACTCGTACTCGCGCCGTGCGGCCGTCGAGAAATATTTCGGAATCGTGTCCGGTCCTTGGAGGTTGGCCAAGCTCAAACTCACCACCCGGAAAGTATCCTCGGTGAGCTCGCGCTCGGCGCGCGTGAGGCCGGGGAGCTCCTCGAGCGCCGCGCCGTTGTCGCGGCCGATGAGTCTGCGATCGAGCACGGCGAAAAACGAATGCAGTCCTTCCTCGAGGCGGGCCTGCTTGAACAACGACCAACCGTGCATGTAAAGCGCGCGTTCGTGAAACGGCGACGACTCGCCCTTCTGCATCACTGCTCCGTAGGCCCGTTCGGCCTCGGGATAGCGTGCGAGCGTAAAAAGCAACTCGCCGCGGCGGAACTCGGCCTCGTCCTGATAGACGCTCTGGGGATACTGCGTAACCAACCGGTCGAGGGTCGCGAGCGAGCGCCCGAGATCGCCGGTCTGGTCGTACGCGTGTGACAATTGATAGAGCACGCGGTCGTTGCCCGGATGGACCGGGTAGGCCCGCAGCAGATCTTCATAAACCTTGACCGCATCGCGATATTCCCTCGCGCCGGAGCTCGGGGCGATCCCCTCGCGTGCCCCTTCTATTTCAAGATCGCCGAGACGACGCATCGCCTCCGGGCGCATCCGATCGCGCGGAGCGGCATCGAGGAACTTGCGATAGGCCTGGATGGCGGCGACGCGACTGGCATCGACCGCGGCATCGCGCTCTACTACGACCTGTCGCCGCTCGAGACTCCTCAGCGTCCTTGCCTCGTGCGGGGCGGGGGCGACACACGCCCCGAGCAGACAAGCGCAAGCCGTGATGGCGTAGCGTTTCACGGCGTCTTCTCCGTTGTACGCAGGGCCTGATCGTGGATCTGCGCCACGGCGAAACGCGCCTGCGTGATGTAGGTGACGATCTGCTCGCGCCGCCGCGCCAGCTCGGCTGCGGCTACCTCGGCCCAATAATCTTCTTTCGCCCGCGCGGCGGCGCTGACATCCCCCCCCTCCTGGTCGATCCCACCACGCACTGCCTCGTTGCGTTTGCGGCACAC
>CAYQVE010000102.1:0-10888 GCA_964420785.1 uncultured Enterobacteriaceae bacterium | reverse complement strand
CCATGCCTGACGCACGCGAAAGGCAAGCCAATGCGGGGCGACTGTACCGGGTTGGAACCGGATTAAGGGCTGGTTTTAAGGCGGCAGAAGCGATTTGATGTGGCGGCGCTCGTCCATCGGGCGGTAGCCCTCGGCGACCTGGTCGAGCGGCAGCGGTATTCAGGCCTCCCTGATTAAGCGTCCCGCCGGGCGTCGCTCGGATTCCGGTGACCCGCCCCGTGGATTCCGACGGCATCCAGCGCCCGGGCAGGCCGAAGGGCACGGCCGTCACGGCGGACGGGCGCTTTGCGGTCGTCTGATCGCCTCCAGCGCCTGGTAGGTCAGCGCGCCGACGGTGCCGGTCGGGCTGTAGCCGTCGTTCTGCGGGAAGGCGCCGGCGCTGACGGCGAAGACGTTGTGGACGTCACCTTCAGCGAAGCGACGCGATTGCCGCGCTCCACCAGTTCGCTAGGAGTTTCATATCCTCATCCGGGACGAGGCGGACAAGGCTGAGAAATGCCTGCGGGTCGTAAATGTTCCAGGCCCAGCCGACAAGGATCGCGGTGCCGGCACCCAGGGCGGCAATGCCGGTCAGCGTCTTCGGCAAGATGAAGAGCACGGTCCCGAGAGGACCGACGTAGCTGCTGGAGCGGCGCACCAGCAGAAGGCCTGAGCCAATCAGCAGCAGCCCGAGCGGAATGAGCAGGGGCCACGGGTTCGTGAGGAGGGCATCGAGCCTCGCCTGCCACACGTGGGTCGAAAGAGCATGGGCCGCCGCGACGGCGAGACCGCCTACGATCACTTGCATCATGCCCGTGATGACCGCCGTCGCTCCCGCATAGCTCGAACGCGCGCTGCCGTAAAAGCGAAAACTCATGCGCTTCGTGACGATCGACGCCAGTCCCGCGAGCAGAAGCGCGGCGCCGACGAGAAGGATCCCCAGCGCGACGTGCTGTTCGGCGGCGGACCGTCGGCCCTCCGCGATGTAAAAAATGCCGGCGAAGAGCACACAGTATTCGACGAAGGGAAGAAGGTTGAGCAAGCAGAGCTCAACCAGGGTGCGAAGGAAACGGAAGCCGGAGTGTGCGAAAGAACGAAGGCGCCGGGTCCGGCTTCCCGTGCCCGACCGGGCCGCGGGGGAGGCGAAGTCCAGGTCGCCTGCCTGCTTGGGAACCCGCACGTCCGGAAGAGGAGTTGCCGCGAAAGCCTCGGGTGCCTCGGCCCCGCCCCGCGCGGGAGAATGATCGACGCCGGACACCGGGTCTCGTCTGGCGTAAAAAATCGCGGCGACAATCTGAAAGGCCGCCAGCCCCGCGGCGAACGGCGCCGCGACTTGGGCCAGCATTGCGGCGGGCAGCAGGAAGAACACCAGCGCAGGAATCCACGGCACCCGAGGAAGGGGCCCCATATCGATGCGATAGCGCCGCGCGAGCCAGTGGCCGATCGGCCCGCGGTGAGGAGGGCGGCGGTGCTCCTGAAGCTTCGCGAGCGCACGCCCCTCGAGCCAGGAGAGGAGCACGTACGCCTGTACCGCAAAACTCGCAATCAGCACGATCGGCGCAACTACTATCGTCGCCGCCAACCCGAGGAAGGCACCGGCGCGCAAGAAGAAGAACGCCGCCGCCGCGGAACACGCGAGACTCGTAAGCAAGATCCCCACGACGAGCGGCAGCGCGCGCAACGTGCGTTTCCGCAGATAATGCTGAAACGCCTCGTTGTTCTGCAACCGCCGCAGGATATCGCGTGCCTCTTCGATCGGATGGACCAGCGCGTATCGCAGAATGCGCAACCGCAAGAAGTCTTCGGTCATGACCGTCTAGCCGCTCTCGGGAGGACGTCCACCCCTCTCACTGCCACGTGCGATTCCAAACGTTTCGCTCGCGCCTGTCAATGGATCGTGTCGCGCGGGTGAGTCTTTTTCCCCCCGCGGTTGGCCACGCGGGCGTCATCCGTTCCGATTGGATAATTCGGAGTATTCTTCATTCGAACATCAGGGAGGTTCCATGCGTAGACCAAAGCCGCATATCTTCGTGCTGCTCCTCGCGCTCCTGGCCGCAGGGCCCGTAGAGGCCCAGATCACCAGCAACCCGATTCCGGCCCCTATCGAGAAACGCGGCCTGGCTGTTGAAATCGTGGAAGTTGCGCGCCTGCCGGACACCCGTGGGGTTCGCCCTGCCGAGGAAGACACGAAACCGGCCGGCTGGGCCCGGATAAATTCGGTGAAGGACCTTCCGGACGGCCGCCGTTTCGCCAACGACCAGCGCGGGTTCCTGTACCGGATCGACTCGAGCAATCAGGCGCACGTCTACCTGAACCTGGCGGAGACCTTTCCGCTGACGATCTACAACCGGCTCTCGGCCGGATTCGTCGCGTTCGGCTTTCACCCGGAGTTCGCGAAAAACGGCCTCTTCTACACCATCCATACGGAGCGCGGGCCGGGAAATCCGGCGAAGCCCGACTTCATCCCGCCCGGGTACGGGGTGAAGGACGTGACCTACCACACTGCCGTCACCGAGTGGCGGGCGACGAATCCGGCTGCCGATGTGTTCGCGGGGACGCGGCGCGAGCTCCTGCGCTCCGCCCATGTCGTCGCCAACATGATCCATCCGCTGAGCCAGGTCGAGTTCAACCCGACGGCCAAGCCCGGAGACGCAGACTACGGCCTGCTCTACATCAGCGGCAGCGATCATGGATTCAGCAATGGCGGCGGGCCGAACCAGAGCAATCCGACTCAGACGCAACGTCTCGACTCGATCATCACCGCCATGCTGCGCATCGATCCGCGCAGCCCGCCGGTGACGCGCGGCGTGAAAGGCCTCGGCGACTACACGATTCCGATGGCCAACAAGTTCGCCGCGGACGGCGATCCGAACACCCTGGGCGAAATCTACGCCTACGGATTCCGCAACGCCCACCGCATATCGTGGGACAGGGACGGGACGATGTTCGCCAACGACATCGGCATGAACAACGTCGAGGAGATCAATATCGTCAGGAACGGCGGGAACTACGGCTGGATGAGGCGCGAAGGAACCTGGGAACACGGCCGCTATCGCGGCGGTGAGCTGAACGAGCTCTATCCGCTGCCCGATGAAATCCTGGACGGCAACCGGAAGGACGGCTTTACCTACCCGGTCGCGATGTACGACCACGACGAAGGGCGGGCGATCAGCGCCGGGTTCGCCTATCACGGCCGCATCGCCGCGCTCCGCGGCAAGTACGTCTTCGGCGACATCAACAACGGCCGCCTATTCGCGGCCGACATCGCCGCGATGAAGAAGGCCGACGACGGTGTGCCCCGTACCGTGGCGCCGATCGAGGAAGTGCAGCTCTACGAGCGCGACGCCGGCGGCAGCCGCGTGAATGTTTCGCTGCCGGAACTGATCGCGCGGAAAATGGGCGCCAAGATCGCCCGCGCCGACCTCTTCATCAGCCAGACCCGCGACGGCGAGCTGCTCATCACGTCCCGGCAGGACGGCACAATCCGCGCGCTCGTTCCGGATTCCGCGAAATGATGGGAATAAATGGCGGGGGCCCCCGCTACGTCAGGTAGAACGGCCAAGTCGAAAATGAGCACCTGCCTCCCCAACTTGAGATCGCAAATTGCGACTTCAAGTTGTGGATGCCGATGAAGGGCAATCTCAAGCGGCTTTTCGTCGCTCGGGCTGCTTGATCAAGGCTTCGGCCGGGATGCCGAGCCCGCTGTGCAGCCGCTGGACCATGGCGAGCGTAAGCGGGCGCTTGCGGCTCAGGACTTCGTATACGCGGTTGATCCGCCCGATCATGGGCACCAGATCCTTGGGAGTCAGTCCCTTCTGCTCCATGCGGAACTTGATCGCTTCGACGGGATCGGGCAAATCGAGCGGATAGTGCCTGCTCTCATACGCTTCGACGAGCGTGACCAGCACGTCCAGACGCTCGCCTTTGGGCGTATCGCGTTCTGCCGTCATCAGCGTCTCGATTTCCTTCAGTACGTCCCGGTAATCCGCTTTGCTCTTGATCGGTTTGATCTCCATGTCTCGCCTTTCAAATCGTCTGCGCGTCGATCTTGTCGTATTGCGCGTGCGTGCCGATGAACCGGATGTACACGACGCGGTACGGATAGTTGATCCAGACCACGATGCGGTACTTGTTGCCGGCGATGTTGAACACGGCTCGCCCATCGCGCAGGATGCTCGCGCTGCCGAATTCCCGCTTCACATCGGCAGGCGAGCGCCAGTCCGCCTTGAGCGCGTGCCGATACCATGCCAGCGTCGGCTCACGCGCGTCGGCGTAAGCCGACTTCCCGGTCCAGAACTGCCGCAAGGTGGACAGCGCGATGATGCGCACGGCACAGTATAGTCCCAAAATGGGACTAGCGCAAGGTCGGGGGCGTTCATCAGAGCGTCCTTGACTCGCCTTGCATCGTGCATGCGTACCACCAGACGCGGCGCGTAGCGCACTCAGGCGAGGTACTTGCGCAACTCTTCGGATCGAGCGGTTTCCGATGCCTTCCAGGCGTCCAATCCTCGAATCTGCCCAAACCATCTTTGCAAATATTTGTATCCGGTGACCGGGAGCTGCGCCGTCTCTGTATGCATAAGAGGAGACGCAATCGCGAGGTCGGCCAGCGTAAGTCTGTCCTGCGCAATCCATTGCCTGCCAGCGAGATGCTTATCGAGCACCTGCGCGGAAGCCTTGAGCAACGCTTCGCCGCGAGCGACTTCGGTCGGATCGGGCCCACCCGTTCCTCCGACAAGCTTCTTGGAGACACGTTCTCTACTGATGATGCCCACCGCTGGAGTGAAGTGGTACGCAGACCAGAACAGCCATCGATTAACGTCAGCACGGGCCTGAACGCCCTCCGGATAGAGGGCGTGCCCTCCGTACCTGTCTGCGAGGTACTGCATGATGGCGTGCGATTCCCAAAGATGGAAACCATCATCATCTAGCAGCGGAACCTTACCGTTCGGGTTGATCTGAAGGTAGGCCTCGGTCCTGTGTTGTCCGTTCATGAGATCCACGATCGCGAGATCGAGCTTCACGTTCAACAGAATCGCGGTGAGAAGGACGCGTCGGGAGTTCGAGGAAACTGGATGATAGTAGAGGCGCATTTTGCTTCTTCCAGCGAATGCCCAGATACGGACGCGCAGGCCAACGATGACCGCGTCGCGGATTCATTCCGCCAGCGCGGGACGGAGGCGCCGTTGCTTAGGCTTTCTTGAGAAGGCCAAGTTGCGTGAGGGCAGTCACGCCGTCGTCGAGGCCGATTTCCTGGACGATCTTGCCGTTTTGCAAGCGGAGCACCGTCGTGCCGGTGAAGTGCATTTTGCGGCCCGTATTCGCAGGAAGCGATCCCATCAAAAAATCGCTGAATGCCAGGCCGGTATGCGTGCCGCCGCCTTCCCATTGACCGACGACATACTCGCCTTCGGCAATCAGGTCGGCTGTGCCCCAGAAATTGAGGTCCGGGAACGCCTTGCGGAAGTCGCGCTGGAAGGCCTTGATATCGTCACGGCCACGGCGCGGCTCATGCAATGAATACTTCAGGAGCATGTCAGGAGCGGCAAGCTGATCCACGATGTTGAGATTGCAGGTCTTACCCCAGAAATCGGTAAACCAGCGGCCCACGATCGCCTTGTTATCGAACTCTTTGCTCACGCGGACACCTCACCCAGTTCGGATTCACGGGCAGAAGGTAGTCCGCGACTCAGTGCTGGACACTCCGTTTCTTGCTGCGGTATCAGAACAATAAGGGGCGAATAGTGAAAATATCGTTCATGTCCTTCCGGTTCGGCTTCTATTGCAAACCAAAAGCCTACAGAACCGCACGCCCCAGAGGACGCTGGCCGCACCCTGCTCGACCGAGCGCGGCGCTCCGGCTCCCCCCATGTCCGTGCGACACCAGCCAGGACTGATCGCGTTCACGAGAATCCCGCGCGGCCCCGGATGGTGTCGCGTGCGCGGGCGAGATGCACGCGCAACTGCTCGGCGACATCACGTCGCCTCAACAAATCGCCCAGTCCGCTTGTTTGGGCGACTGTCTGCCGCTCTTTGCATCCCAGACAGGAACGCGAAAGGGCGTAATCGAGCACTTGTCGTCGCCGCTCAAGAAATAGATCCGCCCGTGTTCCGGATCCCACAGCATTGGTTTGTTCGAGAACGGGTCATATAGCTCCGGTGCGGCATTTGCGAGGAACACCAGTAGGTCCGCGTCCTTGACCTGCTCTTGAGCTGCACGCACAACCAAAGTCGCAAGGCGAAGCCTCCCGTCTGATATATAGACCTGTCGAAGCAATGAGGTCAGTTTGTTCTGCCAATAGATGTTCCTGAAGAACAGCAAGGAACCGAAGGGGTCAATCACTAAGTCCAGGCCGATCGATTCGTGACGGTCAATTGTCTTTGCCAAATCGTCGGCCAGGCTAGACCACGGCTGGCGCAAGACCGCTACAAGATCTATCGAGTAGGACAAGTATCGATTCTGAGTACGATTCCTCTGTGCAAGTTTCCAGCCCAGCCATTCCAAACGATCGTCGAATTCCGGGCTAGCGACGTACGGCGTGTTGAAGAACCGCTCCAAGTGCAGATATTCGGCCCGCGCCACTCCGGCGGGATCGATGATCTCGATTCCCTGAGGACGCAGCAAATCCTCCAGCTCGTCGAAGTGAATGCGCGCCAAAGATGGCTGTTTCACCAGTAGATCTTCGATGATTGGGAAACTCACTCCGAAATCGACCAAGGCTATGGACTTCCCCACCCAATCGGTCTGCCGACGTAGTTGGTTTCTTGTGAACCGGAAATTCTCGCGCCACTTGCGATAAGCAGCCTCATAGTTGCCGCTGCTCATGTCCTGGCGCATTTCGACTACCGCCAACTTGGTGAGTGGAATCAGCTGC
Organism: uncultured Enterobacteriaceae bacterium; assembly: GCA_964420785.1. Lineage (GTDB taxonomy): Bacteria > Pseudomonadota > Gammaproteobacteria > Burkholderiales > SG8-39 > VBDM01. The sequence goes on along the minus strand of CAYQVE010000102.1, from coordinate 4,034 downwards.
TGGTGCCACTCGCCGAAGCTTGCATAACGGTCAATCTTGTACAGGGCTTTGTAGCGCGCCAGGATCTCGCGGTTCTCAGTCAGAGCCTGAGCAGCTCCGTTGAACGGCAGGCAGTCTTTCCAGACCGGCCAGTCGGGATCCATCCAGCAATCCAACTGACGGCTATCAGCGGTGACCTTTAAGGTATCGGGGCGCTGCTTTTCTCTCTGGATATCGGGCCACGGCGCGTGGGCGTCATAGAGTCCCTTTAGCGCTGCTCCGTGTTTGAGGAAATCGGAACCAGCCGGAGCGTCCAATCCAGCGATCGCGACGGCGAGGTTCTCTGCGTCAGGGATCACTGCCTCCGCGGAGGTCAGGAACGCGTCCCGGCGAGGGTCCGGGCGCTCGTCGAACAGGCGATTCGCCGCGAACCAAATCAGAATAAGCGCGGCAACGCTTCCTGCACCCCAGGCGACTATGCGGAGGAGCAGCTTTGGGAGTGCCCCGATTCGCATACGTCGCCTACCCTCTAAACTAACGCCCCCGGCTTCTTCAAATACTTCGTCTTGATCGCGTCCAACGCCTGGTAGGTCAGCGCGCCGACGGTGCCGGTCGGGTTGTAGCCGCCGTTCTGCGGGAACGCGCCCGCGCTGATGGCGAAGACGTTATGGACGTCCCAACTCTGCAGGTATTTGTTGACGACGCTGGTCCCGGGGTCCGCGCCCATGACGGTGCCGCCGGTGTTGTGCGTCGATTGATAGGGCACGATGGTGTATCGGCCGCGGCGCGGGTTGACGTTCATTTTCGACGGGCCGATGGCTTTCGCGATTTCCGCCGCCTTGTTGGTGAGCCACTCGCTCATCTTGGTCTCGTTGTCGCGCCGGTCGAAGGTCATGCGCAGCAGCGGCAGGCCGTAGGCGTCGCGGTAGGTCGGGTCGAGATCGAGCCAGTTCCCGCGGTAGCTCTGGCAGGCGCCTTGTATCGTGATGGAGAAGGGAGCGGTTGTAGTACTTCGCTACGGCCTTCTTGAACTCGCCGCCCCAGCGCGGCGTGCCCGAAGGCACCGGGTGGTACTCGATCGGGCGCGCGCCGTTCGACCCCGCCTGCATGAATCCGCCGCCGATGAAGCTCAGCCCCGAGTGGTCGAAGTTGTCGCCGTTGAACTCGTCGACCGCGAGGCCCATCCCGCCCGCGCCCATGAAGGAGTTGAAGTTCTTGTCCTCGAAGAAGAGCGTGACGGAGGAGGGCGTCTGGTAGGCGTAGTTGCGGCCGACCACGCCGGTGTTCGCGACCGGGTCGTAGGGCTTGCCGATGCCGGAGAGCAGCATCAGGCGCGTGTTGTTGAGCACGTACGAGGTGAGGAGGACGAGGTCCGCCGGCTGCTCGAACTCCCGTCCGCGCGAGTCGACGTAGGTCACGCTGACCGCGCGCTTCTTCTCCGAGTCGAGGTTGATCCTCGTGACGTTGCACAGCGTGCGCAGCTCGTAGTTCGGATTCTTCATCAGCACCGGCAGCACGGCCGTCTGCGGGCTCGCCTTCGCGCCCATCTCGCAGCCGAAGAACTGGCAGTAGCCGCAGTACACGCAAGGCTGGATGGTCGCGCCGTACTCGTTCTTGTAGACCGTCGAGTTCGCCGAGGTCGGCACCGGGAAGGGCTTGAACCCCAGCTTCTCGGCCGCCTGCTTGAAGAGCAGGCTCGAATAGCCGACCTTGAGCGGCGGGTTCGGATACTCCTGCGAGCGCGCGCCCTCGAAGGGATTGCCGCCGGGGATGATCTTGCCGTTCAGGTTGCCCGCCTTGCCCGAGACGCCGTACAGGTGCTCGAAGCGGTTGAAGTGCGGCTCGAGCTCCGCGTAGGTGACGCCCCAGTCCTGCATCGTGCATTCCTCGGACACCTGCTTCGCGCCGTAGCGCGCGAGCGTCCGCGATTTCGTCTCGAAGTCCCACGGCAGGAAGCGCCAGGTGAGGCCGCCCCAGTGCACCGCGGCGCCGCCCACGCCTTCGCCCGGGAGGAAGGAGCCGAGCTGGCGCATCGGCAGCGCCGTCTCCGACGCGTTGTTGCGGAAGGTGATCGTTTCCTTGGAGAGATCCTGCATCAGCTCCTTGTGGCGCACGTACTTCAGCTCGTCGTGCACGCCCGGCATCGCGAAATCGTGCTCGGTGTCGCGCCAGCGGCCGCGCTCGATGCCCACCACCTTCAAGCCGGAGGCGGCGAGCTCCTGCGCGAGGATCGTGCCGGTGAGGCCGACGCCGATGGTGACGACGTCGACGGGTTTCAGTTTGGTCGCCATGGCTAGACCCCCGCCTTGTCGTCGTCGAGCATCACGTGGATCGGGTGGCCGTGCTCGTCCACCTGCGCGAGCCTGCCCGTGATGTCGGCGATCGACACCGGCTGCGCCTTGTAGGGCACGTTGTGCTTCTCGATGAACGTAGTGTATACAGCGGCCACCCCGGGGAAGCCCACCAGCTTCCAGCCCGCCTTGTCGCGGTTGCCGCCGTACACCGGGTCGGCGAAGAAGCCCTCGATCGTGTTGTTCAGGAGCATGTTGAAGAAGAACTGCGAGCGCACCTGCTGGAGCTCGATCTTTCCGCCGTCGAGGCCTTTGAGCACCTCGTCCTGTTGCGCCCGCGCGAGCGCGTCGAAAGTCTTGCTGTAGGTTTTCTGGCAGTAATTATTGGTGTCGCGGATCCCGGCGCGGTACACCGCGGCGGGCGTGAGCGGCGACTGGTAGCCCTGCTGCGGCGTGCCCTCGGGCCAGGGGCCTTGCGTGTATTTCCGCGCCATCGAGCCGTAGCCGCCGAAGAGCTGCTGGTCGATGAAGTAGGTGACGCCGGCCTCCTTCGCGCCCGGCCCCAGCTCGTCCTTGGGGATCAAGTGCGACACCGCCGCGTCGATGAACGCGACCTCGGCCTGGGAGAGGAACATGTACGGGCGCGGCTGCGCCTTGGCCGCCTCGCGCATGTGCTGCGCGTGCTGCTTGTCGTGGTCGGATTTCGCCTGCGCCGTTGCGGCACCGGCGGGAATCGCGGCGCCGAGGGCCGCGGCGGACTTCAGGAAGTTGCGGCGGGATTCACTCATGGCATTCCCCTTTTCGAATTCGTTCAGGCCAGCGGCCCGGGTTGTCTCAGGTATCTCGACTTGATCGCCTCCAGCGCGTGGAAGGTGAGGGCGCCCACCGTGCCGGTCGGGTTGTAGCCGCCGTTCTGCGGGAAGGCGCTCGCGCCGATCACGAACACGTTGTGCACGTCCCAGCTCTGGAGAAAACGGTTTACCGCGCTCGTCTTCGGGTCGGCGCCCATGATGGCGCCGCCGGTGTTGTGCGTGCTCTGGTACGGCACGATGCTGTACTTGCCGGTGCGCGGGGTGACGCTCATCTTCGCGGCGCCCGCGGCCTTGGCGATCTCCGCCGCCTTCTTCGTCATGTACTCCGACATCTTGTATTCGTTCGGGCGGAAGTCGAAGGTCATGCGCAGCAGCGGCAGCCCGTAGGCGTCGCGGTAGGTCGGGTCGAGGTCGAGATAGTTGCCGCGGTAGCTCTGGCAGGCGCCGTGGGTGGTGATGCCGAAGGCGCGGTTGTAATAGCGCGCGGTCGCCTTTTTCCACTCCGATCCCCAGCGCGGCGTCCCCGGCGGCGCCGGATGGAAGTCGATCGGGCGGGCGCCCGAGCTCGCCGCGCCGATCCAGCCGCCGCCGATGAAGCCCAGGCCCGCGTGGTCGAAATTGTCGCCGTCGAAATCGTCGATCATCATCGACAGCGCACCCGCGCCCATGAACTGGTTGAACTGCTTGTCCTCGAAGAAGGCGGTGACGTTGCCGTTCGTCTGGTAGGCGTAGTTGCGGCCGACCACGCCCGCGTTCGCCTGCGGGTCGTAGGGCTTGCCGATCCCCGAGAGCAGCATCAGGCGCACGTTGCTGAACACGTACGAGGTGAGCAGGATCAGGTCCGCGGGCTGCTCGAACTCGCGCCCCCGCGAGTCGACGTAGGTCACCGACACCGCGCGCTTCTTGTCGGAGTCGAGGTTGACCTTGATCACGTTCGCGAGCGTGCGCAGCT
>CAYQVE010000101.1:0-10991 GCA_964420785.1 uncultured Enterobacteriaceae bacterium | reverse complement strand
GCGGATGCCGCGCAGCGCGAGGCCGAACGGCGAGTGGATCAGGCGCCTCGCGACGAGAAAAACGAGGAACAGGACCGCGAGCGAATACGCGTACGCGGTGCGCCCGTACAGGTCGAAGCGGAAAGTCTCCAGGAGCGCGCGTATCCGCACCCCCTGCAGGCCGTCTGCGCCACCGGTGAGAAAGTGCGCGCTGTTCGCCGCTTCGTGCAGCAGGAGGCCCAGGCCCAGCGTGAGCATGATGAGCGCGAGGTGGCGGAAGCGCACGATGATGTGGCTGGTCGCGTAGCCCACCAGGCCCGAGAGCAGCGCCGCGGCCGCCAGCCCCGAGAGCGGTTCTCCCCAGAAGTGCTTGGAAAGGAGGCCAGCCGTATACGCGCCCACGCCGAAGTAGGCCGCGTGGCCGAGCGACACGATCCCGGCGTAGCCGAGGATGAGATCGAGCGAGAGCGCGAACAGCGCGGTGATGGCGATCTGGCTCGCGAGCTGCAGATACGCCGGCGCCACCACGAACGGAAGCAGCGCCGCGAGCCAGAAGACGATCTCGATGCGCCGCCAGCGGACTTGCGCTTCCAGGTACTGATGAGGGCCCGCGACTGCCGGGTCGGCGGCTGTCATGCGCCTCAGCGCTTCCCGAATAGGCCCGCCGGCCACCACATCAGCAGGGCGACCATGACGAGTTAGATGAGGAAGGCCCCGACGCAGGGAAAGTAGTATTTGCCCGCCATGTCGCTGAGGCCCAGCACCGCCGCGGCGAGGAACGAGCCGCCGATCGAGCCGAGCCCGCCGACCGCCACCACGATGAGGACGTACACGAGGTAGGTGAAAGCGAACCCAGGATCGAGGCCGACGATCTCTATCGCGAGGGCCCCGCCCAGGCCCGCGAGCCCGCCACCCAGCGCGAAGGTGACCATGAAAGCCCGGTCGACGTCGATTCCGAGGCCGCGCGCCATGCGCTGGTTGTCCACCGCGGCCCGGACCTGCGCGCCGAAGCGGGTGTACTCCAGGACTGCAACCAGCACGACGGTGATGACGAGCGCGAAGGCGACGAGGAACAGCCGGTACACGGCGAAGTTTATCCCCATGAATTGCACCGACCCGCGCAGGTACGACGGAGTGCTGATCGACTGCTGGATGGTGCCGTAGATCCAAGCCGCGACCGCAACCGAGATGAAGACGACCCCGATCGTGAACAGGCACTGATCGAGATCGCTCGCGCGGTAGAGGCGGCGGTAGAGCGTGCGCTCGAGCACGACGCTCGCCGCGGCCGCCGCGAGAAAGGCCGGGGGAAGGGTGGCGAGGAAGGGCCACCCCAGGCTGTTGGTGAGGGTGACCGTAACGTAGCCGCCGATCATGGCGAAGCTGCAGTGCGCGAGATTGACGAAATTCATCATTCCCAGCGTCACCGACAGCCCCACCGACAGGAGGAACAGCAGCATCCCGTAGGCGAACCCGTCAAAGAGGACGCCTGCGAGCGAGGCGAGCATGAACGGGTGTTCTCCCGGAGGGTTAGTCGCGAGCGTTGAACGGCGCCTTGCGTCCGTTCGAACGCGAGCGGGCCAAGGCGGCGCCGCTCCGCGTCCGCCCTTGGCCCTACTTCATCCTGGCCTTGACGGGATCCTTGACGCTCTCGACCTTGTCGAACGGCACGTTGACGAGCTCGTTGCCGACCTTCTCCACGCGACGGATGTAGATGGTCTGCACCACGTCGCGCGTTTCGGGGTCGATCGACATGGGTCCTCTGGGGCTTTCCCACTTCAATCCCTTCGCCGCGGCGATCAGCGAGTCGCCGTCGGTCTTCCCGCCGGTCTTCTTGAGTGCCTCGTAGATGACGTGCATGCCGTCGTACCCGCCGATGGAGAAGAAGTCGGGGTTGCGCCCGTGCATCTCGTTGAACACTTTCACGAACTCGCGATTGAGCGGATGGCTGCTCATGTAGTCGTAGTGCCACGCCGTGATGATGCCGATCGCCGCGTCGCCCATGCTCTTCAGCGCCGCTTCGGCGGTGGTTTCTCCGGAACCCAGGATCTTGGTTTTCTTCGGATCGACGCCGCGCTCCGCGAAGGCCTTGCCGAGCGCCGCCGGCTGCGCGCCGCCCGGGATGAAGATCATGATCGATTCGGGGTTGAGATCCTTGGCGCGCTGCACGAAGGCCGAGAAGTCTGGGTTGGCCACCGGGAAGCGCACCGCGCCGATGACGTCCCCGCCTGCGGCCTTGAACGCCCGGTGAAAGCCCCCCTCGAAGTCGTGTCCCGGACCGTAGTCGGTCACCATCGAATAAGTCTTCTTGACGCCGCTCTTCGCCGCCCAGGTGCCGAAGGTCTCGGCCACCTGCGGCAGAGTCACCGAGGTGCGCACGAGGTAGGGCGACTTCGTGGTGATGATCGAGGTCGCCGCGTTCATCACCACCATGAATTTCTTCGCTTCCGCCGAGACGTCGGCGGCGGCGAGTGCATTGGGCGTCAGCACGAAGCCGGCGAGGACGTCCACGTTGTCGCGCACGATCAGCTCCTGCGCGAGGCGCTTGGCCACGTCCGGGGCGACGCCGCCCGTGTCCCTGCGGATGATCTCGATTCTGCGGCCCGCGACCGTGTCGCCTTTTTGCTTCATGTAGGCCTTGACGCCGTTGTCGAGCTGGACGCCCGCGTCGGCGAACTGACCCGAGAGCGACAGGATCATCCCGATCTTGACGGACTGGGCGAGCGCCGAAGGCGCGGCGAGCAGCGTGAGCGCGGCAACTGCGGGGGCGAAGATTCGATTCATGGCGTTTCCTCCTCCGGAGTTACCATAGCAAGGCGGGCGGGGCACCGCAAGTTGGGACACTGCCCACCCGCTCCGCTCCGCAAAAGGAACCGCGGCCATGACCAGGAAACCCCCGTTTCGCGCCGACCAGGTCGGCAGCCTGCTGCGCCCGAAAGAGCTGGTCGAAGCCCGCGACAAGGCGGCGCAGGGGACGATCAGCGCGGCGCAGCTGCGCCAGATCGAGGACCGCTCGATCCGCGACGCGGTGAAGATGCAGGAAGCGGCCGGGCTGCGCGCCGTGACCGACGGCGAGTTCCGGCGCGCCTTCTGGCACACCGATTTCCTCACCGGCATCGAGGGCATCGTGGCCACGAAAACGGACTACTCGGTTGCGTTCAAGGGCGAGGGGGGCGAGACCGCGGGCACCTCCACGATGATGGTCGTGAAGAGCAAGGTGAAGCGCGCGAGGCCGATCATGGTGGACCACTTCGCCTACCTCAAGTCGGTGGCGAAGCAGACGCCCAAGTTCTGCATCCCCTCGCCGACCTATCTGCACATGCGCGGGGGCAGGCGTATCGTTCCGCCGGGCGTCTACGCCGACGTGGAGGACTTCTGGACCGACATCGTGCGTGCCTACCGCGAGGAGATCCGCGACCTTGCCGCCGCCGGCTGCACCTACCTTCAGCTCGACGACGTGACCGTCGCCTGCCTGTGCGACAAGGACATCCGCGCTCAGGTCAAGGCGGACGGCGAGGACCCGGACAGGCTGCCGGCGAAGTACGCGAGCGTCGTCAACGCCATCCTCGCCGATCGCCCGGCATCGCTCAGCGTCACCATGCACACCTGCCGCGGCAATCACATGAGCATGTGGATGGCCTCGGGCGGATACGATGCGGTTGCCGAGACGGTATTCGGCGGGACCGCCGTGGACGGATTCTTTCTCGAGTACGACACCGAGCGCGCCGGCGGCTTCGAACCGCTGCGCTTCGTGCCGAAGAACAAGAAGGTGGTGCTGGGCCTCGTCAGCACCAAGAAGCCGAAGCTCGAATCGAAAGACGAGCTGAAGCGCCGCATCGAAGCGGCGGCGAAGTTCGTGCCGCTGGAGAACCTGTGCCTTTCTCCGCAGTGCGGGTTCGCAAGCACGCATTTCGGCAACCGCATCACCGCCGACGACCAGCGCAGGAAGCTGGACCTGGTCGTTCAGGTTGCAGAGGAAGTGTGGGGCGGCGCCTGAGGGCGATGCAACGGTAATCGAAGGCTTTGCGGTTCTTCCGGGCTATTTTTTCCGCCCGAACTTCCCGGTGAGCCTCGCCTTGCCGATCGCATTGGCGTTGACCATGTATCCGGCGAGCGAGGCGCTCGCGCCGCTCACGTCGAGCCCGTCCACCTTCAGCGCGTACAGCGTGAAGTTGTAGCGGTGCGGCTTGTCGCCCGCCGGCGGGCAGGGTCCGCCCCAGCCGGGGCCGCCGAAATCGGTGTCGATCTGCGCGCAGCTCAAAGGCAGCTTGGAGCCGTCGGCCTTGCCCGCGTCCTTCCTCAGCTCGGTTGCGCTCGCCGGAATGTTCACGACGAGCCAGTGCCACCAGCCCGCGCCGCCGGTCGGGGCGTCCGGATCGTGCACCAGCAGCGCGAAGCTCTTCGTGGCCTCAGGGGCCCCCGACCAGGCGAGCGCGGGCGATACGTTCTCGCCCGGGCAGCCGAAGCCGTTGAACACCTGCTCCATGGCGATCGGACCGTTCGGCCGTATGTCGGGGCTCATTAGCTTGAACCGGGCGCGCGCAGCGCCCTTTTTTCTTGCTGCCATGGAACCTCCATGCGAGAGACAGCGGGAGGGCGATTGTAACCAAGCGGCGCCCCGGCCGCACTTATAATGCCGCGAAGCTTACGTTTTGATGACCCGCACGGAGGAAGAATGCCGGGGCTGACTGCGGACATCGCGGGTTGAGCCAGAAGATGACGCGCGCCGCGCTCTTCCCGCTCGCTTTGGCCTGCTCGCTCGCCGCGTCCGGGGCCTTGCGCGCACAGCCCGCCTGCGAGGACGCGGTTGAAATTCGTCGATCCGGCGGCGATGCTGGACGAAAGCGCGAAGTGGGAAAAGCTCTACGCCGAGATCATCACGCGGCAGTCGAAATGAGCGCGAAGCGCTGACGACCCCCGGTGCTCGTCCTCGAACGCATCGTCTCGGTCATAGGGCCGGTCTTCCTGATCATCGCGATCGGCTACGGCTACGGTCGCCGCAACCGGCCCGACCTGAAATCGTTCAACCACGTGTCGCTGCACGTGCTGGGGCCGCTCCTCGTCTTCACCTCGCTCGCGGGCGAGGACTTCCGGCTCGAGGGCAACGCCGCTTTCGTCGCGGGCGGAGTGGGGGTGCTCCTGGCTGCGCGTCTATTCGGCGGGGCGGTTACCGTCCTCGCGGCGGTGGGCCCCCGGACCTTCGCTCCGCCCAGGACGTTCAACAACTGCGGCAACATGGGCCTGCCCCTTCGGGTGCTCGCCTTCGGGCGCCCGGGCCTCGCGGCAATGGTGCTGCTGTTGGTGGCGAGCACGCTCTTGCAGTTCACCCTCGGGAGCCGCATCGTCAGCCGCCACGCCGAATGGAAGGCGCTCGCGACTTCGCCGATGATCATCGCGAGCGTGCTCGGGCTGGTCTTCAGCGTCTTCGCCTGGAAAGTGCCGGCTGCACTGATGACGGGCCTGAAGATGCTCGGAGACGCCACGCTCCCCATGATGCTGTTCGCTCTCGGAGTGCGCCTCACCGATCTGTCGAAGCGCGGCTGGCAGGTAGGCGTGCTGGGCGCGGTGGTCTGCCCCGCGGCCGGAATGGCGGGGGCCGCCCTCGCGCAGCTCTTCCTGCATCTCCCGCCCGAGCAGTTCGCGCAGCTCATGCTGTTCGCGAGCCTGCCGCCTGCGGCGCTCAACTATCTCCTCGCCGAACGCTATCAGCAGGAGCCGGAGCGGGTCGCCTCCATCGTGCTGATCGGCAACGCCTTCGCCATCGTGTTCGTGCCGCTGGGCCTGACCCTGGGCCTGCACCCGATTTGAGGTTGCGGTGCCGGCCGCACGAGTCCGGGCGCCGCGTGCTACTTCGCGCTCTGCGGGCCGGGCGGCTGCAGAGCGCCCGGGTTACCCGGGTCGGGCACGGGGAGCTGCTGCGGGATGGGCACCTGCTGAGTCCCCGGGGTGTAGAGAAATTTCCAGTCCGAGTATTTCGAGGCGCCCGCGAATTCCCTGTTCGCGAAGCCGAAATTGGCGACTTTTTTGGGACTGTCCTCCGAAAGGCTGTAGACGCCCATGATCCCGCCGTCCGGCCCCTTCACCAAGCCCCATTCGCTCTTCCCGGTCAGCGGGTCGGAGTAGAGCTTTCTCAGGTAGCGCTCGGTGCCGGGCTTGCGCGGGTCCTTCAGCAGGTCCTCGAGCGCCCTGGGAAACTGCCTCGGCCCGCTCAGGTAGTACCTCTCGATCGCGCGCCGGTATTGGTTGCCGGCATAGAGCAGCTCCACTTCCCTGTCCCGCGCGAGCGCGGTGCGCCAGACCTCTCCGGTGAGGGCGAGACCCAGGCCCATGAACGCGATCGCGAAGAGGACCGCCAGGTAGGTGAAGCCCGCTTCGCGGGGGTTCACGATCACCACTCGGCGTAGACGCTTCCGTCGCTGGCCTTGCCCTGCGCGCCGCTCTTCACGTCGTACACGCCGCCTTTCTGCGGGTCCTCGGGCGCGACGATCACCCAGGTCGCTGCGCTCTCGGTGATGGGATCGACGGGCACCTTGCGCAGGTATTTTTCCGAAGCGAGCGCGTCGAGCGAGTCCGGGTACTTGCCCTTGTCGCCGTAGTATTTTCCGATCGCGTCGCGCAGCTGGAACAGATCTTCCCGCAGCACGGCCTCTTTGGATCTTTCGAGGCTGCCGAAATACCGCGGAATGGCGAGCGTGAGCAGGAGAGCGATGATCGCCATCACCACCAGCAGCTCGATCAACGTGAACCCGGAACGGGGTCGCACCGCTTCTACCACTCCCGGTACGGCTGGCCGTTGATGCCCTTGCCGGGCGCGAGCGAGAAGACGTCGAACACATCGTCGCCTTCCCTGGGATCGTCGGGCGGGCTCGCATAGCTGCGCTTTCCCCAGGAGGCCGCGGCGGAAAGCGCGGGCTCGGCGTTGAGGGGATCGCGGGGGTTTGGGCGCGGGAAGGAGGTTATTTCCTTCTTGTCGCTCTTTTGATCGGCGTCGAGCTCGGCGAGGTCCTCGAGTTTCTTTGGATAGCCCGAGTCGCCCACCGACTTCCGGACTCGGCCCTCGTCCGAGGCCTGCTTGTAGAGGTCGATCGCATCGCGGATCTGGCGCAGCGTGCGGCGCAGCTCCTGCTCCTTGGTGCGCTGCACCGCGAGCTCGCTGACGGGCAGGGCGACCGATGCGAGCAGCGCGACGATCGCCACGGTGATGACGAGCTCGATGAGGGTAAAGCCCCGCGCAGCTCCCGGAGCGCGACCGCCGGCCATGGGACTCGGGGCGTGCCAGCGCGCTACTGCTGTTGCACGCCGCCGAAAGGCACGATCGTCCCTCCCGGCGGTGTGGCTCCGGGCAGCACCGCGGACGGTGCGGGCGACAGCGACGGCTGGGTCGGGATCGGGACGAAGGAGGACGGCGAGGAGGTCGCCCCGAGCGGGCCGCCGCTCGATGAAGCTTCGGTGCCCGCTGCGAACTCGACCGTGCGCGCGTCGGGCCGCATGATCGTCCGCATCAGCCTCGGGGTGATGAGGAGCACGATCTCGGTCTTGGTGATGGTGTCGCTCGTCGACGAGAACAGGCGACCCAGCACCGGGAAATCGCCCAGACCCGGGACGCGGGTGGCGTTGCGCCGGTCTTCGTCGCTGATGAGGCCGGCGAGGATCTGGGTTTCGCCGTCCCGCAGGCGCAGCACCGTGTTGGTCTTGCGCGTGCCGATCTGATAGACGAGCGTGCCCCCTCCTGGGGGCTGGATCGTGTTGGAGATGTTGCTCACCTCGAGCCCGACCTTGATCCCGACATCATCCTCTAGATAAATCAGGGGCTCGACCTCCAGCTGCAGGCCCACGTCGAGGTAGCTCACCGACTGCGAAAGAAAGCCCCCCGCCACCGCAGCGGTCGTGGTGATCACGGGGACGCGGTCGCCGATGTGGATTTTCGCCTTCTCCTTGTTCTTCACGCGGATGCGGGGGTTGGCGAGCAGGTTGGTCCGGCCGTCGGTCTGCCTGAGCGAGAGGAGGAAGAGTGGGTCGGTGAAAGTTAGGCGGACGAGGTTCTGATCGCGCGAGCGCAGTTCGGGCAGGGTGAGAGTGCCGGGCGTTCCCGTGGCCCCGGCGGCAGTCGCGGCGCCGACGAGACTGACCGCCGCCGAACCCGGGAAGCGCACGCCCAGCTCCATCAGCCGGTTGTAGCCGATTTCGAGCACCTCGACTTCGAGCATCACCTCCGGCTCGGCGATGTCCTGCGCGGCGATCAGCTTTTCCGCGAGGCGAATCGCGTTCGGCGTGTCCTTCATCACCAGGAGGTTCAGTTTTTCGTCGATGAAGATGTCGCGAGTCTTGAGGATCGTGCGGATCAGGTTCGCGGTCTGCCTCACGTCCGCGTTGGCGATGTAAAAGCTCTTGACGACGAGATCCTGGTACTCGCGCAGCTTCTGCGGCGTGTTCGGGTAAATGAGCGCCGTGGTCTCGTTCAAGACTTTCTGCTCGAGCTGGTTGGTGGCGAGGATCAGCTTGATGACGTCCTCGACCTGCGCGTCGCGCACGACGATCGTGGTCCTCAGGTCGGCGCGCACGTCCTTATCGAAGAGAAAATTGAGGTTCGCTGCGCGCGCGATCACGTCGAATACGGTGCGCAAGGGCACGTCTTTCAGCTCCAGTGAAATGGGCTTGGTTACCGAGCTCCTCAGCTGGAGGAGGGCGACCGCGGGCTTGGTCGTCTTCTCCTCGATCAGCCGCTGCAACTGGCGCGCGTCGCGCTGAGTCGGGTTCTCAGCGAGCACCGTCGCGAGCAGCTCCCGGGCGTCGCGGTACTTTTCCGCTTTCACGAGCTTGTCCGCTTCGGCCACCAAGGCCCGATGACGCCTGTCGAGATCGACTTGCGCGAGGCCCTGGGTCGCGCGCTCGTTGACCGCGTCGTGCTTGAGGACGCGGCGGTAAAGCTCCTCGGCTGCCTCGAGCTGCGCCGCGGCCCGCAGGGCCTCCGCTTGGACGAGCCACTGCGAGACGGCGAAGTCGCGCAGGCGGAAATATTCCGAACGATAGAGGTGGTTTTGAGGATCTTCCCGCGTCCCTTTCTCGAGGGACGCGAGCGCCTCTTCAGTGCGGCCTTCGTTCAGCAGCGCGCGCGTGTCCTTGATCAGCGGGTCGGCGCAGGCCGCGACGAGCGCCAGGGCGAGCGCCGCATAAAGGGTCTTGGGGGAGGGTTTCATGGGGTTTCGCCTTCGTTGGCGGGACGGAAATAGACGGTCAAACGCAATTGGGCCTCGAGCTGCGAATCGCCCGCCTTTTTGCGCTCGAAGCGCAGCGCATCGAGCGAGGCGATCGGCATGCTCTTGAGGGTGGCGGCGACGAATTGCCGGATCTGCGGATAAGTCCCGCGGATGGGCAGGGTGATGCGGTAGAACACGATGCCGAAAGGAGGTTTCTCGAGGCGGTATTCACCCTGCAGCAATTCGAGTTTGGCGGCGCGCGCGAGAGAGTACACGCGCTCGAGCTCGTCCGGAAGCCTTTCCACAGGAGGAAACAGACCGTAAAAGCGGCGGAGCTCCTCCGCGCGGCCTTCGCTGGCAACGGGCTGAAACGGAGTGCGCGAGCGCAGCCGCTCGGCGACCGAGCGCTGCGCCTGCAGCTCGCGCTCCGCCGGACTGACCGCCGAAAAATAAAACGGAACGCAGAAAATGAGGACCCCGACGCCGAGCACTCCGGTCGGTCCCAGCGCGTGCAGCCATTCCTGGGCGCGCTTCACCGGTTGGTCCTGAAGGCACCCTGCACGCCGAACTGGATCGGGCGCGAAGGATCTTCGACGAGCACGTGATGATTGACCAGGTGCACCCCGGAGAGGACCCTGGCATCGCCGAGCCGGCGCACGTATCTGAGCATGGCCTCGCGGTTTTTCGCCTCGGCTGTCAGACGCAGGTTGCGCTGCTGGGTCTCCGGCTGCAGCTGCAGCACGGTCACCTCGCTGCTCGAGGCTGCCTCGACCGCCTCGATCATCTGCGCCCACGGAATGCTGAGCTGCCGCACCGCCGCGTCGATGATCTTCGCTTCCTCGTCGAGCCGTTCCTTGGGCACCGCGCGCTGCGGACGCCGGTTGGCGTTGAGCAGGCCCTGCGCCGCGTCGAGCGCGGCGAGTTCGTGCAGGGCGTCGCGATAACGCAGAACCAGGTCGCCGGACACCGCGAGCGCGAGGATCAGCACCGAAGCGCCTATCCACTGCGGACGGCGCGGGGCTGCGACGTAGTCGAGCTCGATGCGATTCGCGCTCATAGTGCGCAGAGCGCCATGGCAAACGGTTCAACCTCCGCGGGAGTCAGGCCCTCCGCCGGGGCGAGCGCGAGGCTCTTGAAGGTCCACGCCTCTCCTTCGACCGAAAAACCTTTTCCGTTCCGGGGCGCGTGGACGTAGACGCCCTCCGACGCCTCGTCTCCGCCGACGCGATGCCGCTCGCGATCGAGCAGTCCCGCCCATTGGCGCGGCTCGTTGAAGTTTCCCCGGGTATTGCGCACTGCCGACCAACGCCCCCCCTCGAGGCGGGCGAGGCAGGCGCGCTGCGGCTCGACGAGCAGGAACCACGCGCGCTCGCCCTTGATATCCTTGCGCCAGCGGTTGAAGGCCGACATCAGGTAGGGTTGGACCGACACGAGCTTTGCCCGCGCAGCGGCGGGAAATGCGGCGCGCACGGCCTGCACGAGCGACGAATCGACCGCGCTCGCGATGCGCGTCGCGCCGGTCGGAGTCGGGCTCAGCCTCAAGTCCCAGTCCTTGCTTCGCTCCCCGTGTACCTTGGCGAAGCAGTACCGCACGAAAGCGGTCTGTTCCTCGGCGTTTCCCAGACCCTCGCTCCAGGGGACGAGGACGAAGCGCGCGAAGTGGTTGGAGAGCACGACGGTCACCTGCGCGTTCGAGTCTCTCGTTTCCTCGGCGAGCTTCTCCAGGGCCGCCACCGCGCCCTGCCAGGGCTGCGCCCCAAAAGCCGGGTCGCACGCAATCGTGCGCTTCTCGCTCACGCGCGGCCGAGCGCCGCCCGA
>CAYQVE010000100.1:0-10994 GCA_964420785.1 uncultured Enterobacteriaceae bacterium | reverse complement strand
CGCCTTGGCCGAGGTCGTCAAGCAGGCCGACGGCTCGCTGCTCGCCAAAGAGGTCAGGAAGTTCACGCCGCCGCCTCCGGGCTGACGAGATCCGCGCCGATGGCGGGATCGATCGCAGGTCCGCCGGGATTCGATCTTTCCCGCCGTCGCGCTCCCACTCCGATTTTCCTCGGAGTGCCGCTGGAAATCGCGTAGAAATTCTGACAGTCCGCTGACAGCGACTCCGCCACCGATTCTCGCATCGCACTGACACGCACAGTTCCCGGCATACCTGACGCAGTCCTGACGCGCCAGTCTTGACAGAGGTCAAGGTCTCGCGCCTTGCAACGTGGCGAGAATTCGCGCTGCGTGGAGGCCGCTTGCGCCGTCTCCGATCGCGGCGGCAATGGTTCACTGGCGCGCGGGAGGCGCATATGAGCGCGATAGTCCAGGAAGATTTTGGCACTAGGCCGACGGCATACCGATGGGTGCAGCTGCTGGTCGGCATCTTCTGCATGGCCATGATCGCCAACCTGCAGTACGGGTGGACGCTGTTCGTGAGTCCGATCGACGCCAAGTTCCACTGGGGGCGGGCTTCGATCCAGGTGGCGTTTTCGATATTCGTCCTGCTCGAGACCTGGCTGGTGCCGGTCGAGGGATACCTGGTCGACCGCTTCGGCCCGCGGCTCGTGGTTCTCGCCGGAGGTATTCTTTGCGGCATCGCGTGGGCGATGAACGCCTATGCGGATTCGCTCGTGTTCCTTTATGTGGCGGCGGCGCTGGGCGGCGTCGGTGCGGGCGCGGTATACGGGACCTGCGTCGGCAACGCCCTGAAATGGTTTCCGGACCGCCGTGGGCTCGCCGCCGGGCTGACAGCGGGGGGGTTCGGCGCGGGATCGGCGCTGACGATCATTCCGATATCGGCGGCGATCAAGTCCGGAGGCTACGAATCGACATTCCTGTATTTCGGCATCGGCCAGGGCGTGATCGTGGTCCTGCTGTCCCTGATATTGGCTGCGCCGAAGAAAGGCGAGGTTACCGAGACCTCGAAGAAGGTTCCGCAGACGCGCCGCCAATTCCGGCCGATGGAAGTCCTGAAGCAGCCCGTTTTCTGGGTGATGTACGTCATGTTCGTGCTGGTGGGTGCAGGCGGCCTGATGGCGACCGCGCAGCTGGCGCCGATCGCCAAGGACTTCAAGATCGCGGAGATACCGGTGAGTCTGGTCGGAATCACGCTGCCCGCGCTGACGTTTGCGCTGGCCATCGACAGGATCCTCAACGGCATCACGCGGCCGTTCTTCGGCTGGATTTCGGACAACATCGGCCGCGAATTGACCATGCTCATCGCCTTCGCACTCGAGGCGATCGGGATCATCGCCCTGAGCGTGTACGGACGCGATCCGGTTACATTCGTGATTCTGACGGGGCTGGTGTTTTTCGCCTGGGGCGAGATCTACAGCCTGTTTCCCTCCACCTCGGCCGATGCTTTCGGCACCGAGTACGCCGCGGCGAACGCGGGGATGCTTTACACGGCGAAGGGAACGGCGTCGCTGCTGGTGCCCCTTGGCAATGTTCTGGCGTCTTCGACCGGCAGCTGGAACGCCGTCTTCGTCGTGGCAAGCGTCATGAATGCGGTTGCTGCGCTCATGGCCTGGGTCGTCCTCAGGCCCATGCGGCGCAGATTCATGGAGAAAGTCTCGTAACGCCCGGTAGAGAATCAGGAGGTCCGGAGCGCGATGGTGGCGGCGGCGTAGGCGTGCCCGTCGCGCGGATACGGCCCGAGTTTAGCGAAGCGCTGTCTCCCATGCTGTAACAATGCGCAAGCAATCGGGGGGTCGATCGTGCGCCGCCGCGTGGTGGGCACGCGTGTGGTTGACAGGACCTCGAAGCCAGGTATAGCGTGACTCGCTCCACTTAGAAAACCACTGCTCTTCCGGGGGGAGGCCAATATGGTTTTCATTTCACACCGTGCGCGTCTGGCTTCCGTCGTCCTTATCGCATCCGTGATCGCGATGCCGGCATGGGCCGACGACAGGGACTGCAAGCACGGCGGTTCGCTCAGGCTTGTCAACGGCAGGATCCATACGATGGATGCGAACGACCAGATCGTGTCCTCCGTGCTGATCAAGAACGGCAGGTTCGCCGCCGTGGGTCACGGCCGCGGCGACGACGACGGGGATTGCGCCCGCACTATCAACCTGCACGGACGCACCGCGGTGCCGGGGATAATCGACAGCCACAATCACATCGTGCTGCTGGGCCTGCGTCCCGGACGCGACGCGCGGCTGGAGAACGCCAACTCCATCGGCGAGGCGCTCGCGACACTCGCCGCGCGGGCCGCAGACGTTCGGCCCGGCGAATGGGTGACGTCGATCGGCGGCTTCAGCCGCAACCAATTCTTCCGCGCTCCTCAGCCGGTTCGCTTCCCCACGCTCGCCGAGCTGACGGCGGCGGTGCCCGATCACCCGGTGTTCATCATGGAAAGCTTTTCCGGCCCGGGAGCGACCAACGCGCTCGGCAAGGCGTTCCTCACGGCGAACGGCGTCCCGGTCGCGGCCGACGGCTTCGTCGACGGCGGCCAGTTCGGCGTCGCCACGCCCTGCACCACGGCGCTTTTCCTTCTGCGCCAGAAAGTGCAGACGCGCGACTCGATGCTGCAGGGTCTGCGGGACGCGATGCGCTACGCCGCGGGCGTCGGCGTCACCACGCATCTCGACCAGGGCGGCTTCCCGTTCAACGTCCCGTTGGTGGGCGACCCGAGCGACGGCGCCGCGAGCTTCGACCGCTACCGCGCGCACGACTCGGTGCGCGCCCTCTATCACCAGGGCGAGCTCACCAATCGCATCTGGGTCAATTTCCTGCACGTCGAGGAAGACCTCGACACGCCCGAACTGAGGGCGCGCCTGCTCAACAGCTGGAACGATTTCGGCAACCACATGCTGCGGGTGCTCGGCATCGGCGAGTTCACTGCCAGCGCGTTCCTCGCACCCGGGACCCCCGCGTGGTTCAACGGCACGCGGCTTGTCGCTCAGGCGCAATGGCGCAACGAAAACCATTCGCTCAACTTCCCGGTGTTCGCGCTGCCCGGACTGCCGCTCGACTGGAAAGTGATCATCGACGGCTGGCAGAGCGTGCACAACGAGATGGTGGCCGCGGGCAACCCGGACGGCATCACGAAATTGCGCTGGGTGCTTGCGCACGTGCCCGTGATCACGCCCGATTACCTCCAGAAGCTGAAGAACCTCGGCGGCGGCGTGAACGTCCTTGGCGGCTGGCGCTGGCTCAGCGGGACAGCGACCCAGAACGGCCCGCCGTTCCGCGACATCCTGGCGAGCGGCATACCCGTCGGCATGAGCTCGGACGGCATGCAGATCTCGACCATGAGCCCGTGGATCAACCTGTACTACGTGGTCACCGGGAAAAACGCGCGCGGCAATCTCATCAACTCCGGGCAGACGCTGGGCCGCAACGATGCGATCCGTCTCTATACCGCCAACAACGGCTGGTTCCTCCAGGCTGAGGACAAGCTCGGCACCATCGACGAAGGCAAGCTGGCGGATCTCGTCGTTCTGAGCGCCGATTATTTCAACGAGCGCGCGGTGCCCGACGAAAGCATCAAGGATCTGCGCTCGGTACTCACCGTCGTTGGCGGCAAGGTAATGTACGACGATCTCGACGGCAGATCGAGCGACTACTGGAAGGCGGGGTTCCCGTGACGAAAATGATCGTGCGACGTCGACAGTTCGTCGTCCTAGGACGGTTGGCTCAGGGATGGAAGGTGTGAGTCGACGCTTAGCTTCGCTCACCCCTTCCGGCATCTCAGGTGAGAAAGAGTACCGGGTCCTCGGCCTATTGCCGGGATAGGAGGCTGAAATGAACCCTCATAACGTTCGCGTTCTTCCGTGCCAAGGTCTGGTTAGGTATGCCGCGACCGCGCTCCTTGCGCTAAGTTCGGGCATCCTCGCTGACGCGCTGGTCACGAACCAAGCTCTGGCGTCAGCGGCCGACAACAGTCGGGGACACGTGAAGACCAGGACCGCGTGCCTTACGGCGCACGTGCCCGGTGACCCAGTCCCCATCTCAGTCACCGGCACATTGTACTTTCATCGTCATTACACCGCGGCCGACCCCGTGTTGTTGCTCCTTCACGGACTCGCATCAACCCGTGGCATCTGGGACGGCGGCGTTGCGGGCGACGAAGCGCCTCGGTTTGCGCGTCTTCTCGCGGATAGGGGTTATGTCGTGATGGCTATCGACCGTCCGGGGTATGGGGACAGTCCATACCCGAACGCCAAGGTGCTAACAGTGGCGAACGCAATTTTGATGGAGCACGAGATCGTCGGTGAAATCCGCTCTGGTTCATACACAGTTGCGCGAGCAGGCGATGATGACGAGACACCGCCCAGGTGCCCGGCGGGCGACCAAGCCGCGTTCGGATCACCGACGGTGGTACTCATCGGACACAGTAGCGGCGGCGGCCAAGCCCAGAATTACACCACGAGGTTCCACGACATCTCCGCGACTGTCGCGATCGGCAGTCACAACGCGACGGGCGGCAACGCGCACACCCTCGCGGATATTTTGAATCGCGTTGTTGGGCCACAGATCAAGGCCGGATCGCAGTTTCCAATGTTCTTCGGCCCTGGGCCGATGGGCGTCTCCACCGACTGTCTGTCACTGGTCTTTTACCAACCGGGCGCCGAACCAGAAGTCTTTAATGCGATCTGCAGCAACGAGGCGGTGGCTACTTACATCGCTCCCGTGGGCGAATACGTCGGGCCTCCAGTCATCCCGTCTACGCACGACGGGGTCATAGCCCATCAAGTGGGCGCAACCCCGGTGCTGCTTGTGTTCCCAGAGCAGGATGCTGTGGTGCCCGGCCCTGGCAACCCGTTTGGAGATCCCGACTTGAGAACGAAGGAGATCGATTTCTGGAACAACAACTGTGCCTGCGACGTCACAAGCCTCCTCGTCCCGAACACAGGCCACAGCGCGATGTTCCACTTGTCCGCTCCAACCCTCGTCGACGAGATCGACAGCTGGCTGACGAGCCGAGGCCTTGGTGCCGGGGGAGGACACAATAGCAGGGACGACGATTCGGGCGACCCGGATCCAAATTGAGTACAGCTCGGCAGCGAACAATGAGACGGTGAGGAGGTCTACGTGTGCGGGATGGCCGATTCGCAGCCGTTGCCCAGCTCGGGGCATGCTGAACGCTCCCGCCATAGGCCTCACCCTTGCCGAGCTGATTGTCGACGGCGCCGTCCGGTTCTGGTGGAGGCGGCGGGAATCGAACCCGCGTCCGCAAGTCCTCCGCAGTCAGGCCTACATACTTAGCCTGGTCGTTTGGATCTCGCCTTGCGCCCGCCGGCCGGCAGGCTGGCGCTCAGCCAGTCGCTTCGACGGATGCGCGCGGCCAAGCGACCAGACCGCGCACAGGAGCTGATGAAAATGACGCTGCACCCTCTTTCGAGGGCCTAGCCCATCAGCAAGCTAGTGCAGCGTCTAGCCGGTATTAGGCGGCTAGAGCGAAACGCTCGTCGTTGGCGTTTGTAAGTTTCCAGCTGGATTTACGAGGTCACTGGTCCTCGGTATGCCCTGAAGCTGCTTCGATACCCGCGTCGAAACCAGGTCGCCCCCGATTCCGTGCAGCGAAGCGTGATTATCCCATAGATGCGGGCGCATTCCCGCGATTCAACGCGCCCGCGCCGGCTGGCCTTCTCCCGCTTCGATCATCACGAGCTCGTTCTCGCCCGCCTTGTTGCGCCTGCGGAACGCCGCCGCCTCCCGGTACTCCTGCGAGTAGAAGCAGGCGACGCCCTGCTCGAAGGTCGGGAACTCGATGACGACGAAGCGGTTGAATCTCTCGGTGCCTTCGAGGATCTGGTAGCGTCCGCCGCGCGTGAGCACCTTCGCGCCGTATTTCGCGACGATCGCGGGCACGCGGTCCGCATACTTCTTGTATTCCACCGGATCGTTCACTTTCGCCCGCGCCACCCAGTAGGCCGGCATGGCTGCTCCTTTCTTCGATGGTTCTATAATTCGCTCGGGTCCCGCCAGTCCGATATTCTGCCATGGGAGGACGCGTGCTCCGTCTGGTTCTGGCAGCGGTTTTTGCGTGCGTGACGCCGCCTGCGCTCGCGCAGGGCGAAAGCGCGAAGGCATCCGCGGATGCCCCGGCCGAGCGCACGATCGCCGGCAGGGTGGTCCTGGTCGAAGGCGATGTGCGCGTCTACGACCGCAACCAGGGCTTGCGCCGGCCGAAGCTTGATGACTCCCTGTACGAAGGCGACAGCATCGTCACCGGAGACGGCGGCGAGGTGCATTTCGACATGGAAGACGGCGGCTACATCGGCGTTCGCCCCAACACCCAGATGCGGATCGCCAACTACAAGGCGGAAGGCGGGCCGGACGACCAGTCGGTGATCGGGCTGCTGCAAGGCTCGTTCCGCTCGATCACCGGCTGGATCGGCAGGCTGGGCGGCGATCGCTACCGAGTCGTCACCCGCACCGTGACGATCGGGGTTCGCGGCACCGAGCACGAGCCGCACGTGATACCGGAGGAAAGCGCGCTCGGAGAGCCGGGCACCTACGACCGCGTGCACAACGGCGAAACGGTGATGCAGACGCCGAAGGGCACGGTCAACGTCCGCGCCAACCAGGCGGGCTTCATGCCGTTGCGCGGCGAGGCGCGGCCCCGCGTGCTCGATCGCATTCCTGCGTTTTTCCGGCCGACGCGCAACGAGGGGCGCTTCCAGGGCATGCACCTGCGCGTGCAGCAGCAGCTGCAGCAGCGCCGCCAGCAGCGCATCCAGCAGATCCGGGAACGGCGCAAGCAGGCGGGTCTTCCGCGCGAGCAGCGTCCGCGCGCCTTGCAGGAACGCGAGCGGCGCCTGCAGATGCAGAAGCAGCAGCAGGAAAAGCGCGAAGCCCGGAAGGCGCCCGAGCGCCGCAGGGAGGAAAAGGCGCAATCGAGCCGCGCCGAGAAGCAGCGCGAGATCCAGGAGCGCCAGAGGGAGCGCCGCGAGGCGGCGGAGCGCGCCCGGAAAGAGCGCGCGAAAAAGCTCGAGGAGCGCCGCAAGCACGGCGAGCGCGAGCACCCCCGCATTGCCGCGCGGGAGTGACGCGCTGCCGCCCTACAGGAGCTCCAGCACTTCGCGCGGGTGAGCGATCACGGCATCCGCATCCCAGGCGTTCGGATCGCCGCCCTCGCCGTGATAGCCCCACCCGGCGGCGACGAAGTGCATTCCCGCGGCGCGCGCGGCCTGCGCGTCGCGCAGATCGTCGCCGATGTACACGCAATCCGCCGGCCGCTGCGAGAGGAGCGATGCGGCGAGCAGGAGGGGAGCCGGATGCGGCTTGATGTGGCGGGTCGAGTCGCCGCTCACCACGCAGCCGGCGAGGTGGTCCACCGCGAGCAGGCGCAGCAGCGGTTCGGTAAAGCGCTTGCCCTTGTTGGTGACGATGCCCCAGGGGAGCCTTCGCGCCCGGATCTTGACGAGCAGCTCGGGAATGCCTTCGAAGAGCCGCGTTTCGACGCACAGCTCCTCTTCGTAGAAATCCAGAAACCGCTCGCGCAGCGCGCGGTAGCCCTCGCTCTCGGGCGTGATATCGAAGCCGGCCTTGAGCAGGCCGCGCGCTCCGCTCGAGGTGTGCGGGCGCGCAACTTCGGGCGGCAGGGGCGGCAGGCCCTCCTCGGCCCGCACCCGGTTCAGCGCGCGGGCGAGATCGGCTGCCGTGTCGGCCAGGGTGCCGTCCAGGTCGAACAGAATCGCGCCGACCCCGCCGCTTTTCACTCGCGCACGCAGCAAAGGAGGTAGTTGACGTCGGTGTCGGGCACCAGCGAGTAGACCCGGGTGAGCGGGTTGTAGCTCATTCCCGTGATCTCGCGCAGGCTCAATCCCGCGTCGCGGCAGTGGCGCGCGAGCTCCGAAGGCTTGACGAACTTCGCGTAGTCGTGCGTTCCCTTGGGGAGGAGCTTCAGCACGTATTCGGCGCCGATCACCGCGAGGAGGTAGGACTTCAGGTTGCGGTTGATCGTCGAGAAAAACACCCGGCCGTCCCTGCGCGCGAGCTCGGCACAGGCGCGCACGGTGCTCGCCGGATCGGGCACGTGCTCGAGCAGCTCCATGCAGGTGACGACGTCGTAGGCGCCGGGAGAGCGCGCGGCGAGATCTTCGGCCGAGATCGCCTCGTAATCCACGGCGAGCCTGCTCTCGTGCAGGTGCAGCTGCGCGACCTTCAGCGCCTTGTCGGAGAGGTCGATGCCCTTGACCCTCGCCCCGCGCCGCGCCATCGCCTCGGCGAGGATCCCGCCGCCGCAGCCGATATCGAGCGCCGATTTCCCGGCGAGCTTCGCGATGCGGTCGATCCAGTCCAGGCGCAGCGGGTTGATCTGGTGGAGCGGCTTGAACTCGCTCTCCGGATCCCACCAGCGGTGCGCGAGCGCGCTGAATTTTTCCAGTTCCCGCGGGTCGGCGTTCATGTAGGGCCGTTCATATCGCGCACATTGTAGGCACACTCGGGCGCCGCAATAAAAAAGCCCTGCCTGGGCAGGGCTTTTCGAAGGCGAGCGCTCTTACTTTATGGCGGAACCGACGGCTTCGCTCTCGACGCGGCGGTTCGGCTCGAGGCACGCGATCAGCTCCTTGGTCTTCTTGTCGCCCTTGCACTCCTTGACCGGCTGGCGCTCGCCCTTGCCCTCGGTGTAGATCCGGCTCGCCGCGATGCCCTTGCTGACGAGATAGGCCTTCACGGAGTCGGCGCGGCGCACCGACAGCTTCATGTTGTAGGCGTCGCTGCCGATGCGATCGGCGTGCCCGACCGCGATGACCACCTCGAGGTTGACGCCTCGCAGCTTGCTGACCAGGTCATCGAGCTTGGACCTCGCATCCGGCCGGATCACGTACCGGTCGAAATCGAAATTGACCGTGGAGGCCGTGGTGATCTTCTCCGGTTTCGGAGCCGCCTTCGGCGGAGCGGGAGGCGGGGGCGGCGGCGCTTGCGGCGCGGGTGCCGGCGGTGCGGGTGCCGGTTCCGGCGTGGCCGCACAGCCCGCAAACGCGAGCAGGACAATCGCCGATAGCACGGTGCTCAGTCTGTTGTTCATGCTTTTCCTCTCGTAGGTTGAGGCTCGGGCCGCGGCTCGAGCAGCTGGGTACGCCTTAGGAAGTCAGGAAGTCGGCAAAACGCCCGCCTTAAGCATTTGTTTCTGCTGCTAACTTATTCTGCCACACAAGGGCACGATTATTCAAGTTGCGATTTTCGAATCCGACGAGCTTTTTCTCCCGGACCCGGGGCACCCCCGCGACCCACACATGCGAGACCTGCTCGCGTCCCGCCGAATACACCAGATGCGAGACCGGGTCGTAGCAGGGGGCGAGCTCGGGCTCGTCGAAGGCGACCGCGCACAGATCGGCGAGCTTGCCCGGGACGAGCGACCCGATCGCAGTTTCCAGTCCGAGCGCGCGGGCCCCGTGCAGCGTGGCCGCGGCGAGAGCCTGATGGGCCGGCATCGCCTGGGCGTCGTTCCCCGCCGCCTTTGCGAGCAGCGCGGCGGTGCGCATCTCCTGAAACATGTCCAGACGGTTGTTGCTCGCCGCGCCGTCGGTGCCGATGCCGACGTTGATGCCGCGAGCGAGCATGGCCGCAACGGGCGCGAAGCCGCTCGCGAGCTTGAGGTTCGACGAGGGGCAGTGCGCGATGGAGGCGCCGTGGTGCGCGAGCGTTTCGATCTCCTCGTCCGTGACGTGCACCGCGTGCGCCGCGATCAAGCGCGGTCCCAGCAGCCCCAGGGCGCGCAGGCGCGCGAGCGGCCGCGCCTTGTACCGGGTGAGGCTCTCCTCGATCTCCTGTCGGGTCTCGTGCAGGTGGGTGTGGACGGGAATGTCGAGCTCCTCGGCGATCGTGACGAGCTTCGTAAAAGTCCTGTCGCTGACCGTATACGGCGCGTGCGGGGCCATGCAGAAGGAAAGGAGCGGCTCCTCCCTGAGCGCGTCGCGCGCCGCGAGCCCCTTGGCGATGTAGTCGTCGGCGTCGGCCGCGTAGGACGTCGGGAACTCGAACGCGATGATGCCCAGGGCGGCGCGCATTCCGGAATCGAGCGCCGCGCGCGCCGCCGCCTCGGGGAAGAAGTACATCTCGTTGAAGCAGGTCACGCCGCCGCGCAGCATTTCTGCGCAGGCGAGCAGCGTGCCGTCGTATACGAATTCGCGCGACACGTGCTTCGCTTCGGCGGGCCAGATGTGATCCTGCAGCCAGGCCATCAAGGGGAGGTCGTCGGCCAGCCCCCGCAGGAGCGTCATGGCCGCGTGGGTGTGGAGATTCACCAGGCCCGGAATCAGGGCGTGCCTTTCCAGGCGCAGATGCTCGCGGGCGTCGAAGCCCCGCGCCGCCTCCGCCGCGGGCAGCACCGCGACGATGCGCCCTTCGGCGACCGCGACGCAGTGATCGTGGAGCACGGCTCCCGCGGGCTCGACCGGGATCACCCAGCGCGCGCTGATGAGGAGGTCGACGGCTTGCATTCTCTAGAATCCAAAAAAACCCCGCTCCGGGGCGGGGGCCTTCGGTTCATCCGGTGCGAATCATCTTCCCGGTCCCTTGATCGAGACGATTGCGCGTCGATTGGGGGCGAGGCAGGCGATCAGCTCCGCGCGCTTCTTGATATCGGCACAGAACTTCGCCGGAACGGTCTTGCCCATGCCCAGCGTTTCGATCTTGTCGCGATCCGTGCCCTTGCCCACGAGGTAGCTCTTGACGTTCTCGGCGCGCCGCTCGGAAAGCTTTTGATTGTATTTATGGCTGCCCATCCGGTCGGTATGCCCCTCGATGACTACGGCCTCGACGCTCGCGCAGGTCGCGAGCTTTGCGACCACGTCGCGGTCCAGGCGCGCCTTGGCCGCCTGCGTGAGCTTCGACTTCATGAACGCGAAAACCTCCTCGTTCTGGAAAGTCACCGCGGCGTCGCATCGCCTGGGCGCGGCGGCCGGCGCGGGAGCGGGCGGGGGCGGAGGAGG
>CAYQVE010000099.1:0-11077 GCA_964420785.1 uncultured Enterobacteriaceae bacterium | reverse complement strand
GGCTTTGATGTCGTTTCTGGCATGTAAGGACAAAGTAGTCATCGAACAGGTAGATTCGCTTGAACTCGCTGGCTTGAGTCTCTTATCGGGCCGCCAGTTCTCAACCATCGAAGACTTCATGAGCGGCGCAGTCAAGGAATTTCGAGGCTTCAACGTGATCGCGACGAACCCTCCCTTTGCTGGGGATGTGGGTGCCACCGAGTACGCGCTCGCCTATGAGGTCGCCAACCTTGGCGGCCAAAAAGTGGAGCGCGACGTGTTGTTTCTAGAGCGGTGCATTCGATTGCTTGCCCCCGATGGCCGTCTGGCAATCGTGGTGCCAGATAACAAAGTGTCTGCTGGTAGATTTGCCGCGATGAGGAAATGGCTAATGACAAGACTGGAATTGGTCTCTGTCGTGAGCCTTCACCCACATACATTTCGGCCCTACACTTCACAAAAGGCAGCGGTGATCTTCGGCACGAAGTGCACCGCTCCAAGGACTAAGAGGGCGATTAGCCTCTATCGCTCAGACCGCCCGGGAAAATCATCTTCAGGGGATTTAGTAATGGTGGGAGATCGGATAGACCACGATCTCGACGAGATCGGACGTGATCTGGCGCGAGGCTGGAAATGCTGAACAAGATCATGTTGAAGCCTGCGGAATTCGACGCAGAAGTGACGTTGTCTCCGGAATATTGGCTGTCGCACGCGCGCGCGAAGCGGGTCTCGCGAGGCATCCCTCTTTCGGAACTTGTCGAAATTTCCAAGGCTGGTCTGATGAAGATCCCTGCGAACAGCTGGGTGCTAGATACGGGAAATGCGGATCGAGGGCTGCTTGCCATGAAGATTGAAAACGCTTCGCCTGTTAAGGACCGCATCAGCCATAAGAAGGTAGTGCCCGAAGGTTCAGTGCTGATTTCGCGGCTCAGGCCTTATCTTCGCCAAGTCGCATTTTTGCCGCGAGGAATCTGCGAGCGCCTTGGAGTTTCGCACATCATGTGTTCGACGGAGTTTTACGTCCTCACGCCCAAGACCAAAGAATCGATTGCCTTTCTCGTTCCCTGGCTCTTAACAACCGCGGTGCAGGCTGTCTTTGGTCAGGCGACAACTGGCGGACACCACCCTCGTTTCGATGAGTCTCTTCTCTTGAGCCTCGCCGTCTCACCAGAAATATGCGCGTCGCGGGATAAGAGCAGCCGGGAGGTGGAGAATGCGGTACTTTCCCACGTGGACGCTCAGCTAACTATAGCGAGGCTAATCGAGAATACAGCAGGTGCCTAGTCTTCATCGTCCTCGGCGGAGATTTCTACGCCCAGCGTCCACGGCTTCGGATAATCGCCCTTCGCTGTAAACGTGGCCCCGTGTTTCATTAGAAAGGCTTGGAGAGGTTGATAAGGGATACGCTTTAGCTTACCGAAATTTGTATCTTCGTTGAAGTCGTGCCCCTCGCTTTCCTTTCTGCCGTACAGCTGCTCGTTTAATTGTGCTTTCGAAGCAAATTTTCGGCGACCGATCTTGCTGAGAACCGCTGGGGTTTCAAAATCGCCGAACCAGCGTCCGCCGCGACTGTGTAGTCGATGGTCGCGCGCGCGAATGCACTCGACGACTGGGAATATTGCCAAGTCGACTATCACGGGCGTGAGAAGCTTCTTGTCCGAGCGCGCAGGTTGCAGGCGATAAGCCAGAATCAGGAGGGCGTCGTCATCCGCGCGAACATTCTTCACCGTGACTTTCTGCGTGAGCCGGGAGGAAGGTTCGCGGCGCGTTGGTGGCTTTTTTAGCTTAATGCCTGGATTGTCGACGAACAGTCCTTTCAATTCGATGCGATATCCGTCGCGGTGGGAAAAGTCAGGATATCCCTCGCGGTCGCCAAGAATGCCGGGGCCCTTCGAAAGACCCACGCCGACTTCCAAGGCGATATATGGAAGAACGGCATCTGTAAGAGTCCCTACTATGGTACCGATCTGCGATGGCTCAAAGTGCTCGGCTGCCTCAAATGGGATTTGAAGGTAGTGGATTTCTCGGTTGAGAAGCGGAGAAATCGCCTCCGCCAACTTGTTCAAGGCCTTTGCCTTTTGAATGCTTCCCCATTTGCCCATTGGCCGAAACGCACGGCTGAAAGAGCGCGATGGTACCGATCACGCACGAGGTTGTCACTCTCCGCCCTAACCGTGCTACAGATCGAGCACTCTAAAATTTGCTCTCACTAGTCAGAGTGCCAACGCAGGGCGAGGTGAATTCAGTTCAAGAAACCGAGTTCGCGCTTTGAAAGTATGTAGCGCCTAGGTATTGGCTGCCGATCGCCAGGCTTGGACCGCCATTGCCATCGCGAGTGTGTCAAGTTCACAGTATCGAAGCAACGCACTTTCGATGGCTTGGCGCCTCGCGCTTGGCAAATCCTCGAATTGAAGTCGGCCGTAAGCAGCCATTGCAGCCCCACCCTCTCGCAGGTCCTGAGATAGTCCTTCCTCTGCTGCTTTAATCTCCAACGCGGAAACATCGTCGAAGATCGGCGGCAAGAGGAGATATGGGTCCAACACCTTACCGTCTTTGAGTTGCCACCACGCGATTGGCTCCTCAAAGTTCAGACTGATATCCCGACCCCCATAGGATGGCCTTCCATAGACCTCGCGAAGGTATGGTGACGACTGCATAAGAGCCGGCAATACCTTCTTTAGGGAGTTGCTGCCCTTCGTCGATGGGTGAAAGTAGAACTTTTCTGCGATGCTGCAGAGATCGACCATGCTTCGAGCGCCCACGATTTTCTCCTTACCCTCGCCTGATCGCGTCGTGATGTGTTCAATGAAATCGATCAATTCCTTAAGGTCTGCTGGCGGATCAGGGCTCAGAAGCATCTGGGTTCTGATGTGAAGCAGCACCGTATTCTCGTGCGCAGCCCACCGAAAGATAGTCCCATCGTCTCCGAGCAAGGCATCTCGCAATGCCCTTACAAACGCGACGTTTGGATCTGCCCCGGGTTTAGCGCAGAGCCATTGAGTTCGATGCACCACGCGATCGTCTCGCGTCATCACGTGATGGGAAAATTGGAATGCCGTAGTTTCATACGGCCGGCGGCCCTTTACAAAAGGGATTGCGACCATGCTGGTCTCGAAGTCGATGCAGTGCAGTGGATACTTCCATGTTGCACTAGCGGCCAGGAATCCCTCTTTGTCGAAGTAGAAGTCGCCACCACCAGGCCAATCCCGTTGGCAGGCGTACCACTGGCGATGTTTGTGACTCATGCCCGAGGCAGCCGGCGCTTGGCCGTCGAATCCGAGGTCCTCCTGCGATACCTGAGTCGTTTTCAGGATGCCTTGAGCAATAAGCTTTGCCTTACCGCGAAAGTTCCATAGATCGAGCACCGTGCCCTGTGCAAAGTCAAGCTCTTTCCAACCGAAAGCCTCTGACCAACACTGGTGGAATCCGCTCCTAGGCTCTTCTTTCGTCGGCCAGGTTTCGGCCTTGAACTGACAGTCGGCGCACGCAGCCGATGGCATGGCGGCGAGAGCTTCTTCATTTGCGTAAGCCGCGGCGAATACCTTCACCGCCTCGGCAAAAGGAAGTTCAGTGCCAGGCCCAACGGCAAGGACACCCGCGAGAATCTGGTTCACTTGCTCGTCGACCGCAACCTTCGCCAGAAGAGGCTCACCTAAGGTCGCAAGGTCGGTTCCGTGAGCAACTTGGATACGCAACCGGCCATTAACTCTGATCGCCTTGAAACGCTGATTTAGGCCATCGACCGACGCGTGTCGCTCCTTGTCTACGAGCATTAAGAAGGCCCGCAGACTAGCTCCGGGAAGGGCTCGCTCCGCCACAAATCGCTGGTATGCAACGTCACGTAGGTACGGAAGGAATTCTTGTCTTAGTTGACCCTTAGCGGTGCGAAAATCACCGTCTTCTTTCGCGCTGTAAGACTTCGCTTTAACCTCGATCAGCTCGAGATCAGTTCCCTTCTTTCGGAGAATATCGACTCGGATAAACAGCGTGCCCACCGCCAGCGCGGCCTCGAGGATTGTGACGTCGTCGCGTTTCAGTAGCTCTGCCGTTTGTTCTAGCGCCGACTGGTGATCCAACGTGTCAACGCGAACTGCGTTCGGATGCATGAGACATGCAAGCTCGCCAACTTGATAACCACCCTCAGCCATCGCTGCCAAGAAGCTGTCCTCGACGGACCGGTCAAAATAGTCCGGCTTCCCTGCGTAGTAGAGCTTTCTTGGACACTCGGCCGCGAGCTTGAAACGCGACTTTGTCAAGTAACGCGAGGAATTAGTCATCTAGGCATCCGAGGGTCGTAGAAACGCGTCTTGCGCTACGCCTCAATAGTCGCTTGGGCTCTAGCCGCTTGTCGCATCCCGTTGACCTCCTATTCCTTCCTCGCGATTGTATAGATTGCGACCCCGCGATTCGGAGCGCTACGTGCGGCGAAACGTCCGCCGGCAGCGCGGATACGCGATACATCCCCAAAACTCATCGCCAGTCTTGCGCGCAACGCGTAAGACCATTTTGGTGCCGCAAGAGGGGCATGTCGGCGTGATGAAGTCACCCTCCGTCGCCACATGGAGCAGCGTTTGTTGGGCTTGCGATGACGTGTCACCAATCTTTCGTAAGAGATCTTCTCCGTCGATCAAGTGAATGTTGTTTTCAGCGGCGAGCAGGACTGCCTCTGGCCTGTACTTGCCCGTAGTGACGAAAATGCCTTCAGCCACATGTGTGGCCGTTATGACGCCAAGCAACTCGCGAATCGGTTTAACGCCGACATGGTAGGTCTTCCAGGCCTTGCATTGGACGACTATTGCGGGCGTGGTCGATCCGGACGG
Organism: uncultured Enterobacteriaceae bacterium; assembly: GCA_964420785.1. GTDB lineage: Bacteria > Pseudomonadota > Gammaproteobacteria > Burkholderiales > SG8-39 > VBDM01. Next base: position 6,278 of record CAYQVE010000099.1, on the reverse strand, counting down.
ATAGAGATGAATATCGACACCTCCATCGGGGCCTTCCCGCGCGACGCGAGACTTGAATCCCAAGGTCTCGAAGTACGCGGCACACAATAGTTCGAACCGCTTCCACTCGAGCGCATTCAGGAGCTCGCTGCTCCAACGGCTTGTGTCGATCGATGGTGGTTCGACGCGGCCGACGTCCTTCCACGCCTGGTACAGATCATCGTCATGAATCGGTGTCGTTTCAGGTGTCTTCAGGGTAGGCGAGCGTGATTCATAGTTCGGCATTGTCTTGCTCCGCCCCAATGCCGATATTGCGGCTGCTATCACGAAGATCGCTGGCACCGCGATCTGGCCGATCGTGCCGATGATCGTCCTGAAGAGGTTGTCGGTCGCTACAGCGGGCGTTGTAGTGCGACCGGGTTCTATGGCGCCAATGTAGTGAAACAGGGCGAACGAAGCGACGGCGAGAATCAGGCAAACCCACCATGGCAACATCGCCACCACAGCGACAGCGTTCTCAAACGGCGAGGTCCTTCGCTTCATCAGCTCGCCTTCTCAAACACCTCAAACCGCGCCGCAAGCCGCTCGCGATCCGGTCGATCCTTGTCGCGACGCGGAAAGTTGATCCGATTCCCATGCAACGACTTCAGCGCCTCAAGCGTGGGGCCATCGCGCGTGGCCATCAAGCGATCGGATACGACGATCCGGTAGTCGGGACGCACACCGATCAAGTGGTTGTCGAATGCCGCGTGATGCAGCTTCGTGAGCGGTAAGCCGTTGGTCACGATGGGCTGGCCGAGCAGCTCGTCGCCATCGGCCGCAATGTGCGCCGCATCGAGAAGGCTCGCCTCGGGCAACCCTGAGAGGGCGCAGCGGCCGCCGTATGCGGAGATCACCGCGGCGCGAAAGAGCGTCTGATGCAACCGCGCTTTGACCTGCCGCAGCGCATAGCGGCGCTCGAGCGTCGTCTCCTGCGGGTCGGCGCTCAGCTCGCCGGGCAATCCCATCGACACCTGCGCCTGGAGTGACTTGGCGTCCCATCCCACGACGGTGACGGGAATGATCGCGTGATAGTGCTCCGGGAACGCGCCGAGGAAGTAGATCAGCGGGACTCGATTCTCCATGGCTTCGCGCAGCCACCGGTTGTCGGCCGCCTCGGGATTCGTTCCCATGAAGGAGTACGCGACCGTCTCGTCGCCGTTGTAGATCTGGTTGTGCGCGGCCTTCTGGTCGTCGTACCAGATCTTCGCGCCCTTCCTCGGAACCACGGTCTTGATCGAGAGCGCGTACTTCATCTCTGTCGGCTTGAAGATGCCGCGCTGGGGATTGATGAGCGGGATTCGCTCGCCCCGGAACAGGAAGCCGCGCGCGAGATCTTCGGAGGTCAGCGGATCGCGCAGCTCGAGCATCCGCCGCACGTGGATGAACGCCGCGGTGCGGATTTGCTGGTCGAGATCGTCGGTGATCGGCATTGTTGCGCCCGTCTCGATGCGAAGGGTGCGCCGTTCGCGGGGGTTTGCCAATGGTTCATTGATCCATCGTTTCACCGTACACGCTCTCGGTGCCGGGCGCGTTAAGCCTTCATGCAGAAACGCACCTTCAATCCCTACGCCATTGACGTATGCATGCCAATGGCGTACACTTGGCTGTGGTCTTTGTAGAGACCAGCCTGTTTACGCGGCTACTCGGCGACTACTTGAGTGACGACGAGTACCGCGCGCTGCAGAGCTACCTGCTGTTGCATCCCGATGCCGGAGACATCATCAAGGCCTCTGGCGGAGTCAGGAAGATCCGATGGAGTTCGGGTGGTAAGGGCAAGTCGGGTGGAATCCGCGTCATCTACTACTGGGCCAAGACCGCCCACCAGATCTTAATGCTCACCCTGTACGGGAAAGGCGAGAAGGAGGATCTGAGTTCGGCCGACCTCAGGAAGGTCGTCAAGTTGCTTGCGGAGCTCACCAATGAGTAAGCGCGATATCGGCAAGGAAATTATTGAAGGTCTCGAAGAGCTCAAGGCCTGGAGGCGGGGCGAGCGGAAACTCAGAGTGACCACTCTCGAGATGCCTTCTGCGGCTGACGTGCCGGCGATTCGGAAGGAGCTGGGCCTGTCGCAGGAGCAGTTTGCCGGCCTGATGGGAGTCAGCGTGGCCACCCTTCGCAACTGGGAACAGGGGCGGCGCGAGCCGCACGGGCCTGCGCGGTCGCTGCTGCTGATCGCCGCGAAGGAGCCGGCCGCGGTTCTCAAGGCATTCGTTGCGGCCCGTTCGTCCGGGCTTCATGGAAAGGCGATCGGCGTGGCGCAGAACACCGCGCGCTATCGAGTCAAAGCACGCGGGGGCACGCGCCACGCTCGATGATCGTCACGCGTGCGATTCCGGCCTACGCCGGGATGACGAACAAATTGGGTCCCCGCCTACCCGGGGATGACAGCCTTGCGGTGCGTGTTCTGCCGCTCCTCTGCGAGGAACCGCATCAGGTCCGCTTCCTCGAGCGGTGGGCGGCAGAAGTAGCCCTGGAATTCGTCGCAGCCTTCTGAGCGCAGGAGGTCGAACTGCTCGCGGTGCTCGACGCCTTCGGCGACGACGCTCATGCGCAGGCTATGCGCCATCGCGATGACGGCACGCGTGATGGCGATGTCGTCGCCGTTGTGCGGCAGGTCGCGCACGAAGCTGCGGTCGACCTTGAGGCGCGTGATCGGGAAGCGCTTGAGATACCCGAGCGACGAGTGCCCGGTGCCGAAGTCGTCGATCGTGATGCACACTCCCATTGCGCGCAGCGCCTCCATCACGCGGGCGGCGCGGTCGGGATCGCGCATCACCATGCTCTCGGTGATCTCGAGCTCGAGCATGGAGGGCGCGACGCCGGTTGTCTTCAGGATCGCGGCGAGCTTCTCGGCGAGGTCGGGCTCGTGGAACTGGCGCGCCGAGAGGTTCACGGCGACGCTGAGCGGCTGGCCCATGTCGCTCCAGCGGCGGATGCGCTCGCACACCAGGCGCAACGTCCAGTAGCCGATCGGCACGATCTCGCCGATCTCCTCGGCGAGCGGCACGAACCTGTCGGGCGCGAGGAGGCCCAGCTCCGGATGGCGCCAGCGGATGAGCGCCTCCACACCGGTCACGCGCCCGTGGCTGAACTCGATCTTCGGCTGGTAGAAGACCTCGATCTCGCCGCGGTCGAGCGCATGGCGCAGCGCCGCCTCGAGCGCGAGCCGCTCCTCGCTCAAATGATTCAGCTCGGCGGCGTAGAAGCACGCGCGGTTGCGCCCCTGGTCCTTGGCGCGGTACATCGCGATGTCCGCATTGGATAGCAGTGTCTGCGCGTCGGCGCCGTCGTGCGGGTAGGTGCAGATGCCCACGCTCACGGATAACGCGAGCTCGAGCGCGTCGACGGTGAAGGTCGGCTCGAACGCGGCCTGGATCTTCGATGCGATCGCCACGAGATCGGAATGCTCGTGGAAGTCCTCCACCAGCAGCACGAACTCGTCGCCGCCGAGCCGCGCCACCATGTCGCTCGCGCGCACCGCGCCCGTGAGCCGGCGCGCGGCTTCCTGCAGCACGCGGTCGCCGACGGCGTGGCCGAGCGTGTCGTTGATGTTCTTGAAGCGGTCGAGGTCGAGGAAGAAGAGGGCGGCCGCGCGGCTCTGCCGCGCCGAGCGCGCGATCGCGCGGCCGAGCGCCTCGTTGAAGAGCGCGCGGTTCGGCAGGCCCGTGAGCGTGTCGTGGGTCGCCATCTTCTGGATCATCTCGAGCGCCTGCGAGAGCTCCTCGTTGGTGCGGCGCACCCGCTGGCGCATCTCGGATAGGCGCCCGGCGACGACCGCATAGCAGGGCAGCACGAGGGCGAGCATCGTCCAGCGGAAGCCCTCGACCGGGACGTCGATGCGCTCCGGCGCGAGCCACATGAGCAGGTTGATGACCGCTGCGTACGAGGCGAGGATCACGCCCGAGGCCTGGAGGAACTCGCGCGTGCTGAAGCGGAAGGTGCCGAACGACAGCACGACGAGCGTCATCATGAGCGCCATGCCGCGGTCGCCGTCGACGTGGTAGACGACGAACATCAGCACGATCGTCGCGGCGAGGATCTGCTGCCACGTGAGGCTGGGATCGGCGAAGCGCTCGTTCAAGTTGATGTGGAAGACCACGTAGAGCGCGCCGTTCACGGCGACGATCACGAGCGCGGTCGCGATCGCGGCGCCCGGCGAGAGGATCTTCAGGTACTCCGCGATGGCGAGCAGCGGCAGGCAGACGCCGTACGCGCTTGCCGCGAGCAGGAAGCGGCGGATGCGGACTTGCTGCTTGTTTGCCGAGTGGTTCATCCCGCGTGAATTATCCGGGCGGGGCCGTGCCGTGGGGGTGAACTGCGTACCATTTGGCGCAAAGGCCGCATTTACGGCTGTAACCGGCTGCGTCAGTCGGGATGCCATAGTGGCGCGTGGTGCCAAAACGCCACCGCTATGGTATACTGGCACCTCTTGAATGACGGTATGACATCGCCTATGGCACTCACCTCTGACGATCGAGGCCGGATCACGGCCCGGGTGCCGCAGAACGTGCAGGACACTCTTCAGCAGGCGGCGGATCTGGTCGGTTCGCCACTGAATCAGTTCATCGTTCAAGCCGCGCTGCGCGAAGCCCAGCGGGTCATGGATCGTGAACGAGTCGTCGAGCTGTCCGGCCACGATGCGGCGTTTCTGTTGAAGCTGTTGGAGCGGCCCGCGAAGCCGAATTACAAGCTCGCCGAGGCGCTCCGGGAGTACAAGGTCAGGACTCTCGATGTTGACAATTCTGTCTTTGACTGGAAGCCACGACCGAAAGGGATTCGACTGCGGAAAGGTCGCGCTAAATGACTGGCTTTCGCGAACCGCGCGGCAGCATCAGGAAAAGGATATTTCGCAGACCTTCGTAGCGGTCGACCTTGCCTCGCCCGGGAAGATTCTGGGCTTCTACTCGCTGAGCGCGTGCGAGCTCGTCACGGCGGAGCTGCCCGCGAGCCTTGCGGCGAAGCTTCCACGAAGGGCTCCGGCGGTGAAGCTGGGAAGGCTCGCGGTCGACAAGTCGGTGCAGCGCCAGGGCCTCGGCAAATTGCTTCTGACGGACGCGATCAAACGATGTTGCGACGTGCGCGGACATGTCGGCGTCTTTGCCTTGTTCGTCGACGCCAAGGACGGGGACGCGGCCGCGTTCTATGCGAAGTACGGTTTCGTCGCGCTCCCCGATTCCCCGAAGAGCATGGTGCTCGCCCTTGCGGCTGTTTGCGACAAGCTCCGGGTGGGATTTTGAAACTATCACTCGGTTCGCATTGTAGATCACACCGAAAACGCTCCCGCCGTTGGTGAGGTGGCTCATCCCATGAGCCGCGCGCCTCGCAGGCACATCGTTGTAAGGCCATGGCCAAGCTGGACACGTTTCCTGGAATCGACGAGTGCATCTCGTGCTACGGAAAAGTGCGTCCGGCGACGCGCCGCGAGGTCGAAGCGCGTCTGCGTACGGCGAGCAAGGAATATCGCGAGGCTGTAGAACAACAAGACGGCACCTGGTACGTTTGCCCCAGGTGCGGGCCGGAATCAGCGGTGAAATGGGAATCGATTGAGCTTGAGTAGATTGCTATACTGACTTGCATAAATGAACCTCACGGCTGTCTTCGAAAAGGTCCCCGAGGGCTACGTCGCCTTCGTGGAAGAGCTTCCGGGTGCGAATGCCCAAGGCAAGACGCTCGATGAGGCCCGTGAGAATTTGCGTGACGCGGTCGAATTGGTCATCGAGGCCAATCGTCAGCTCGCCGAGCAACTCATCCAAGGCAAGTCAGTCATCCGCGAGCCCTTCAAGCCGGCCGCGTGAAGCGTAGCGATCTGGTGCGCCACTTGCAGAAGCACGGATGCGTGCTTCTACGCGAGGGATCGAAGCATTCGGTGTTCGTCAATCCCGCGACGCGGCGCGTTTCCACGGTTCCCCGACATCGCGAGATCAACGACTACTTGGCACGCAAGATCTGCCGCGACCTTGGTGTCCCAGCCGTAAACATCGGCGCCAATGAAAACGCCCGGCGAACCGGGCGTTCTTGTTTGACCCTCACCCCAGCCCTCTCCCAAGGGAGAGGGAGGGACTTAGACCCTCTCCCAAGGGAGAGGGAGGGACTTAAACCGGGCGGATTTTCGAAGCCGCCGGGCCCTTCTGGCCCTGGATCGGTTCGAACTCGACCTTCTGGCCTTCCTTGAGCGACTTGAATCCGTTCATCTGGATCTCGCTGTGATGCGCGAAGAGATCCTTGCCGCCGTCATCGGGCGTGATGAAGCCGAAGCC
>CAYQVE010000098.1:0-11083 GCA_964420785.1 uncultured Enterobacteriaceae bacterium | reverse complement strand
TTATCGGCCATGCGCGAGTTGGTGGGTAAATTTAACGAATGCGTCGAGCTTGGAACGCGCGGCGCCGCTCTTGATCAACTCGAACGCCTTCTCCACACCCTCCTCGAGACTTGCGGCCTTGCCCGCCACGTAGATTGCGGCTCCGGCATTGAGAGCCACGATGTCGCGCGCGGCTCCAGCCTTGTTTTCCAGCGCCGCCACGACGACGTTTCGCGACTCCTCGACCGTCGCCACGCGCAGCGCTTTCGGATCGTGCACCGGCAAGCCGAATTTGTCGGGGTGCATCGTGTATTCGAGAATTTTGCCGTTCCTCAACTCCCCGATCATCGTCTGGCCGCTCACCGAGATCTCGTCCAAGCCTTCCAGGCCGTAGACGGTCATCGCGTGACGCGCCCCGAGCCGCTGCAGCACTCGGACCTGGATCCCAACGAGATCGGGATGAAAAACGCCCATCAGCTGCGTCGGCGCACCGGCCGGATTGGTTAGCGGTCCGAGAATGTTGAACAGAGTGCGCACGCCAAGCTCTCGCCTCACAGCGGCGGCGTGTTTCATCGCCGCGTGGTGCGCCGGCGCAAACATGAAGCCGACCCCTACCTCGTCGATGCAACGCCCCACCTGCTCGGGCTTCAGGTTGATGTTTGCGCCCAGCGCCTCAAGCACGTCCGCGCTGCCGGACTGCGAAGACACGGCGCGGTTGCCGTGCTTGGCGACGCGGCCCCCCGCCGCGGCGCAAACGAACATGGATGCGGTCGAGATATTGAAGGTGTGCGCGCCGTCCCCGCCGGTACCCACGATGTCCACCAGGTTGTCGGGATCCTTCACCGTGACCCGCGTCGCAAGCTCGCGCATCACCTGTGCCGCGGCGGTGATCTCGCCGATCGTTTCCTTCTTCACTCGCAATCCTACGGTGATGGCCGCGATCATGACGGGAGAAATCTGTCCACTCATGATCTGCCTCATCAGATCGAGCATTTCGTCGTGGAATATCTCGCGGTGTTCGATGGTCCGCGTCAGCGCTTCCTGGACCGTGATGCTCATGCCGCCTCCCGTTGCAGGAAATTTTTCAAGAGCGCGTGTCCGTGCTCGGTGAGAAAGGACTCGGGATGGAACTGCACGCCGTCCACGGCGAACTCACGGTGGCGCACGCCCATGATCTCGCCGTCTTCGGACTCCGCCGTGATCTCCAGGCACTTGGGCAGGGTCGCCCGGCGAATCGCAAGCGAATGATAGCGGGTCGCCACGAAGGGACTCGGCAATCCGCGAAACACGCCGAGGCCCAAATGGCTGATCGCCGAGGTTTTTCCGTGGACGACTTTGCCCGCGCGCACAACTTCGCCGCCGAAAGCCTGGCCGATCGCCTGATGGCCGAGGCACACGCCCAGTATCGGGATCCGGCCCGCAAACTCGCGTACGGCAGCGAGCGAGATCCCCGCTTCACTGGGAGTGCAGGGCCCCGGTGAAATGACGATGCCTGTCGGTTTCATCGCAGCGATGTCCGCCGCCGCGATCTCGTCGTTGCGAAACACTTTGACGTCCGCCCCCAACTCGCCCAGATACTGCACTAAATTCCAGGTGAAGGAATCGTAGTTGTCGATCATCAGGATCATGCCCGCCTGTCCATTCCATTCGAGGCGATCTCCGCGGCATGCAGCACAGCCCGCGCCTTGGCACGGGTTTCCTGCAATTCGCTTTCGGGCACCGAGTCGGCGACGATCCCGGCACCCGCCTGCACGTGCATCTGGCCGCCTTTCACGACCGCCGTGCGGATCGCAATGGCCAGGTCCATATCGCCGTTGAATCCCAGATAGCCCGCGGCACCGGCGTAGACGCCCCGCCTGTCGGGCTCCAGCTCGTCGATAATCTCCATGGCGCGTACCTTGGGGGCGCCGCTTACCGTTCCCGCAGGAAATGCCGCGCGGAACACGTCGAGGCAATCCAGCCCGTCGCGCAGCGTCCCTTCCACGTTCGACACGATGTGCATCACGTGTGAGTAGCGTTCGACCGTCATCGTTTCGGTGAGTCGGACTGTCCCCGTCGCGGCCACGCGCCCGACGTCGTTGCGGCCGAGGTCGGCCAGCATCACGTGTTCCGCACGCTCCTTCGGATCAGCGAGCAACTCGCGCTCCAGCCCGACATCCTCGTCTTGCGTCGCCCCGCGGCGGCGCGTTCCGGCGATCGGGCGCACCGTAACCGTACCACGCTCCAGACGCACCAGGATTTCTGGTGAGGCGCTCACCACCTGGAAGTCGCCGAAATCGAAATAGAACATGTACGGCGACGGGTTGATCGAGCGCAAAGCCCGATACAAGGACAGCGAAGATCCGGCAAACGGGCGCGACAACCGCTGTGACAGCACGACCTGCATGATGTCCCCGTCGTGAACATACCGGATCGCACGATCTACCGCCGCACGGAACGTGTCGGCGTCGAAATTTGATGCGACCTCCGTCTCCGCTTCGCGTGTCTCGGAGGGTGGTGACAAGGGCAGTCTAAGCGCGCCCAGCAGTTCGCGCAGACGCGCTTGAGCGTCGTGCCAGGCGCGCGGCTTGGTCGGGTCCGCATAGACGACGAGATAGAGCTTGCCCGACAGATTGTCGATGACGGCAAGCTCTTCGGACACCAGCAATAACATATCCGGGCAGCCGAGCGCGTCGGGCTTGAGCCATCCTCCGGCGAGGCGCGGCTCGATCCACCGCACCGTGTCGTAGCCGAAATATCCGACCAGTCCCCCGCAGAACCGGGGCAAGCCAGGGAGCTCCGCGACGCGGTAGCGCGAAAGGAACTCGCGCACAAAGGCGAGCGGATCGGCGGTCTGGGCCTTCTCCGCTATGACGTCTCCATGCATCACCGTCACCAAGCTTCCGACCGCCCGCAGCCTTACCGGGGCCGCCAGTCCGATGAACGAATAGCGCCCGAAGCGCTCTCCGCCCACTACGGACTCAAGCAGATAGGTGTTGGAGCGGTTGGCAAGCTTCAGATAAAGCGATAGCGGCGTCTCGAGATCGGCGAAGGTCTCTGCGAGGAGCGGAACGCGGTTGAAACCTTGAGCGGCAAGCCGCTGGAATTCTGCCTCGGTCATGACTGCTCCAGGAAAACGTTGCGGGGTACTGCGGGTGCGCGCAGGGCGCGCGCGCGACTGCAGGCTAGCTGCGCCGCCAGCACCAGCTGCGCGATTGCACCTGTTTCCCGGCGTTTTCGAAGAGCACGGTTGACTTGCCTTGCTTCTCGTTCGGAGCGCCTACTCTATAACAGCACTGCGCGGCTTGTCCAGCTTGCGGTATTGACACCAAGGGCAATGACAGCACCGCGACGGCGAGATGCGTTACCTCGTACGATTACAGCGCGCTAAAGCACCTTGCCGGGATTCATGATGCCGTGCGGGTCGAGAGCTCCCTTGAGCTTGCGCATCAACTCGAGTTCGAGAGGCGATTTGTAGCGCTGGATTTCATCGCGTTTCAGCTGGCCAAGCCCATGCTCAGCGCTGATCGAGCCGCCGAAACGCGCCACGCTGTCGTGCACCAGGCGATTGATCGCCGCCGTATTCTTAATAAAAACATCCGGGGCGACTCCTTCGGGACCGGACACATTGTAGTGGACGTTTCCGTCGCCTATGTGTCCGAAAGTCACCATGCGCACGCCCGCATGAGCGCGCGCGAGTTCCTGATCCGTCGCCGAAATGAAATCGGCGATGCGCGAGATCGGAATCGATACGTCGTGTTTGATATTCGGTCCTTCTCGGGCCTGAGCTTCGGAGATGGATTCACGCAGCTTCCAGAAAGCTTGCGCCTGGGTCTCGCTCTGCGCGACCGCCGCATCGAGAATGTTTTTCTCCTCGAGAGCAGCTTCGAGCACTCTTTCGACCAGAGTCCTGACACCTCCGCCGGACTGCGTATCCGAGAGTTCCATGAGCACATAATGAGGGGAGTGGCGCGGAAAGGGCGAAGCAGTACCCCCGAAGTGCTTCAGCACGAGCGAGAGGCAAAAATCGGAGAATAGCTCGAAGCCCGTGAGCCTCTCCCCGCAGGTCACCAAGGCCCGCTCAAGCAGTGCCAGCGCCTTTTCCGGACTGTGTAGCGCCGCCACTGCGGTCGCACGAGACTTGGGCAGGGGAAAGAGCTTCAAGACGGCCGCTGTGATTACGCCCAGCGTTCCTTCGGCACCGATGAAAAGCTGCTTCAGGTCATAGCCGGTGTTGTCCTTGCGCAGGCCGCGCAGGCCCTCCCAAACCTCGCCGGAGGGCAGCACGACCTCGAGTCCCAGCACGAGCTCGCGAGCGTTGCCATAGCGCAGCACCGCCGTGCCGCCCGCATTCGTGGAAAGATTGCCGCCGATTTCGCAGCTGCCTTCTGCCGCAAGGCTCAAGGGGAAGAGGCGCCCCGATTCCTCTGCGGCCTTGTGCAGCGTGGTCAATACACAGCCGGCCTCGGCAGTCATCGTGTTGTTGCGCGCATCGACTTCTCGGATCCGGTTCATGCGGGAGAGGTTGAGGACGATCTGAGTACCGCTCGCATCCGGGGTGGCCGCGCCGCAAAGGCCCGTATTTCCCCCTTGGGGGACAATCGCCGTGCGCGAGCCGGCGCACGCGCGCACCACCCCGGCCACCTCGGCGGTAGACGCCGGTCTGACAACGGCTGCCGGCTTGCCCAAGTAGCGCTTTCGCCAATCCGCAGCGTAGGGCGCGACCTCCGTCGGCGACGTGATCAGTCCCGCCGGTCCGACGATGGCCTGGAGTTCCTCGATGAACGATCTCATTTCGGACTCTCGGCGCGGCCGCGCAGTACCCCGCGGTACCCGTCTCTAGCCGACGGACTTGAGCGCATCCCGCATCTGCGAGATGGTCGCCCGATAGTTCTTCGAGCCGAAAATTGCGGAGCCCGCGACGAAGGTATCGGCCCCAGCGCGCGCGATTCCGGCGATGTTCCCGGCGTTCACGCCGCCGTCCACTTCCAGCATGATTGCGCGCCCAGTGTCGGCGATTTTCCTGCGCGCGTCGCGCAGTTTCTCCAGAGCGTGGGGGATGAATTGCTGCCCGCCAAATCCGGGATTCACCGACATGATGAGAACCAGGTCGAGCTTGTGCAGGACGTGATCGAGGCAGGACAAGGGCGTCGCGGGGTTCAGCGCGAGGCCCGCCTTGCAGCCCGAGTCATGGATCAATCCGACGGTGCGATCGACGTGCTCGCTCGCCTCCGGGTGGAAGGTGATGATGTTGGCTCCGGCGCGAGCGAAATCCGGAATGATTCGATCGACCGGTCTGACCATCAAGTGCACGTCGATCACGCTTTCGGTAAGCGGGCGGATCGCCTCGCACACGACCGGTCCAACGGTGAGGTTCGGGACGTAATGATTGTCCATCACGTCGAAGTGAATCATGTCCGCTCCGGCTGCGACGACCTCAGCCACTTCATCGCCGAGCCGCGCGAAGTTTGCCGACAGGATGCTCGATGCGATTCGGTACGTGCGTGCAGCCATCGCCGGAAATTCTACTTGGATTCGCCCGGAGCCGCATGAAACCGCGATCGTCCCGCTCTTGTCAGTCCGCGCGATTTCGTGTGGAATGACCGCATGGTCGCGGAAAAAAAATACGAGGTCGCGGTCTCCTCGCAGACGCAATACATGCCGGAACAGTCCGACGAGCAGAACGCCCGCTTCGTCTTCGCCTATACCATCACGATCCGCAACAACGGAAGCCTTCCCGCTCAGCTGATCTCGCGACACTGGATCATCACCGACAGCCGCAACCAAGTGCAGGAAGTGCGGGGTCTGGGCGTAGTCGGCGCGCAGCCGCTGCTCAAACCCGGAGAAAGCTTCGAGTACACGAGCGGCACTGCGATCGCGACGCCTGTCGGGACGATGCGAGGCAGCTACCAAATGGTAGCCGAAGACGGTACCCAGTTCGACGCACCGATTCCCGAGTTCACCCTGTCGGTACCCCGTGTCCTGCACTAGTGCCGCTCTGACGTGCCGGAGGCATCTTTTTTTTCGCGGCCCTCGCTTTCCCGTCTGCGCGGCAGCGTCCACCACACGAGGAACGCGACGAGCGCAAGAGCGAGTCCCGCTTCGAGCAAAATGATCCACAAACCGGAACTCACTCGACGATGTTCTTTCTAAGCTCTCGGAATCCGATGATAGAGCATTTGCGCTGGTTTTTTCTCGCGGCGGCAGGTTTCACTGCAGGCTGCGCTCTGCTGCCGGACGGGGGTTGTCCACCTTCTGCGTCCTGCCCGTGTCCGGCGTGCCCCGGGCAGCCCGTTGCCCCTCGCATCAATCCGCTCGAGCCCGTCGATTTCGGCGCGCTCACGGGCTGGAAGGAGGGCGAGCAGGCGGCGGCCTGGCCCGCTTTCCTCGCATCGTGTCAGGCCTTGCGCTGGCGTGAGGCGTGGCGCGGGGTGTGCGCGCGAGCGATGGAGCTTCGCTCGCCGGGCGACGAGGAGGCACGGCGCTTCCTGGAAGAAAATTTCACCCCGTGGCGTCTCGCCAACACCGACGGCGCGATCGAGGGATTGGTCACGGGTTACTACGAACCGTTCCTGCGCGGCAGCCGCGCCAGAGTCACGCCCTTTGTTTACCCTCTGTACGGCCCGCCGGACGACCTGCTCACCATCGACCTTTCCGCGATCAACCCGGACTTGCGCGGCATGCGCTTGCGCGGGCGCGTCGAGGGAAAGCGCGTCGTGCCGTATTACTCGCGCGCGGAAATCGCTCGCGGCGCCGCACCCTTGGCGGGAAAGGAAATCCTGTGGGTCGACGATCCGATCGAAGCCTTTTTTCTCCAGGTCCAGGGATCCGGAAGGGTCCAGCTCGAGGGCGGAGAGACGCTGCGCGTCGGGTACGCGGACCAGAATGGCCATCCTTTTCAATCGATCGGGCGCTACCTCGTCGAGCGCGGTGAACTCCAGCTCGGCGAAGCTTCGATGCCCGCAATTAAGGCCTGGGCTGCGGCGAATCCCAAGCGTCTCGAAGAGCTTCTTAACCAGAACCCGAGCTTCGTGTTTTTTCGCGAACTGCCGCTCGCTGACGCGGCGAGCGGCCCCGTCGGCGCGCTCGGCGTTCCGCTCGCGCCGGGCCGCTCAATCGCCGTCGATCCGCGCTATGTCCCACTAGGGGCTCCGGTATTTCTCGCGACGACGTTTCCGGCAAGCGCCACGCCGCTCACCCGCCTGGTCCTCGCTCAGGATACGGGAGGTGCGATCCGTAATCCGGTGCGCGCAGATTTTTTCTGGGGGTTCGGCCCCGAGGCGGGCGTCCAAGCGGGCCGCATGCGGCAACAGGGGAAAATGTGGGCCCTACTCCCGAAGAACCTGAAACCCGCTCCGACCGGCGCCGTGACGCCCTGAATCGGGCACGCCATCAGGAGTCTATTTCTTAGCCTCGCCGATCAGTTTGACGAGCTCTTCGGGTCGCGCGCCTAGGATTCTCTCCCCATTTGTCGTGAAGCTGGTCGGCGTCGCCCTCACGCCGATTTTCTGACCGAGGGCAAGCCACTTATCGACCGGCGCGTTACAGGAGGGCGTGGCCGCCGGCTCCCGGCCGTTCAACATGAAATCGTAGTAGGCCTTGGCCCGGTCGGGCGCGCACCAGATGGTACGCGCCTTGTCGGGCGACTCGGGCCGGAGAATGGGATAGAGAAACGTATAGATCGTAATGTCGTCCTGCCGCAGCAGTGCGCGGTCGAGGCTCTTGCAATAGGGGCAAAACGGATCGGCGAAAATCGCAACCACGCGCTTGCCGTTGCCGCGCACCTGCTTGATCGCGAGATCGAGGGGAAGATCCTCGAACCTGATCGCGGTGAGTTTTTGCTGGCGCTCTTCGGTGAGATTCTTCTGAGAACGCGCGTCGATGATCTCGCCCTTGAACACGAAGTTCACCTTCTCGTCGGTATAGAACAGCGTCTCCCCGACTACGATCTCGTACAGCCCGGCATAGGACGTCCTCGTCACGCTATCCACTTTGATGCCGTCGAAGCGGGCCTCGACGCCTCGCCTCACCGATGCCTCGTCAGCGAGCGCCGTCGCCGTAAAAGCCGCGGCGAGAAATAGAGCGGGCAGTCGCAAACTCATGATGGTTCCCCGTGATGAAGGCCTCCGCCTATTCCCATGGCGCGGCGCGCAAGCAGAGTCTTGATGACCGGATTGGAGTTCGTCAGGTTCAATCCGAAGTTCCGGATCCGCGCGGCTGCTCCGTGGTTCGCATCAAAAAGCCGGAACAATCCGTCCGTGACCCAGCGCAATGCGAGTATATCCTCGGCACGGGCGCGCTCATAGCGCCGCAGCAGGAGACGATCTCCCGGGTCGGAGGCTCCACGCAGCAAGTCGGCAAGCGAGTGCGCGTCACCCAATCCCAGATTCACGCCCTGCCCGGCGAGCGGGTGCAACACGTGCGCCGCGTCGCCGATGAGCGCTATCCTTCCCTGGGCCATCCGATCGGCAAACATGCGACTCAAGGGAAAGGCTACCGGCGGGGTGAGCGGATCCAGGGCGCCCAGAGCTTCGCAGCCCGCTTCGCTCACTCGAGCGCAAAACGCCGCGGGTGCGAGGGCGAGCAGATCACGTGCGTGCGTTTCCGGTGCGGACCAGACGATCGAGACGCGCCGGTCGGTCAAAGGGAGATAAGCGAGCACACCGTCGCTGCGAAACCATTGATACGCGATATTGCGATGCGCCCGCGCGCAGGCGAAATTGGCGACGACGCCAAGCTGCGCGTAGCTCCGGTTTCGGGCTTCGATACCCGCCGCGCGGCGCACCCACGATTCGGCTCCGTCTGCGCCGACCACCAGTTTCGCCGTGACCACCTTGCCGTCTTCGAGATCGATTTCGACGCGATTCCCCGCGCGACGCAGTTCCGACGGCACCGCCGGACACAGCAACGACAGATTTCTGTGACGTTCGAAACCCTGCCACAAGGCATGATGAAGCCGGCTCGATTCGACGGTCGCCGCGAGTTGCAACGCTCCCGATTCGTACGCGGAAAAATCCAGCCGCGAGCGCCCGTCGTCACCGAACACCCGCATGTCGTAAATCGGCGTGACGCGCCCGGCTTCGAGGCGCTGCCAGGCACCAATGCGGTCGAGAAACGCCGTGCTCGCCGGAGTCAACGCGTAGACGCGCGAATCCCAGTCCGGACCCGGCAAAGGCGGCGCCTTGCGCTCGATGAGGGCAAGCTTGAGCCCGCTTTCGGCGAGCGCCGCCGCCAGACTCGCCCCGGCGAGCCCTCCTCCGATGATGACGACGTCGAATTCCATTCGCGGATTGTACCCGCGAAGGGACCCTTCCTTGACAACCCTTGGACGCAAAAAGGATAATTTCCGGTTTTCTCGTGGCGAATTAGCTCAGCTGGTTAGAGCGACGGAATCATAATCCGCAGGTCCGGGGTTCGAGTCCCTGATTCGCCACCACTTCTCCTCGAGCGAGCGACCATGGCCCCACGCCGAGCAGCCTGCCTTGCGCTCCTCCCGGCCTTCCTCTGGGCCGTGTCGGTTCTCGCTCAAACGCGCCCGATCCCGATCCCTCAGGACACCACGCGGGGCTATATCCGCCACGTCCAAGAGATGGCCGTAACCGTGGACGACAAGGCGATGCAGCTCGCAGCAGGCGCGATCATCCGCGATCAGCAGAACCTGATCATCGTGCCGGTGACCATTCCGCGCGAGGGAGCCTGGGCCGCCTACAACCTGGATCGTGACGGGCAGATTTTTCGCGTATGGCTGCTGACACCCGATGAGCTCGCACGGCCGAGCCCAGAGGGCGGATGACATGACAAGAAAGCTGTTCATTCGGACGTTCGGCTGCCAGATGAACGAGTACGACTCGGACAAGATGGCTGATCTGCTGCGCGCGGCGAAGGGTTTCGAGATCACCGACCAGCCCGAAAATGCGGACCTGATCCTGTTCAACACCTGCTCGGTGCGCGAGCGGGCGCAGGAAAAGGTATTTCACGATCTCGGGCGCGTGAAACACCTGAAGCAGGCGCGGCACGACCTTCTCATCGGCGTGGGCGGCTGCGTCGCGAGCCAAGAAGGCGCGGCCATCGTGGCGCGCGCGCCCTATGTCGATCTGGTGTTCGGCCCGCAGACGCTGCACCGGCTTCCCGAATTGATCGACGCTCGGCAGCGTTCCGGCCGGCCTCAGGTGGACGTCTCCTTCCCGGAGATCGAGAAGTTCGACAGGCTTCCCCCCGCGCGCGTCGCCGGACCGAGCGCCTTCGTCTCGATCATGGAAGGCTGCAGCAAGTACTGCAGCTTCTGCGTCGTTCCCTATACCCGGGGCGAGGAAGTGTCCCGCCCCTTCGACGATGTGCTCACCGAGGTCGCGGATCTCGCCGAGCAGGGCGTCAAGGAAGTGACTCTGCTCGGTCAGAACGTCAACGCCTATCGCGGGAGGATGGCGGACGGCGTCATCGCGGATTTTGCGCTGCTGCTCGAGTACGTCGCAGAGATTCCCGGCATCGGGCGTATCCGTTACACCACTTCGCATCCGAAGGAATTCACCCAGCGTCTCATCGATGCGCACGCGCGGATCGAAAAGCTCGCTCCGCAAGTGCACCTCCCGGTGCAGTCCGGCTCGGACCGCGTGCTCGCGGCGATGAAGCGCGGGTACACGGCCCTCGAGTACAAGTCGATCGTGCGCAGGCTGCGCGCCGCGAGACCCGGCATCAGGATCTCTTCGGATTTCATCGTCGGCTTCCCCGGGGAGACCGAGCAGGATTTCGAGGCGACCCTGAGACTGGTGAATGAAGTCGGATTCGACAGCTCGTTTTCGTTTGTCTACAGCCGGAGGCCGGGAACCCCCGCCGCGGAGCTTCCCGACGATACTCCACAAGAGGTAAAGCGCGCCCGGCTCGCCCGGCTCCAGCGGAAAATCGAATGGCATGCGAGCAGGATCGGCGAAAGCATGGTCGGGACGCGCCAGCGCATTCTCGTTGAAGGCGCCTCGCGCAGGGACGCCGGGGAACTCTCGGGCCGCACCGCAGACAACCGCCGCGTCAACTTTCGCGGTCCCCGGCGACTCGTGGGGCAGTGCCGCGTCCGGAACGACGCGCTGGAGCATGGCCGTGAGGACGGGCTGGACGTCGACGTCGTCGGGGA
>CAYQVE010000097.1:0-11180 GCA_964420785.1 uncultured Enterobacteriaceae bacterium | reverse complement strand
GCAAGTCCACTCGCGCGCCGCAATCTGGCCGACGGTCGCCGACGGCACTGTCTCGCTGTGGCTCGGGATAGCGGTTGCCGGCGCGCCGATCCGCTCGCGCGTCCGGGTGCCGAGACGCACGTTGATACCGACTCCCACGATCACCGCGCTCGGACCCAGGATGTCGCCGGAGCTCTCGACCGATATCCCGCCGAGCTTGCGGCCCTCGCAGTACAGATCATTCGGCCATTTGACTCCCACGCCACGCGTCCCGAGGCCCTCGAGCGCCTTCGCGGCACCCACCGCCACAGCAAGGCTCAAGCCCCCAAGGGCTCCGGCGCCCCGGGGAAAACGCCACAGAATGGAGAAAGCCAGACTTCCTCCGACCACAGAGACCCAGGAGTGTCCGCGACGACCGCGCCCGGCGCTCTGGTGTTCACAAGCGAGTACCGTGCCGTGCGGCGCGCCCGCAGCGGCACGCTGGGCGAGAACGGCATTGGTGGACGGACATTCATCGAGCACCTCGACGCGAAGCTCGGGCGAGACTTTCTTCAATCCGGCCGCGAGCCTGTCCAGCTCGAACAGGTCGAGAGGCTCGGCCAGCCGGTAACCGCGGCCGCGTACCTTGACTACGCTCAAGCTCAGCGCGTCGATCTGCTCGACGAGGTTTGATACGCCGGCGGGGGAAAGACCCAGAGCCCGGCCAAGCCGCTCGCCGGAGTGAAACCTGCTGTCGGCCAGCATGCGAAGCAGCGAAAAGAGGGCTGTGCTCATGCGCAAAATCGCGAGAGAAAACCGTACAAATACTAGCACCGGGGGAGAGTGCGCGCCGGGAAGAGAACCGGGGCTGCCGTAGATGCGGTTTCAGCCGGCCCTGACCTTCCTCGGCCTGAGCGCCGAGGCTTCCGAGATTCGTGAAAAAGTCACGAAGGATCGATTTTCAATTTCGATTCGTTAGATTGTGCACAAGTCATTCGGGATCGGCAGGCCAAAAAAGATTGCAAGCTTGTTGCGCGGCGGGGCAGGTGATATGATGCCGTCATAGCGAATTTCATGGCGCGCAGCGACGAACTTCTGCTGGGCGTCTCAGGTTGCCCGCCGGCCCAGCAAACGGCGGCTAAACGGGGGAAACCCTCCCTTCCCCCGTTTTTTTTCGCACCTGCGCCGCGGAGTACGGCCGATTCGGCTGTCTATAATAGCGGTAGCCTGCTCCCCGACTTCTCCTCCGCTGCGACCAGACGCATGCATCGACCCTGGCCTTATCCGCGCGTAGTGGCCCATCGCGGCGGCGGCACGCTCGCCCCCGAGAACACTCTGGCGGCCATTCGCAAGGCCGGCATGATGGGATTTCGCGGTGTGGAGTTCGACGTAGTGCTCTCGGCGGACAAGGTCCCCTTGCTGATGCATGACGAAACCCTCGATCGCACCACGAACGGAAAGGGAAGCGTCGCCGCGACGCTCTACGCAAAGCTCGCGCGCCTGGACGCCGGCGCCTGGTTCAGCCCGGAATACCGGGGTGAGCGCGTGCCCACGTTCGAGGAGGCCGGGAAGCTGTGCGCCCGGCTCGGTCTCTGGGCCAACGTCGAGATCAAGCCGGCGCGAGGGTTCCAGCGTGAAACGGCTGTCGCCGTCGCGAAGCTCGCTTTGGAATTGTGGAGCGGCGCTTCGCCCGCACCGCTGCTGTCGTCCTTCGAGCCGGTCTCGCTCGAGACAGCGCGCGCCGAGGCGCCGGATCTCGATCGCGGATATCTTACCGACCGCCTCGCGCCGGGTTGGAATGAAGCCGCGCGGGCGCTCGGCTGTGTGTCCGTGCATTGCAATTCCCAGCACCTGACCGAGGCGCAAGCCGATGAAGTCCGCGGCGCCGGTTATTGGCTGCTTTGCTACACGGTCAATGAACCGGCGATCGCGCGGCGCTTGTTTTCCTGGGGCATCGACGCGATCTTCACCGACCGGCTGGATCTGATACCGCCGGACTTCGCCTGAGCTGCTGTTCCAGGAGCGCGGATCTCCCTAATCGATCTGCATCGCCACCAGAAAGCGCGACACGAGGTTGTAGCCCGCGATCGTCGCGGTGAGTTCGACCGTTTCCCGGTCGTCGAAGTGCCGCCGCACGTCGGCGAAAATCGCATCGGGCACGCGGATCCCGCGAGTCATGCAGTCGGTATAAGCGAGCACCGCGCGCTCGCGATCGTCGAAGCGCTTCGAAACCTGCCAGCCGGGAAGCGCATCGATTTGCTCCTGGCTCATGCCGTCCTTCAGCGCGAAGGGTACGTGTGCGCGGTATTCGTACTCGGCGCCGTTCAGAAGGGCCACGCGCAGAATGGCCAGCTCGCGACAGCGCCCGCCGAGTTTCGCTTTTTGGCGGATCGCGGTGAAAAGCTTGAGCCAGCCTTCGGCCACTGGCGGGCTGTTCAGGAGCGCACGATAGAGATGCAGCAGCCTACCTCCGCGCTCGGACTTGATGGTCGCGATCAGCTCGGCCAGCTCGGGGTGTTCCTCCTCTTCGATCAGCGGTACGCGCGTCAAGATGCCTCCTCCCGTTTGGAACACGTGGTAACGCCCCCTAGAGCTTGCCCCGACTCGGCTCTCGGGCAGCCGCTAGAACGGCAATTTCGCATCAGGCTTGGCAGAAAGCAGAACCCGCCGGAATTCGGATTTGATGCGATCAAGGCCCGCCTCGTCCTCCGCTTCGAAGCGCAGGACGACGACCGGCGTCGTGTTCGATGCGCGCGCCAGGCCGAATCCGTAGGGGTACTCCACGCGAAGGCCGTCCAGCCGTATCACCTCGGTCGCACCCGGAAACACGGCGTTCTCCTGCAGCATTCCGATCAGACGGTGCGGCTCGCCCTCGCTCAACGGCAGGTGCAGCTCCGGTGTGCTGACCGAGTCGGGCAGCGAGTTCAGCGTGGCCGTGGCGTCGGGCGTCTTGCTCAGGATCTCCAGCAGGCGCGCCCCCGCGTATTGGGCGTCGTCGAACCCATACCAGCGTTCGACGAAGAAAGTGTGGCCGCTCATCTCGCCGGCGAGCGCCGCGCCGCGCTCGCGCATCCTCGCCTTGATGAGCGAATGGCCGGTCTTCCACAGGCTCGGCACGCCGCCGTGCTCGCGGATCCAGGGCGCGAGGTTGCGCGTGCTCTTTACGTCGTAGATGATCTCGGCGCCGGGCTGGCGCGAAAGGACATCCTTCGCGAACAGCATCAGCTGCCGGTCCGGAAAGATGATCCTCCCATCGCCAGTCACCACGCCCAGCCGGTCGCCGTCGCCGTCGAAGGCGAACCCGGCCTCACAGCGCTCCCTTTGCACCAGGGAGATCAGGTCCTTGAGGTTCTCCGGGTGGGACGGATCGGGATGATGATTGGGAAAGCGGCCATCGACCTCGCAGTAGAGCTCCAGCACTTCGCAGCCGAGCCGGCGGTAGAGCTCGCCCGCGGTGGCGCCAGCGACGCCGTTACCGCAGTCGACCGCGATTTTCAGCGGACGCGCGAGCCGCACGTCGGAGGCAATGCGCTTCAGGTAAGCCTCGCGGATGTCGGCACGACGGTGTCGCCCCGCTCCGCGAGCAAGCTCGCCGGACTCGATCCTCTTGCGCAGCCGCTGGACATCCTTGCCCGCGAGAGTGATTCCCGCTAGCACCATCTTCAGTCCGTTGTACTCGGGCGGATTGTGGCTGCCCGTGACCGCGACTGCGCTGCCGCAGCCCAGTTCGTGCGCGGCAAAATAGGCGACCGGGGTTGCGAACATTCCGATCTCTGCGACGTCCACGCCGCTTGCGCGAATGCCCTCCATCAACCCTCCAGCGAGCTCGGGCCCGGAGACCCGGCCGTCGCGGCCCACTGCGATCTCCGGCCTCCCGCCCACGCTGCTACGGTCGAGTAGCTCGCTTCCGAGCGCCTGCCCGATCAGCCGCACGCCTTCGCGGGTGAGCGATTTGCCGACGACGCCGCGGATGTCATAGGCCTTGAAGATTTCCGGCGGGGGAAGACTCATCTATGAATCCCCTTGTGCATTGACATTGTCTCATCTGCGGGGGCCGGCTACCGAGCGCCGAGCCGCGCGGACAGTACGTCTACGAAGAAAGCAGTCACGCGCCGCGGCAGCCATTCCAGGTTGCCGGGAAACGGACCGCTGACGAATGCGGCGTGTCCGCCTTCGCCGGGAAAATCGCAATGCACCTGCAGGGAAACCTCATCCGGGCGCGGCAACGCCGTCGCCGGGAGAAAGGGATCGTTGCGGGCGTTCACGAGAAGCGTCGGCACCGCGATGCGGCCGAGGAGGGGCTTCGCGCTCGCGCGCGTCCAGTAGTCGTCGGTGTCGCGGAATCCATGCAAGGGCGCCGTGACAACCTCGTCGAATTCGCGCAGCGTGCGCGCGCGCCGCATCGCCTCGCCGTCGAAGAGTCCGGGGAAACGCTCGAGCTTGCCCTCGCCCTTTCTCTTCATCGTGGCGAGAAATGCGCGGGTGTAGACGAGGTTGAATCCGCGGCCCAGGGCATCGCCTGCCGCCATGACATCGAACGGGGCCGATACCGCGGCCGCCGCGGCGAGTACGCCCCTAGCCTGCGAGTCCCCGCCGAGCCACTTGAGGAGCGCATTGCCGCCGAGCGACACCCCCACCGCGAAGAGCGGTGCGCCGGAAGTTTCGCCGCGCATGCGCCGGAGGATCCAGCCGATCTCCTCCGCGTCGCCCGAGTGATAGGCCCGCGGCAGTCTGTTCGGCTCGCCGGAGCAACCGCGAAAATGCGCTACCGCGCCGCGCCAGCCCCGCTGACCGAGCTCGTGCGCGAGCGCACGAGCGTAATGGCTGCTCGAGCCGCCCTCGAGGCCGTGAAACAGCACGACGAGCGGGGAATCGGCAGGGCCTGCCAGACGATCGACATCGATGAAATCGCCGTCCGGCGTGTCCCAGCGTTCCCTCTTCCAACGCGGCTTCGAACGGCCGATCAGCAGGCAGTACAAGGTTTGCAGGTGTCCGCCGGGCAGCCACCAGGGAGCTCGGTAAGGGCCTAGACTCAATGCAGGATTTTCGGCGAGTCGGCGGGAGCCCGGGGCGCCTGCGGAGCGGGCGAACCGTGATGCAGGATCATTCGCCAGCCGTTGCCGGTGCGGAGATAAACGTTGGTGGCGGCGACGGGCGGGCGCGAGCGCGGCTCGCCCTGCACCAGGATGTTCTCGTGCACGCTGTGGATCGCGAGCATCATCCCCGAGAGCACCACCTGGTTGGAGACGTGCACCTTGAGCCGCTGGCCCGAGCCGAAAATCTGCGCCCAGCTCTCGCGCACCTGATCGTAGCCAGCGAGCCTCGCTCCTCCCGGATGCACGCAGACGATCTCCTCGTCTTCGGCCCACACTTCCATCATGGCTTCGAGCTCACCCGCTTCGAGAGCCTCGTAGAATGCGGCTTCTGCATCCTGCGGCGTCGGAAAAGTGCTTTTCTTCACGAGGTGCGGCTCCGGAGCCGCGTAGCGTAGCCGAAAAGGCTAGTCGCCGCCAGCGTGCAGGCCCGGCACCGAACGCCTTTCCGCAGTTCACGCGGGAGAACCGCTGAAACCGATCACCGCCTCGCACCAGCCGGCGACGCGCAAAAGCCGATCGTCGCCGCCCGCCGAACAGGCGAGTTGCATTCCATAGGGCAAGCCGCCGTCGGACAGACCGGTGGGCAGCGTAAGGGCCGGGAATCCCAGGAGCGTCCAGAGCGTGCAGAAGCTCGGGTCTCCCGTGACGTCGAGCCGCTCCGGGGCCGCGCCGGGCGCCGGAAGCGATGCGAGCGCGTCGCAGTCCTCGAACAGATCGAGCGCGAGCTCGGCGAGCGCCGCGCGTCTCACGAGCGCGCCGCGATAATCGTCGTGCGACATCGCAAGACCCTCGTCGATCGCGGCGTTCAACACTGCGCTCATGACGCGCCTATGGCTCGCCTGCCTAGTCGCGTGCTCGCGGGCTCCCTCGTAGAGCATGATCGTGCGGTGCACCCGATGCACTTCGTCGAAGTCATCCGGCAGCGCGACCGTCTTCAATTCCGTTCCGGCGTCGGCGAGACGCTTCAAGCTCGCTTGCAGATGCCGTGCTGCGCCCGGTTCCGCGGCGTTCCAGGGAAAGCGCGGCAAGACGGCGATTTTCGGCGGACGCGAGAGCGCCTCGATCTCCGGGGCAAACGTACCGGATTCCGCGAGGCTGGCGGCGAAGTAGGCGGCGTCGGCGACCGTGCGCGCAAACACCCCCACATGGTCCAGGGTCTCGGCAAAAGGAAGCGCGCCTTGAATGGGCAGGCTGTCCAGGCTCGGCTTGAAGCCGACCACTCCGCAAAACG
Source organism: uncultured Enterobacteriaceae bacterium (assembly GCA_964420785.1). Classification (GTDB taxonomy): domain Bacteria; phylum Pseudomonadota; class Gammaproteobacteria; order Burkholderiales; family SG8-39; genus VBDM01. The sequence goes on along the minus strand of CAYQVE010000097.1, from coordinate 4,895 downwards.
CCGCGGGCCGGATCACCGAACCGTTGGTCTGCGTGCCCACGGCGACCGGAACATGGCGCGCCGCGACGGCCGCGGCCGACCCGGAGGAGGAACCGCCCGGCGTGTGCCTGGGGTTCCAGGGATTGCGCGTTTCGGCCGGATGCATGTAGGCGAATTCGGTGGTGACGGTCTTGCCGAGCGCGTAGCCGCCGGCGGCGAGGATCCGTGCGACGAGCTCGGCGTTCTTTCCAGGCTGATTGCCGACGAACGCGGGCGAGCCCATTTCCGTGGGCAGGTCATCGGTGTCGTAGACGTCCTTCACTCCGACCGGAACGCCGTGCAGCGCGCCGGTGCGTCCGCCCTGCGCGCGCTCGGCGTCGCGGGCGGCTGCGATGGTGAGCGCCCGCTCATCGTCGAGCGCAATCCACGCCTTCAGCCTGGGCTCGCTCGCGCGGATGCGCGCGAGGCAGGACTCGCAGTAGGCGCGAGCGCTCAGCGTACCGTCGGAGAGCGCCTGAACGGTCCCCTTCAGGCCCTCGGGCGTGGCCGGCTTCGCTGCTGGGCTTCTGAGCGGCATGCGGTGATGGTGTGTCCTAGCGGCGCCGCTTCGGCCAGGTTTCCGGGTTCAGCAGGTTGGGCGGACGCCTGCCCGACAGCGCGGCATTGAGGTTCCTGCTCGCGAGCATGGCCATCGCCGTGCGCGTCGCGCGCGTGGCGCTGCCGATATGCGGAACCAGAGCCACGTTGTCCACCTCCAGGAACCCCGGGTTGAATTTCGGCTCGCCCTCGAACACGTCGAGGCCCGCCGCCGCGATGCGCCGTTCCTTGAGCGCCCGGACGAGCGCCGCATCGTCGATGATCCCGCCGCGAGCCGCATTCACGATCACCGCGGTCGGCTTCATCAGGGCAAGCTCGCGAGCCCCGATGAGATTGTGGACTTCCGGCGAGTACGGCATGTTGAGGCTGACGAAATCCGAATCCTTGAGGAGCCTCTCCATGCTCACGTACTTCGCGCCCAGCCGCTTTTCGACCGCCTTCGGCGCGCGCCTGCGGTTATGGTAGAGGACGCGCATCGAGAACCCCTTCGCGCGCCGCGCGATCGCCCGGCCGATCCGGCCCATGCCGATGATGCCCAGCGTCGCGTGGTGCACGTCGACGCCGAGGAACTGGTCGTTCTTCCAACCCTTCCAGTTCCCGGCCCGCAGCCAGCGCTCGGCTTCGGTCACGCGCCGCGCAGCGGCCATGAGCAGGGCCCAGGTCATGTCTGCAGTCGTATCGTCGAGCACGCCCGGCGTATTGGTCGCGAGGATGCCCCGCTCGGTGCAGGCGGCGAGGTCGATGTTGTTGTGGCCGACTGCGATGTTGCATACGGCCTTCAGGCGCGGCGCCGCGTCCAGCGTCGCCGCGTCCACGCGGTCTGAACCGGTGGGAAGCACGCCGTCCTTGTCGGCGATCCGGCGCCGGAATTCCTCGGCGCTCCACGGCGCATCGTCTTTCTGGTTGTCCTCGACCTCGAAGCGCTCGCGCAGCTTGGCGATGACGTCGTCGAAGGTCGCGCGGGTCACGAGAATCCTGGGTTTCACGTCTTCTCCGGAACGCTATTCCTGCGGCCGGCTGGGCCGGCAGCGAAGCGAAATATAAGGTGAATCTCCAGCAAATGGAAAGGGCGGCTCGAAGCCGCCCCTCTCTAGAGAACGAATCCGGATTCAGCGGCCATAGACCAGCTGCGGCAGCCAGAGGCCGATGCCCGGGAACAGGTACAGAAGGATCAGCGCGATGAGCTGGATTCCCATGAAAGGCATCATCCCGGCGAAGATCGCGTTGAGAGTCACGTGCGGCGGAGACACCCCTTTCAGGTAGAAAGCCGCCATCGCCACCGGCGGCGACAGGAACGCCGTCTGCAGGTTCAGTGCAACCAGCAGGCCGAAGAACAGCGGGTCGATGCCGAAGTGCGGCAAGAGCGGCAGGAAGATCGGCATGAAGATGATGATGATCTCGGTCCACTCGAGCGGCCAACCGAGGATGAAGATGATGAACTGCGCGAGGATCATGAACTGTACCGGCGTCATGTCGAGCGACAGCACCCACTTCTCGACGACCTCCTGCCCGCCGAGCAGCGCGAACGCTGCCGAGAAAATGCCGGAGCCGACGAACAGCCAGCACACCATCGCGCTCGTCTTTGCGGTGAGAAAAGACGATTCCTTGACGATGATCCCGAGCTCCTTCGCCGTCTTCCAGGTTACGACGCCCGGACTTGGGCCGCCGGCCCGCGCCTCGCGCCAATGGGCGATGAAGCGGTAAATACCGGCCAGGATGAAGCCGCCGAACCCGCCGACCGCCGCTGCCTCGGAGGGCGTCGCGAGCCCGAACACGATCGAGCCGAGCACCGCCAGGATCAGCAGCGCCAGCGGAAAGAACGAGGTGAGCAGCAACTTGAATACTTCGAGCCGCTCCCAGTTCCAGAGCCAGTAGACGACGAGGATCAAGGCGATGCCGACGCCGAGCACGATCCACAACCATATAGGCGCGGGCAGCCGCTCCCCAGCCGCGGCAGGTTTTTCGGGCGGCTCCGCCTTGGCCGCTGCCGCTTCCGCCGGATTTTTCAGCCCTTCAGCCTTTGGCTGTTCCGCCTCGGACGGTGCCGCGGCTCCCTTCGCTTCTTCCCCTGGGGGTTCCTCGACCTTCGATTCCTGTTCCGGCGCGCCAATGAGGCCCGTTGACACCTCCCTTTCCGGTTCGGGCGCCGCGATTAAGCCTCCCGCTTCGATCAGCCCGGCGGTGCTGGCCTCGACTTCCGGCGCTGTCGCAACGCGATAGGTGGTGCCAAGGACCGCGGCAATGAAGAGCGCTGGCACCAGCGTGACGAACAGCTGCGCGAGCACGGTACGTTTTGCGACACCGGCGTTGCCACCGGTCGCTGCGCGCCACAGCCCGACGAGCGCGTTGCCGCTGCGCGGCGCGAGCGTTCGCGCAAAGGCCGGAAGCTCGACGCGCCGCTCGCTCTCCGCGAGCGGAGGCATGAGCTTAGGTTTCCACTTCGCGAGCACGATGAGGTAGCCCACATAGAGCCCCGCCAGCATGAAGCCGGGCAAGAAGGCCCCGGCGTAGAGCTGCACGACCGACACGCCCGCAACGGCGCCGTAGACGATCAGCATGACCGAGGGCGGGATCAGGATGCCGAGGCAGCCGCCGGCCGTGACCGCGCCCGCCGCCACCTTGACGTTGTAGCCCGCCTTGAGCATCGCCGGGAAGGCGAGCAGGCCCATCAGCGTCACCACCGCGCCGACGATGCCGGTGGCGGTCGCGAAGATCGCGCAGGTGACGATGGTCGCCACCGCGAGCGACCCGGGCACGCGCGCGGTGGCGAGATGCAGGCTCTTGAACAAGCGGTCGATCAGCTGCGCCCGCTCGACCAGATAGCCCATGAACAGGAACAGCGGAATCGCGATGAGCACGTCGTTCGACATCACGCCGTAGGTGCGCTGCACAAAGAGGTCGAGCACGCGCCGGTCCGCGGTCGCCGGATCCACGCTGCGGTAGGCGAGCCAGGCGAAGAACACGCCCATCCCCATGAGCGTGAAGGCGGTGGGATAGCCGAGCATGATGCCCACGCAGATCAGCGCGAGCATCATGAGGCCCAGGTGCCCGTTCGTCAGGTGTCCCCAGGGGGTGAGCACGATCACCGGGATGACGATCATCGCCATGAGCGAGAAGCCGAACCAGAGTTCCTTGCGCAGCTTCATTTGTGCCGCTCCTGCTGCACCACGAACTTATCGAGCTTCTCGATATCCTCGTCTTTCACGTGCACCATTTCCTTGAGCTTCTCGACGTCGACTTCCTGGACGTCCTCTTCGCGCGACGGCCACTCGCCCTGCTTCAGGCAGATCACGCAGCGGATGATCTCGACGATGCCCTGCGCCAGGACGAACGCGCCGGCGAGCGGGATGACCGTCTTGAACGGATAGATAGGCGGGCCTTCTGCAGTGATGTTCGAATGCTCGTTGATCGCCCACGACTCCGCGGCGTAGGTGTAGCCGGCCCAGACGAGCGCGATGACGCCCGGAATGAAGAACACGATGTATAGCGTCAGGTCTAGCGCCGCCTGCGCCCGTGGCGTGAAAAATCCGTAGATCACGTCGCCGCGCACGTGGCTGTTCTTCGCGAGCGTGTAGGCGCCGGCCATCATGAACAGGGTCCCGTACATCATGATCATCGCGTCGAAGGCCCAGGCACGCGGGTGGTCGAGGACGTAGCGCGAGAATACCTCCCAGGTGACGTGCAAAGTGAGAGCGACGATGAACCACGAGAAGGCTTGCCCCACCCAGGTGCTGATTTTGTCTACGAAGAGCAGGAGTTTCTGCATGACGGGCAACCTGCGACGAATTGGCGGCGGAAAGAGTTTATTCTGGCGACTCTGTCACGTGCCTGACGAAGATTAAAAAAAACACCACCCGGCACGCGTCGGGTGGTGTCTCTCGGCAAGGCCTTCAGGGTCAGGCCTTCTTCGCGGGCTTCTTCCCGAAGTAGTAGTTGTAGGCCATGCGCGGGCTGACCTGAGTGTCGAGATACCAGCGCACCACCCGCTCAGCATACTTTCTTTGCGATTCGACTATCTCCTTCCACAGCGCATTCTCCGCCGACCTTTTCTTATCGACCTGGTCGAAGACTTCGAGCTGCTTCTGCAGCACCGAGTCAGGGGTTTTATAGAACCTGACCTTGTCCTTGGTCTGCAGCTCGATGTAGTCTTGCGAGTAGCGGTTGATCGCCTTCCAAGTCATATCCTGCGAAGCCGCTTCCACCGCGTTCTCGATGATCGCCTTCATCTTGGCGGGCAGCGCATCGTACTTCGTCTTGTTGAACGTGATCTCGAACTGCTCGGCGTTCTGGTGGTAGCTCTGCAGCATGCAGACCTTGGA
>CAYQVE010000096.1:0-11185 GCA_964420785.1 uncultured Enterobacteriaceae bacterium | reverse complement strand
ACCCGCTCGGCCCTGCCACCGGGCTCTACGAGGAGGCGTTTTTCCGCGACTGCAAGCGGGCGCTTGCCGTTGGCGGCGTGCTCAGTTTGCACATGGGCTCCCCTTGGTCGCGCCCCGACCGAGTCAAGATGCTCTATGGGCGGCTGGCCAAGATGTTCAAGATCGCCCGGCCGTACACGATGTTCATCCCCTTGTACGGCTGCCTCTGGTCGATGTGCGCGTGCTCGGATTCCACAGATGTCGCGGCCGTGAATAGCGGGGAGATCGATATTCGAATCGGCAACCGTGGTCTCGGCCATTTGCAGTACTACAACGGCGCCGCCCATCAGGCGCTGTTCGCGTTGCCGAATTTCGTGCGCGAACTCACCGTCGACGCCGTACCCAAGCCCAGGCTCGTGGCGACGAAAAAGCGCGCTGCGGGCGGAGTGAAGTAGACGCGGGGCGTCAGCCCGTTGGGTGCGGGGTGACCGAGAGGGTTGCCCTTTTCGTTTTGGCCTCGAACCCGAGGAACCCGAACTCCGGCTCCGGATTTCGGCCGCTCACGATGTCCGCAAGGGCCCGGCCCGAGCCGCACGCAAGCGTCCACCCGAGCGTGCCGTGCCCTGTGTTGAGAAAAAGGTTGGAGTACTTCGAACGCCCGATGACGGGGAGATTGCTGGGCGTGGCCGGACGCAGTCCCGTCCAGAACTGAGCGCGCTCCGCACGCCCCGCGTTCGGAAACCATTCGAAGCAACGCTTGACGAGCGCCGCGCAGCGGGGCCCGTTCATCTCGGTGTTGTAGCCGTTCAACTCGGCGGTGCCTGCCACGCGCAAGCGATCGCCCAGTCGCGAGATCACGATCTTGCGCGCGTGATCGGTCAGGCTCGTCTTGGGGGCTTCGTCGCCGGGCTCGAGAGGCAAGGTAACCGAATAGCCCTTCACGGGGTACACCGGTACCGAAACGCGGACCGGCGCCAGCAGCAGCGGGCTATAGCTTCCCAGCGCAACAACATAGGCGTCGGCGCGCAACGATTCCTCGATTCCTTTTTCGTCGTCTATGACCACGCGCTCGATCGCTCCCCGCGCCGCTTCGAGGCGTTTCACGCTTACGTTGAACCGGAAGCTCACGCCTTGGGTACAGCAGAGGTCGGACAAGGCTTGGGTGAAAAGCTGCGCATCGCCGCACTCGTCGGAAGCCGCGTAGGCCCCCCCCACGACCCGGGCTATCGAATGCTTGAGCGCCGGCTCGATCGTGAGGCAGCCTTCGGGCGACTTGATTTCGATGTCCAGGCCGCGCGCTCGGAGCAGCTGGGCCTGTCTCCTTGCGTGTTCGAATTCGTCACCGTCTTCGTACAGGTGCAGAATGCCCCGGGTATCAAAATCGTAGCGGATGCCAGTATCCCGCCGCAGTTGACGCAGTTGCTCGCGGCTGTACAGCGCGAGCGTGAAAGCGGACTCTGTGTTGCGACGGGTCCGGCCTGGCAAACATTCAAAGAGGAAGCGCAGGCCCCAAAGCCATTGGGCGAGGTCGGCGCGCGGCCGGAAGAGCAACGGGGCATCCTCGCGCCCCAACCACTTGAGGATCGTCAAGGGGGCGGTCGGATTAGCCCAGGGTTCGGAGTGGCTGACCGAAATCTGCCCGCCATTTGCAAAACTCGTCTCAAGCGCAGGTTCGGGCTGACGGTCCACCACCATGACCTCGTGGCCGCTCTGAGCGAGGTACCACGCGCTCGTCGTGCCTATGACCCCGGCGCCGAGAACGATCACTTTCATGTCCGTCTCCGATAAAAGCAAAAGGGGGAAAGCTTGCGCTATATCCCCCCATTCCTTGCCCGAAAGCCGCGACCCCTTTGAGCGACTATGAGCTCATTCCTCAGCAGCGGTTCGCCCGTTGGGCGTCGACACAACACGTCCTTTGCGCTGGAAACGAATCTACACTCTTGACCTTCGCACGGCAAGCAAGCCCTTCCGCCAGTCCACAGTAATTCATGCACCGTTCAGGCCGCTCAACAAGCTGTTCCCCGGATATTCGACAGGTCAAACCCGATAGGCTGGCAGCGGGTTTGCAGAAAGCACGAGCCGGAAAGGGTTGCTCATTTTCCCGTGTAAGGAATCACTTTTTGCCGCTGCTCACCGAGCCCCTTGATGCCGAGAGTGACCACATCACCCGGCTTCAGCCACGCTTGGGTCGGCTTCATACCCAGCGCGACCCCAGCCGGTGTTCCGGTGGTAATAATGTCACCCGGAAGCAAGGTCATGTAGTTGCTCACGTACGAGACAAGCTTAGCGCAGGGGAAAATCATGTTCTTGGTATTGGAGGATTGCCGGCGTTCGCCGTTGACATCGAGCCAGACGTCGAGCACTTGGGGATTGGCGATCTCGTCGGCCGTGACGAGCCATGGTCCGATCGGTCCGAAGGTGTCACATCCCTTGCCTTTGTCCCACTGCGAGGACTGCAGCTGGAAGGCGCGCTCGGACACGTCATTCACGATCGTGTAGCCGGCGACGTGGTCCAGGGCCGCGTCCTCCGACACATACTCGGCGCGTGTCCCGATAACGATTGCGATCTCGACCTCGTAATCGAGCTTGGTGGAATTACGCGGCTGCTGAATGTCGTCATTCGGCCCGCTGATGCATGTCGTCGCTTTCATGAAAACGACCGGCTCCGCAGGTATTTGCAGACCCGCTTCGTGCGCATGATCGACGTAATTCAGGCCGATGGCTACGAACTTCGAGATCCCCGTATAGGGCACGCCGAACCGCGGGTTACCGCGCACCAGGGGCAGCGACTCCGGACGAATCTTGCGCAGCTTCGTCAGCCCTTTGGAGGAAATCGTGTCTTGGTCGATGTTGGAGATCACACCCGACAAATCACGCAACTGGCCTTGCGCGTCGATAACGCCCGGTTTTTCGAATCCATTTCTGCCGTAACGACAAAGCTTCATTTTTGGCTTCCTTTCCAGATCATCATGCGGCCGCTTAAGCAAGTCGCAACTCTTGAAGCAAGCGCAAGCTGGTGCAAGCAGGTAGCTCGATATCGTCGCAGTCTTGAGCCGCCCCTTTCCTGCATGGACGGCAGCGCAACGAGAGCAGTTGGTGCGGCCGGTCTCCTACGTAAGCCGTTCTCCCCAGAACTATTCTTATCGCTCGGATTATAACAGCGCCACGTCGAAAAAAGCCGTAGTTCCCTTGGAATCAGTGGGTTACAGGAGAGGTCAAGGCTGGGGTCCGCCTTAGATAAAATCGCGGCATGAAAGACTTTCCATCTTCCGTCCCGAGGTTTTTTGCACCGGTGCGGCTTTCCCTCGGCGCCGAGATCGATTTGCCGGAGCGGGTGGCGTGCCATTGCGCGGTCCTGCGCCTGCGCCGCGGCGACGCGGTCGTCTTGTTCAACGGTGAGGGCGGGGAATTCGCCGCCGAGCTGACGCGGGTTTCGCGTGGCGATGCACGCGCCTGCGTGATATCGAGGCAGACGCCGGAGCGCGAGTCGCCTCTTGCGATCGCGCTCGCTCAGTGCGTATCGAGCGGAGATCGGATGGACGCTACCTTGCAGAAATCGACCGAGCTTGGTGTCTCCAGCATCCTGCCGATCGCGAGTGAGCGCTCCGTAGTGAGACTCTCGAGCGATCGCGCCGACAGGCGGGTCGCCCACTGGCGCAACGTGGTCATTGCCGCCTGCGAGCAATGCGGGCGCAACCGCGTACCCGAGGTCGCCGCGATCATCGACCTCGATGCCTTTCTCGGGCGGCCAGCAGGCGATGGGCTGCAGCTGCTTCTGGCGCCGGACGCCGATCGAGACTTGAAGCAGCTTGAACCGCCCGGCAAAGTAACCTTGCTGGTCGGACCCGAGGGAGGGCTCGCACCTGAGGAGCGCCAGCGCGCCGAAAGAAGGGGGTTCGTTCCGGTTCGCTTCGGGCCGCGGGTGCTTCGCACGGAGACCGCCCCGCTCGCAACGATCGCGGCGATGCAGGCCTTGTGGGGTGATTGTTAGCCTCTGTACGCCGGGCCCGCTGTATCTACCGGGGGCAACTGGCTAGAATCGGACTTCCTCAAAAACAACGACGACCATGCCGTCCCATCCCACCCAGTTCGTCAGCTGGGTTCGCTCGGTTGCCCCCTATTTCCACGCGTTCCGCGGGAAGACGTTCGTGCTAGCCTTTGGCGGAGAAATATTCGCGGAGCGCAGGTTTGTCGACCTCGCTCACGACGTCAGCCTTCTGCATAGCACCGGCATCCGCGTGGTACTGGTGCACGGCTCACGTCCGCAGATCGAGGCGCAATTGAAGCGCCGCAAGGTCCGCTCGCGCTACGCCAAGGGTCTGCGCATCACGGATCCCGTTGCGCTCGAATGCGTGAAGGAGGCTGTCGGGTTGCTGCGCGTGGAGATCGACGCGTTGCTGTCCCTGGGTCTTCCCAACTCGCCCATGGCGGGTGCTGCCATCAACAGCGTCTCGGGAAATTTCATCACGGCGCAGCCGATGGGCGTGCACGACGGCATCGACTTCCAGTCTACGGGCTCGGTGCGCAAGGTCGATGCGCCCGCAATCGCGGGGTGTCTGGACGCCGGCAACATAGCGATCGTATCGCCAGTCGGCTACTCGCCCACAGGCGAGGTATTCAACCTCGCCATGGAAGATGTGGCGGTAGCAACGGCGACGGCGCTCCACGCCGAGAAGTTGATCTTCTTCTCTGACGCGCCCGTGCAGGACAAGGAGGGCGAGTTGCTGCCAGAGCTCACGGCGGAGGAAGCGGCCGAGCTGCTCGCGCGCAGCAACCGCTTGTCCGACGATACGCGGCTCTATCTCACACACGCCGTCGAGGCAGTGCGCGGGGGGATGCAACGCGCCCATATCATCAGCCGGACAGTCCCCGGTGCGCTGCTGATCGAATTGTTCACCCATGAAGGTTCGGGCACCATGATCACCGCCGACAAGGTGGTGAGGCTGCGGCCAGCCAAGATCGACGATGCAGGGGGCATTCTCAAGCTGATCGAGCCGCTCGAAGAAGACGGGACCCTCGTGCGCCGCGGGCGCGAACTGCTCGAGCGCGAGATCGGGCGCTTTTCGTTGATTGAGCACGACGGCGTGATCGTCGGCTGCGCCGCGCTCTACCCCTTTCCCGGCGCGCGCGCCGGCGAGCTTGCCTGCCTCGCGGTGCGGCCTGATTACAGGGACGCGGGCTACGGCGAGCGCCTACTGCACCATATTGAGACACAGGCACGAGCCTCCAAGCTGAAAAAACTCTTCGTGCTCACCACGCGGGCAACCCATTGGTTCATTGAGCGCGGGTTCGCCGAGGCGAATATCGCCGTGCTGCCGGGGGAAAGGAAAGCCCTGTACAACTATCGGCGGCGCTCGAAAATTCTAGTAAAGCGGACTTAAAATCGACCTATACCGGAATCGAGGTTGCGAAAATGGCAAGAATGGTGAAATGCATCAAGCTCGGCCGCGACGCGGAAGGGCTCGACTTCCCCCCTTACCCGGGGGAACTCGGCAAGCGCATCTACGAGAATGTCTCCAGGGAGGCCTGGCAGGCCTGGATCAAGCACCAGACCATGCTCATCAACGAGAACAAGCTAAACCTCGCCGACCCGCGCGCGCGGAAATATCTCGCCGAGCAGATGGAGAAGCATTTCTTCGGATCCGGAGCCGACGTGGCTTCCGGCTACGTGCCGCCGGACAAGTAGGCGCTCTACTTCCGGGCGATCGTTCTCACGCCCGCCTTGGTTCCGAGCAGGAGCACATCCGCCCCGCGCCGGGCGAACAATCCGTTAGTAACGACGCCGGTGATATTGTTGAGCGCCGATTCCAGCTCGACCGGGTCGAGGATGGACAACCCCCACACGTCAAGGACGATGTTGCCGTTGTCCGTGGTAAAACCCTCGCGCAGCTTGGGCTGGCCGCCGAGCTTCACCATCTGGCGCGCTACGTAGGCGCGCGCCATGGCGATCACTTCGACCGGCAGCGGAAATTTTCCAAGCACCGGCACGAGCTTCGACTCGTCCGCGATGCAAACGAACTTCTTCGCCGCCGCGGCGACAATCTTCTCTCGCGTGAGCGCGCCGCCCCCGCCTTTGATCATGGCGAGATGCTCGGTGATCTCGTCCGCACCGTCGATGTAGACCGGCAGCTCGTTGACGCTGTTGAGATCCACGACGCGAATGCCGTGCCCCTTCAGCCGCTCGGCGGACCTTTCCGAGCTCGCGACCGCTCCGGCGATGCGATTCTTCATCCTGGCAAGCTCGTCGATGAAGCAATTGGCCGTGGACCCGGTGCCGACGCCGATCACGGCGTCCTCCACCACATACTTGATCGCCTCGCGGGCGACTGCCCGTTTGAGCTCGTCCTTAGTCATCGGCGCTTCGCCGGAGGAAGGTCGGTGCAAACGCCTTCGTAGAGCTCCGCCGCCATGCCGATGGACTCGCTTACGGTCGGATGCGGGTGTATGGTACTTCCGATGTCGACCGCGTCTGCACCCATCTCGATGGCGAGTGCGATCTCGCTGATGAGGTCGCCTGCTCTGGCACCGACGATGCCACCGCCGATCAAGCGGTGAGTGTCCTCGGAGAAGATCAGCTTGCTGAAACCTTCGTCGCGGCCGTTGGCGATGGCGCGCCCGGATGCCGCCCAGGGGAACTTGGCTGTGCTGAATTCGACGTCTTGCTGCTTCGCCTCCTCTTCGGTCAGCCCCGCCCAGGCGATCTCAGGATCGGTATACGCCACCGAGGGAATCACGCGCGCGTCGAAGTAAGACTTTTGCCCGGCGGCCGCCTCGGCGGCGACGTGCCCCTCGTGCACCGCCTTGTGAGCGAGCATCGGCCCTCGGGCGATATCGCCGATAGCATAGATGTGCGGGACGTTGGTGCGCATTTGCGCGTCCACGGGGATGAAGCCGCGCTCGTTGATCGCGACACCCGCTGCTTCGGCCCCGATCTTCTTGCCGTTGGGCGTACGGCCGACCGATACTAGAATCATGTCGTAGAGCTGCGGCTTGCCCGGAGCGTTCTCGCCTTCGAACGATACTTTCAGCCCCTCCTTCGTGACTTCGACCCTGGTAGTTTTGGTCTTCAGCATGATGTTGTCGAAACGGCGGGTGTTAAACGTCTGCCAGACCTTCACCAGGTCCCGATCCGCTCCGACCATCAGGCCGTCGAGCATCTCGACCACATCGAGCCTCGCACCGAGCGTCGAGTAGACCGTACCCATTTCCAGGCCGATGATGCCGCCGCCGATCACGAGCATGCGCTTTGGACGCGCATGCAACTCCAACGCGGCCGTCGAATCGACGATCCGCGAATCCTCCGGAACGGAAGGCAGCTTCGCCGACTGCGAGCCGGCTGCAATGATCGCATTCTTGAATGCGACGACTCTACGTCCGTCTTTCGATTCCACGGAAAGATGGCTCGGTCCGACGAAAGCGCCGGTGCCTTGTAACACCGTCACCTTGCGCATGCGCGCCATGCCGGTAAGCCCGCTGGTGAGCTTGCCAACCACCTTGGTCTTCCAGGCGCGCAGCGCATCGAGATCCACCTTCGGTTCACCGAAGTCGATACCGCGCTCGGAAAAATGCTTTGCCTCGTCGATGACCGCGGCGATGTGCAGGAGCGCTTTCGAGGGGATGCAGCCGACGTTGAGGCACACGCCTCCGAGCATCGGATAGCGCTCGACCAGGACGGTGTTCATGCCGAGATCGGCAGCGCGGAAGGCGGCCGAATAACCTCCGGGGCCGGAGCCCAGCACCACAACGTCGCAGGTCACCTCGGCCGTGCCCTTGAACGCGATCGCATTGGCTGGTGCGGTGGGCTTCGCGGGTGCCGGTGTTTCCCCAGCGGCCGGAGCTGGGGCCGGCTTGGAGGCCGGACCCGCTGCTGCGCCTGTGCTCTCTTCAAGCAGGAGAATCGGCGATCCTTGGGATACCTTGTCGCCAAGCTTGACGCGCAGCTCCTTCACGACTCCCGCGTGCGACGATGGAATCTCGACCGTCGCCTTATCGGACTCGAGCGTGATGAGGGAGGCCTCCTTTTCAACCCGGTCGCCAGGCTTCACCAGGACTTCGATGATCTCGACGTCCTTGAAATCGCCGATGTCAGGTACCTTGACTTCGATCATCTGCGCGACGCCGCCCTCACAGAAGCGTGCGTCGGATATCGGAGAGGACCGAGGCCAGGTAGGTCGTAAAGCGTGCCCCTGCTGCACCGTCGATGACGCGGTGATCGTAGGCGAGCGACAGCGGCAACATCAGCCGCGGAACGAACGCGCCATCCCTGTAAACCGGTCGCATCTGCGATCTCGCCACGCCCAGAATCGCGACCTCCGGCGCATTGATGATGGGCGTAAATGCGGTACCACCGATGCCGCCTAGGCTGGAAATGCTGAAAGTGCCGCCGCGCATGCTGTCGGGCTTGAGCTTCTTCTCCCGAGCAAGCTTGGATATCTCCGCCAGCTCGCGGGCGAGATCGAAAACGCCTTTGCGATCCGCGTCGCGAATTACGGGCACCACCAGTCCGTCTGGCGTATCCACCGCAACACCGACGTGATAGTACTTTTTGACAATGAGATTCTCGCCGGTCTTGTCGAGAGACGCGTTGAAGTCAGGGAACTGCCGAAGGGCATTGACCGAAGCTTTCACCAGGAAAGCGAGCATCGTGAGCTTGAAGCCCTCTTTTTCCGCGACCTGTGTGTTCTGCTTCCGGAATGCCTCAAGCTCCGTGATGTCGGCTTCGTCGTGCTGGGTGACGTGCGGGATCGAGACCCAGTTGCGGTGCAGGAACCCGCCGGAAAGCTTCCTGATTCGCGACAGAGGTTTGGTTTCGACCGGGCCGAACTTCGCGAAATCCACCTGAGGCCACTCCGGAAGATCCAGAACGAGCCCGCCGCGCGCAGGGACGGCGGCGACCGCGGGCGCACCTCTCATCATTCCCTTCACGAACTCCTGGACGTCCACCTGCGTAATGCGTTCTTTCGGGCCCGAGCCTTTGACGCGAATGAGGTCGACGCCTAGCTCGCGCGCGAACTTGCGCACCGAGGGGCTCGCGTGCGGCGTCGCCCCGGAAGGTGGCGCAGATGTGTTTGAGACCGGCTCGGTCCGGCCGGCCGCCGGCGCGGCGGGGGCTGGTGCCGGGACGGCCGTAAGCACCGGGGCAGGCTTTGCCGCGTCTTGAGGTTTCGAGGCCGACTTTGCGGGCGCAATCGGAGCACCCTCAGTCTCTTCGAGAATGAGGATGGGACTGCCCTGCGAAACCTTGTCGCCGGTCTTGACCCGCAATTCCTTCACCACGCCCGCGGCCGGCGACGGAATCTCCATCGTCGCCTTGTCCGATTCCACGGTGATGAGCGACTGCTCCGGCTGTACCGAATCGCCCCGTTTGACCAGCACCTCGATTACATCGACGTTCTTGAAGTCGCCGATGTCGGGTACGTAGACTTCCCTAGGAGTTCCCATGCTTGCTCAGTTCACGATTGGGGTGCCGGGGCCGGGCAGCCGCCGAGGCGCCCGGACCATGCTTGGTCAGACGGTCACTGGATCGGGTTTTTCCGGATCGATGCCGTATTTCTTGATGGCGTCGGAAACGACCTTGGATTTGACCGCGCACTGATCGGCGAGCGCCTTGAGCGCCGCGACTGCCACAAAGCAACGATTGACCTCGAAGAAGTGACGCAGCTTGGCGCGGGAATCGGAGCGGCCGTACCCATCGGTGCCTAGCGCTCGGTAGACGCGGTCCCTGGGGATGAACGATCGAATCTGGTCGGCAAAGCTCTTGATGTAGTCGGTCGCAGCGATCACGGGACCTTCACGTTTCTCAAGGCACTGGGTCATATACGGGACCCCGGGCTTCGTTTCCGGATGCAGCATGCTCCGCCGCTCGACCGCAAGCCCTTCGCGGCGCAGCTCGGTCAGGCTGGGCGCGCTCCAGATATCCGCAGCCACGCCCCAATCGGCCTCGAGCAGCTCGCCAGCGGCAATGACTTCGCGCAAGATCGTTCCCGAGCCCAGCAGCTGCACGCGCGTTTTCTTCTTCGAACCTTCCCGAAGGAGGTACATCCCCTTCAAAATCGCTTGCTCCACACCCGGTGGCATCGCGGGATGCTCGTAATTCTCGTTCATCACAGTGACGTAATAGAACACGTCCTCCTGCAACGTGACCATCCGACGCAGGCCGTCCTGGAGGATGACGGCGAGCTCATAGGCAAAGGTCGGATCATAGGAAATGCAATTGGGAATGACCGAAGAGAGCACATGGCTGTGCCCGTCTTCGTGCTGCAGCCCCTCGCCGTTCAGAGTCGTGCGGCCCGCCGTGGCGCCGAGGAGAAACCCCCGCGCGCGTTGGTCCCCCGCCGCCCACGCAAGATCACCGATGCGCTGCATGCCGAACATCGAATAAAAGATGTAGAACGGCACCATGACAAGGTTCGAATGGCTGTATGAAGTCGCCGCTGCGATCCAAGATGAAAACGCGCCGGCCTCGTTGATTCCCTCCTCGAGAATCTGCCCCGCCTTGTCTTCGCGGTAGTACATCACCTGTTCGCGGTCGACCGGCTCGTACTTCTGTCCTTCCGAAGAATAGATCGCGAGCTGCCGGAACATCCCCTCCATGCCGAAAGTGCGCGCCTCGTCCGGAACGATCGGTACAATATGCCTGCCGATGTTCTTGTCGCGCACGAGCGCCGTAAGCATGCGCACGAACGCCATGGTAGTGGAGATCTCGCGGCCTTCCGAGCCCTTCAACTGCTGATCGAACGCCGAGAGAGCCGGCACCGCGGGAACGCTGTCCGCCTTGCGGCGGCGCTGAGGCAGGTAACCGCCGAGCGCGTTCCTGCGCTCGTGCAGGTACACCATGATCGGATCATCGTCTTTGGGTTTGTAGAGCGGTAAGTCCTCGAGCTTGTCGTCGGGGATCGGCACGTTGAAGCGATCGCGCATCTCGCGGATGGTCGCGAGGTCCATCTTCTTCAGCTGGTGAGTCGGATTCTTAGCCTGACCCTGCTTGCCCAGGCCGTAGCCCTTGATGGTCTTGGCGAGGATCACCGTAGGCTGGTCCTTGTGCTTCACGGCCGCTGCGTAGGCCGCATAGATCTTATGAGGGTCGTGCCCGCCCCGGTTCAGGCGCCAGATGTCCTCGTCGGTCATGCGCGATACCATCTCGAGCAGGTTCGGATCCTTGCCGAAGAAGTGCTTGCGAACGAAGGCGCCGTCGTTGGCCTTGTAG
>CAYQVE010000095.1:0-11187 GCA_964420785.1 uncultured Enterobacteriaceae bacterium | reverse complement strand
CCGCCCGGGGAAATCCTTTTCCGTGCCTTCCCTGCCGCGCGCCGCGCCGTAGGTGAATCACCCGTGCCCGGTCATGATGTCGACGCCGAGGAGCTTCTGCGCCTCGATCATGTCCTGCCCCCGCGTCCAAAGCGAGGTCGCCGATCCATGCCAGGTGTCGCCGCCGTCCAGCAGCAGCGAGGCGACGCGCCCGGCGCGCAGCTGCCGCACCAGCGTCGCGAGGTGGGCGAAGCCGCCGAGCCTCCCGTATTTTCCGGCCGCCCGCACAAAATCGAGGTGGGAGAAGGCATGCGCCTCGCGCGTGCCGGGAGAAATGCCGAAGCGCTTGAGCAGCGCCTCGCCGACCAGGTGCGGCGGGCGGTTCGCGCCTTCGCCGACGCCGAGATTGACGCTCGGCTCGCGGAAGCTCACGGGCAGCAGCTGCGCGTGGCAATCGGTGAAATGGAGGAGCGATACGTTGCCGAAAGGCGGAAAATCGTAGAAGGCCCCGTTGCCTAGGGCCGGGCGCGAATCGAGCGGCAGGCCCGCCGCGGCCGCCGCGGCGAGCGCCTGCAGGAATTCGCGACGGGATAGGGACATCGCCCCGTCGAGCTCACTTGTTTACGGGGGAATCGAGGTCGAGCAGCAGCGCCACGAGGTGCGTGATCTGCTCTTCGGTGAGGACGCCATTGTGGCCGAAGCGCGGCATGCTGGAGCAGGCCGAGAACGCCTCGGAATTGTAGATCTTGCCGTAGGTGTACTTCTGGATCGCCTCGCTCGCGCCTCGCACCTTGCCGAACTGGTAGAGGCTCGGGCCGATCGTGCCGAACGACAGCTCCTGCTTCGAGAGCTGGTGGCAGTTGTAGCAGCTGCCGCCGGCAGGCCGGGTCGGGGCGTCGGTGAACTGCTTGCCGGCGCCGCTTTGCGCGATCCGTTCCCCCTCGCGCCAGTCGCCCATGAGCTTTCCGGAGCCCGGGTAGCGGAGGGTCGCTTGTTGCGCTTTCTCGATCCCGTCGCTCACGCCCTTGGGCAATTCACCGGCGTGCTTGCTGCAGAGCGCCTGCGCGTCATCCTGGCTCAGGCGAGCGATCGTCGCCTGGCCACGAGTCTTGAACGAGGTCTTTATCATCTCGGTCAGCGCGCGCTCGGTCTCCGAATCGGACGGCCGGCTCGCGCACCCCGCGACGCAGATGCCGGAAAGCGCAAGCGCCAGAATCATTGCCGGCTGCATTTCGGCCTTCATCGTTTGATCGCCGGAGCGTCGAACGTGCCGCCCTCGGCCCGTTTGGCGAGAAACATGATCAGCGCGATAGACGCATCCGAAGCGAACTCCAGCTCCGGGAAGCGCATCTGCCGGACGCACTCCCACATGCGCCATTGCATGGAGCGCAACTCGCCCTCCGAGACGCGGTATGCGGGCCAGGTGCCGAACGCGCGTTGCGCGTCTTTGGCATTGGTCATTCTCGGCAGATTCTGCAACCGGATCCGCTTTCCTTCTTCGCCGTGGCAGGTGATGCAGCCGAAGTCATACGGTCCGGCGCGATAGTGGAAAAGGCTTTCGCCGGCTTGATAGGCCAGGCGCTCTCTTGGATGCGACACCGACGGGGCAATCGTCATGCCGCGCGACTCGGATGCGATCCAGGCAACCAGATCCGTCATCACCGACCGCTGGCCCACGCCGGAATAAGGGTCCGTCGTGATCATCGGCACCCCGGTCCCGGAAAACGGGTTACGTCTGGCTTCTTCGGGAGTGAACCCTTGCAGCGTCACCATGCAGGTGAGCAGACGCGACTCGAGGTCCTGCACGCGGTCGGTGTCCGCAAAGTAGCGTGGCAGCCGCACGTAGGCGCCTTTGACGACACCAGGCCCTAGGCCGAGGTCGCAGTGCTCGAGCGAGGAGTTCTTCGGTCCGCGCTTGCGTGTCCAGTGCTCGGCGCCGCGCGCCTCGTACAGCTCGGCGGGATTGCTCTCCTGCAGGAGCTGGCGGTAGCGGTCTATTTCCTTCAGGGTGTCCTGCTGAGCCGGGGAAAGGCACGGCAGGATCGCCGCGAGCACCCCGGCCAGGACGCGCTGAATACCCATGACTCTCTTCCCTCGTGGTTGTGCCTCGACGGGCTCCGCTGTCAGCCGCCGGCAATGACCGCCTCGTCGGTTCGCCTTTCGCCCTTGTTGTCGAGCCAGGTGATCGTCACTTTCTCGCCGGGCTTGCCTCCTTTGAAGCGAAAATGCAGAAAAGGATTGCGCGAGACCGACGTTCCCCACTGCGCCGACAGCACGGTCTTTCCGCCATGCGTTACGGTCACGTTCCGGATGAAATGCGCCGGAATGGCATTGCCGCCGGCGTCCTTGCGCAGGCCGGTTTCCATCTCGTGGGCCATCAGCACTTTCACCTCGACCTTGTCCCCCGTCATGCTGGCGCGGATGCGCATCGGGTCTGCCATGTCACCCTCCACACCCGCCGATGGTGACCTTGATTTCCTTCACCGCATGGAAGTACCTGCCGTCCGCGACTACGAGCGCGTAGATATTCGACGTCTCCGCCATCTTGACGCGGGTGCTGACGAACGAGTCGGTGCCCGAGGGGATCGCGAATTCCGCGGACAGCGTGTTCGGGTTCTTTTCGATCAGGATGGCGATGGCTTGCGTCCGGGGGAGCTTGCTCTCCACGGCGATCGGCACGACCGCTCCGTTTTCCGCTATGTCCGGCGCGGTGATCTCGACGCCGCTGCTCGGGGTCGAGCCGCTGCCGCCCAGCGCCTTCACCGTGTCGGCGACGCTCTTCGTGTCGAACGCCGCCTTGTTCCATTCCTGCCCGAGCGCCTCGCCGGGCCTGATGACCCCCGCTGCCGCCAGGGCGAGCAAGCCGCCGCTGGTTTTCAACACTACGCGCCGTCTCGCGTCCACGCAGTTTCCCTGGACACTCCGATATCGTGAATTTCGAATTCTACCGTGGCTGCGGAGCAAATGCGACGGAACCATGGACGGTTATTTGCCGGCCGCGTCCTGTGTTAGGGTGACGAATCTTCGGTGCGAGCTGAGTCTTGCGAACGGGAAAGCCGATGCTCTTGCAGGGATCCGCAACGCCAATGATCCGGACGGGCTTGCGCGCCGCTTATGGATACCTCGTCGTCTACTTGGGTCTGCTCGTCTTTGGCTTGATGTGCTTGATATGGTCCGGGGCGGCGGCATTCCTTGGCTACCTGCTGCCCGAGGAACGGGGGAAGGTGGTCGGTCGCTCGATCACCAGCTGGGGCTTTCACTGTTATCTCCAGGTCCTCGCGCTGACCGGGGCGATTCGCTTCGATCTCGGTGCGCTGGACGCCTTGCGCGGAGCCGGACCTTTGATCATCGCGCCCAACCATCCCAGCCTTCTGGACGCGGTCATGGTCCTGTCGCGCCTGCCCGACGTGGCCTGCGTGATGAAGGCCAAGCTGATCGACAATCCTATCTATGGAGCATCGGCGCGCCTTTCCGGCTACATACGCAACGACGACTTCATCGGAGCTGCGACGCAGGCCGTGCAGAACCTCAGGTCCGGCAGCCAGCTCCTGCTCTTTCCGGAAGGAACCCGAACGACCCGCCGGCCGATCAATCGCCTGAAGGGAGGAGCGGCCCTCGTCTCGAAGCGCTCGGGCGTTCCCATCCAGACGGTATTGATCGAAACCGCATCGCCCTTTCTGTCCAAGGGCTGGCCCCTTTATCGCATACCGCCGATGCCGATCTGCTACCGCGTTCGGCTGGGAAGGCGTTTCATGCCCAGGGACAACTTGAGAGAGATGATCGCGGAACTGGAGGCCTATCTCGCATCCGAGCTCGGTCGCCCGGAGGGCATCGATGCCGCCGGCAAAATCCTGGCGCAGCGGCAGAATCCCCGGCTCGACGAGCGCTGAGGGCTCGATGAAGGAGGCTTCCCGGACCCATGTCGTACTGATTCCGAGCTACAACCCCGGCGCGAAAGTCTATGAAACGGTCCAGGCTGCCCGGCGTTTCTGGAACCCGGTTTGGGTCGTGGTGGACGCCAGTACCGACGGCACGGCCGAGGGATTGCGCCGGATGGCCGAAACCGACGCGGGTCTGAAGGTGATCGTGCTGCCCAGGAACGGCGGCAAGGGCGCGGCCGTGCTGCACGGCATCGAGCTCGCACAGGCCGCCGGCTTCACGCACGTTCTGACGATGGATTCCGACGGGCAGCACCCCTCCGCGCTGATCGGCGAGTTCATGGCGGCTTCCCTGGCCGAGCCTTCCTGCATGGTGCTGGGTGTTCCGGTGTTCGACGCGAGCGCGCCGAATCTGCGCGTGAAGGGGCGCCGCGTATCCAACTGGTGGGCCAACCTCGAAACGCTGTGGACGGGAATCGGCGATTCGCTGTTCGGCTTCAGGGTGTACCCGATCGCGCCCCTGCGCAAGGTGATGCACAAGCAGGTCTGGATGCGGCGCTTCGACTTCGACCCGGAAGCGGTAGTGCGGATGTGCTGGCTGGGGGTGCGCCCGCTCAACAGACCCGCACCGGTGCGGTATTTTCACCCGGACGAGGGCGGCGTGTCGCATTTCAACTACTGGCGCGACAACGCGCTGCTCACCTGGATGCACGTCCGTCTTTTCCTCGGCTTCGTGCTGCGCCTGCCGCTGCTCGCGATCCGTCGGCTGAGACCTTCGTGATTCGCCCCTGCGCGGGCTCAATGAGCCGCGCGGAATGCAAGCACCGTGTTGCTGCCACCGAATGCGAAGGAGTTGGACAACGCCGCCCGCAAGCTGCCGCGCAGGGATGCGCCGGAGATGTGGCGTACACCGGTGCATTCGCGGTCCAGATCGTCGAGATACGCGGTCGGCGGCGCCTCCTGCGACGCGAGGGACAGCACCGTGATGATGGCTTCGACCACTCCCGTTGCGCCCAGCATGTGCCCATGCATCGATTTCGTGGCGCTGACGGCGACCGCCGCAGAACGCGATCCGAATACGGCGCGAATGGCCGCGATTTCGATCGGATCGCCCTCGCGCGTCGCCGTGCCGTGCGCGTTGATGTAATCGATCTCGTCGGGCGTCATGCCGCCGTCCTGAATTGCCATGCGCATGGCGCGCGCCTGTCCATCCGCATTGGGCCGGACGAGATGCTCATGATCGGAGGTGCTGCCACACCCCGCGAATTCGGCATAAATCCTCGCGCCGCGCCCAACCGCGTGGTCCCAATCCTCGAGGATCATCGCGCCTGCCCCTTCACCGAGCACCAGACCCTGCCGATCCGAACTGAACGGACGGCAGGCGCGCACGGCGGACGCCTCATCGCCCAGGGCAAGAATGCGCATCGCTTCCCATGCGCGCACCACGCCATAGGAGAGCGGCGCTTCGGACCCGCCCACGACCATCAGCGTCGCTTCGCCCGAGCGGATCTTCGGCAAGGCCTCGCCGATCGCGACTGCCGATGAGGCGCACGCAACCGAATAAGTCGCGCAGGAAGCTCCCAAGCCGAGCTGAATCGATATGTGAGAAGCGGCTGCGTTGCTCATTCCGAGCACGACCGAAAGCGGCGGCACGCGTTCCCGGCCGTTACGCAACATCTCGATATAGCCGCTCTCGAAAGTCAGCGTGCCGCCCAGCGCCGTACCCCAGGAGACGCCCCAGTCGTTGCGCGGCGCGTCCTTGGTCAGGGGAAGCCCGGCATCGCGCCAAGCCGAGAAGGCGGCCGTGGTCCCGAGCTGGCTGTAGCGGTCCATGGTGTAGGAAAGCGATCGGCCCAGGGCAGCGTCGGCGTCGAAATTCGCGCAACGGACCGCCAGGACCGAAAGCGGCTTGAGCACGTCGTCCTCGCGGGTGTAGAGCCGGATCGCCGATTCGCCGCGCAGCATCCGGCCGAAGAAGTCCGCAAGATCCCCGCCAAAAGGGTTGACGAGCCCCAGGCCGGTAACGGCAACGCGCCGCGCGCTCGCCATTCAGACGCCGCTTTTGGCTGCGACTCTATCCACGATCCCCAGCAGGTCACCAACGGTCTTGGGTCGCGGAATGTCCTGCGGCATCTTGACGCCGAGCCTGTCCTCGAATTCGAACAGCAGTTCGAGCAGCAGGAGCGAATCCACCTTCAGTTCCTCGAGCGAGGCCTCGGGCGTCACTCGAGCGGGATCGATGTTTTCGCGCTTGTGCAGGAATTCACTGAGGACAGTCAGGTTGTCCTGTTTCGTGGCACTATTCATTTGCGATCGGAAACCGTAGGGTGCGGTACATTTCATTATAAGCGCTCGGCCTTCAACTCGGCGGTCTAGATGACTTCGCTGATTCCCGCCCGCGCGGAATCCGAGCTGCTCGAAGTCAACCGGCATTTCTACAACGCGCTGTGGAGCGAGGCGCGCCTGATCGAGCCCGAACGTTTCAACACCTGGCCCCTGGTCCGCTCGCTGCTCGCTCCGGCGCAGCGCCGGCTGGAGGTCGCGCCGGGGTTGCGCCCCCGCCTTCCGATAGAGGATACGCAGTTCATCGATATAAGCGCTGCTGCGCTGGAAAAGCTGCGCGCGCGCGGTGGCTCCGGGACGCTGGGCTCCATCACGGCCCTGCCCTACGGCAACGCGGGTTTCGACCTGGTCTGCGCCCTCGACGTGATCGAACACGTCGAGGACGACGAGCGCGCTCTCGCCGAGCTCTCGCGCGTGGCGGCGTCGGGGGCCGCGCTAATCACCTCGGTGCCCCTGCATCCCGCGAAGTGGTCCGGGTTCGACGCTTTCGTCGGCCACCGGCACCGCTACGAGCCGGCGGAATTGAGGACCAAGCTCGCGCGACACGGCTTCGCGGTGGAGCGCAGCGCCGCCTTCGGGATGATGCCGAAATCGTCGCGTTTGGTGGACCTCGGCATGTGGTTCCTGATTCACCAGCGCGAACTGGCAATGTGGACCTACAACCGCGTGATGATGCCCCTGGGCGTGCGCTTTCAAAAACCGCTGGCGCTGGCACAGGGCCTCATCGACACCGCCGGGGTCGGGGAAGTCCTGCTCCTGTGCCGGCACCGCAGCGCTTAGAACGGGATGTCGTCTTCCATGTCGTCGAACTTGCCCGCCGGTTTCTTGGCGGCCTTGCCCTCGCCCGCGGCGGCGGGCTCTTTCGCTTCCCGGGCGCCCGCGTCGCCCGCCCCTTGCCGGCTCCCGAGCATCTGCATGCGGTCCGCGACGATCTCGGTGGTAGTGCGTTCCTTCCCCTCCTTGTCCTGCCACTTGCGCGTGCGCAAGGATCCCTCGATGTAGACCTGCGAGCCCTTCTTGAGATATTCGCCGGCGATTTCCGCGAGCCGGCTGAAGAACACCACGCGGTGCCATTCGGTGCGTTCCTGCTTTTCGCCGCTCGCCTTGTCCTTCCAAGTATCCGTGGTGGCGACCGAGATGTTGGTGATCGCCCCGCCTTCCGGGTTGTACCGTGTCTCGGGATCGCGCCCGAGGTTGCCTACGAGAATCACTTTGTTTACCGAAGCCATTAACTTTCCCCCTCGATCAATTTTCTCGCCGTGTTTGCGTCGAACGAATCAGGATACACGGTTAACCGGACGACGCCTCGTTCGGGCGCGATCACGGCGTCGCGCACCCCGCGCAGGCGCAAGGGTCCCTCGCGCAACGCGACCGGATCGGCCCCCGCGCCCACCGGGATGATCCGCTCCGCGGATTCACCCGGAATGCGCATTCGCCATGCCGTTCCCAGCCATAACGCGACAATCGCGATTCCGAATACAAAGACCGCGGAATCACCGAGACGTCCGGCGAGCCAGCCCCCGGCGGCTCCGCCGGCGAACAGCGAGGCGAGCGAGAGGCTCGCGCGCCGTTCCAAGGCGGACATCCTGTCAGCCTCCGCCGGGAACGTCATGGGAGTAGCGGGAACACTGCGAAATTTTGTATAGTAGCAGGTTCGACTTTACGACCCGCTCAATGGACCAGATCCGCATCCGCGGCGCACGAACGCACAACCTGAAGAACCTGAACGTCGATTTGCCGAGAAACCGGCTGATCGTGATCACCGGACTGTCGGGCTCCGGAAAATCCTCGCTCGCCTTCGACACGCTCTACGCGGAGGGCCAGCGCCGCTACGTCGAGTCGCTCTCGGCCTACGCGCGCCAGTTCCTGCAGCTGATGGAAAAGCCCGACGTCGATCTGATCGAGGGGCTGTCGCCGGCGATCTCGATCGAGCAGAAAGCGGCGAGCCACAACCCGCGCTCGACCGTCGGGACCATCACCGAGATCCACGACTACCTGCGACTGCTGTACGCGCGCGTCGGAACCCCTTACTGCCCGGAGCACAAACTGCCCCTGCAAGCGCAGTCGGTGTCGCAGATGGTCGACCACGCGCTCGCGCTCCCCCAGGACACCAAGCTCATGATCCTCGCCCCCATCGTCGCGAGCCGCAAGGGCGAGCAGCAGGAGCTGGTCGCGGAGCTGCGCGCGCAGGGGTTCGCGCGCCTGCGCGTCGACGGCAAGGTTCATGAAATCGACTCGGTCCCCAGGCTCTCCAAGAACGTCAAGCACTCGGTGGACGTGGTCGTCGACCGCCTGAAAGTGCGCCCCGACGCGAAACAGCGCCTGGCGGAATCCTTCGAGACGGCGCTCAGGCACGCCGACGGCCGCGCCGTGGTGCTCGAGCTCGATTCGGGTCGCGAGCACCTCTTCTCGGCGCGCTACGCCTGCCCGGTGTGCGACTACTCGCTGCCCGAGCTCGAGCCGCGCCTGTTCTCCTTCAACAATCCCATGGGCGCCTGCCCGGAGTGCGACGGCCTGGGCACGATCACTTTCTTCGATCCGAAGCGCGTGGTCGCGCACTCGGGCCTCTCCCTCGCGAGCGGCGCGATCAAGGGCTGGGACCGGCGCAACCAGTTCTATTTTCAGATGCTCACGAGCCTCGCCGCGCATTTCCGCTTCGACGTCGAGGCGCCGTTCGAGAAGCTCCCCGAGCCGGTCCAGACGCTCGTGCTCCATGGCACCCGGGAGAAAATCCCGTTCTCCTACCTGAGCGAGCGCGGCCGCACGGTGGTGAAGGAGCACGCCTTCGAGGGCATCCTGCCCAGCCTCGAGCGTCGCTACAAGGAGACCGATTCCCTGGTGGTGCGCGAGGAGCTCGCGAAATACCTGAACACCAGGCCCTGCCCCTCGTGCGGGGGGACGCGGCTTCGACCGGAAGCGCGGCACGTCAGGATCGACGAGCGTGCGATCTTCGAGGTGAGCGCTTTCCCCCTGAAGCAGGCGCTCGAATTCTTCCGGCGCCTCAAGCTCTCCGGCGCAAAGCAGGCGATCGCCGAGAAAATCGTCAACGAGATCGCTGCGCGGCTCGTCTTCCTCAACAACGTCGGCCTCGGCTACCTGTCGCTCGACCGCGCCGCGGACACGCTCTCGGGCGGCGAGGCGCAGCGCATCCGCCTCGCGAGCCAGATCGGCTCGGGACTCACCGGCGTCATGTACGTGCTCGACGAACCCTCGATCGGCCTGCACCAGCGCGACAACGCCCGCCTCCTCGCCACGCTCAAGCACCTGCGCGACATCGGCAACACCGTCATCGTGGTCGAGCACGACGAAGAGGCGATCAACTCGGCCGATCACGTGCTCGACATGGGACCGGGAGCCGGCGAGCACGGCGGCGAGGTGGTCGCAGAAGGCACGCCCGGGCAGATCCGCAGCAGCCCCGCCTCTCTCACCGGCCAGTACCTCTCCGGCGCGCTCGAGATCGCCGTGCCCAAGAACCGCCGCCGCTTCGACAAGACGCGCGTCTTCAGGCTGCGCGGGGCACGCGGGAACAATCTCAAGAGCATCGACCTTGCGCTGCCGGTGGGCCTGTTCGTGTGCGTGAGCGGCGTCTCGGGCTCGGGCAAATCGACGCTCATCAACGACACGCTCTATCACGCCGTCGCGCGCGAGCTCTACGGTTCGACGCACGAGCCCGCCGCGCACGATTCGGTCAAGGGGCTGGAGTTCTTCGACAAGGCGGTGAGCGTCGACCAGAGCCCGATCGGCCGCACCCCGCGCTCCAACCCCGCGACCTACACGGCCCTCTTCACGCCGATCCGCGAGCTTTTCGCCGGCGTTCCGATGGCGCGCGAACGCGGCTACGGGCCGGGGCGCTTCTCCTTCAACGTCAAGGGCGGGCGCTGCGAAGCCTGCCAGGGCGACGGCGTCATCAAGGTCGAAATGCATTTCCTTCCGGACATCTACGTGCCGTGCGACACCTGCCGCGGCAAGCGCTACAACCGCGAGACGCTGGAGGTGCAGTTCAAGGGGAAGAACGTCCACGAGGTCCTGCAAATGACGGTGGAATCCGCGTACCAGTTCTTCAACGCCGTCCCCGCGGTGGAGCGCAAGCTCCAGACCCTGCTCGAAGTGGGCCTCGGCTACATCCAGCTCGGCCAGCCCGCCACGACGCTCTCGGGCGGAGAGGCGCAGCGGGTGAAGCTCTCGCTCGAGCTCTCCAAGCGCGGCACCGGACGCACGCTCTACATTCTGGACGAGCCGACCACCGGCCTGCACTTCAAGGACATCGACCTGCTGCTCTCGGTGCTGCACCGCCTGCGCGACGCGGGCAACACCGTGGTCGTCATCGAGCACAATCTGGACGTGATCAAGACCGCCGACTGGATCATCGACCTCGGGCCCGAGGGCGGCGAAGGGGGCGGGCGCATCCTCGCTGAAGGGACGCCCGAGGACGTGGCCGCCCTGGACGCGAGCTTCACCGGCCGCTACCTGCGCAGCGTGCTGGGAAAAAGGGAGAGGCGCGCGGCGTAGGCTAGAGCTTCGCCTTCTTCCCCGGCTCGGGCGGCACGGGGCGCCCCGGCCGCGTCAGGATCTCCGGCCGCAGGATCTCGTCGAGCTGTTCCTTCGAGAGCAGTTTCTTCTCCAGGACCAGGTCGTATACCGTCCTGCCGGTGGAAAGCGCCTCGCGCGCAACCTCGCTCGCCGCGGAATAGCCGATATAGGGATTGAGCGCGGTCACGAGACCGATCGACTCCCGGACCTCCCGCGCCATGCGCTCCCGGTTCGCAGTGATGCCGGTCACGCAGCGCTCGCGCAGGGTGTCGCAACCGTTGCGCAGATGCATCAGGCTCTTGAACAGGCTGTGGGCGATGACGGGCTCGAAGGCGTTCAGCTGCAGCTGCCCCGCCTCCGCGGCGAAGCTCACCGTCACGTCGTTGCCGATGACCTCGAACGCGATCTGGTTCACGACCTCCGGGATGACCGGATTTACCTTGCCGGGCATTACTGA
>CAYQVE010000094.1:2617-11258 GCA_964420785.1 uncultured Enterobacteriaceae bacterium | reverse complement strand
ACAACACACCTCCAAGCTGTTAGCCCGAAGTGTCAACTAATTCGGGGGAAGTTTGGGCTCCGTTGGAACGCGCTGTTAGCGTGCCCGTGGCTTCAGCCTACAGCGACTGCATTCCGCGCTGACGCAGCAGCGCAAAAAAGAAGTACGCCAGTATTGCGCCAGCGACCATTAAGGTGACGTGGAAGACGTATTCGATCACCAGCAGGCCGTTCAGGTTCATTCCGTTGGCGACGTGAAGGCTGTCGTGCGGCCACCAGCTGAAAAGCAGCCACGCAATGGAGAGGAAGGTCCAAAATGTCAATCTCTTCGACGCAGGCGCAATAGTCTGCATCAGCGGATAGCCGAAGATCAGGAAGGCGATGCCCAATCCGAACGTGAGCGCCTCGGTCACATTTAGAAGTATGAACAGGGGGAGTTGAGCATCGGTGGGTCGTGGAAAGTCGGGTGACGGGCGCCAAAAGCCGCCCAGAGGCCCGTTGGGGCTCGCCAAGAACGCAATGACGGCGAGCACGAGCGTTACGACCAACCATTTGATCCAGTTCCGGCTTGCTGCTGTGCTACGGCTTTGTCCTTCTGCTGACATGGATCTTCCTCCTGTGCGAATGAGGCCATGATTTGCAAAACGCAACTGATGCCGGTTTCCTCGCTCCTCTACACCCCTCATGCCGTGCAGCGCGATCGTCGGGTACCGCTAACGGATAGGATAATCAATTCTCCGGCGCGCCGCAGTCAAGTGCTTGAAGCTGTCCTGAATCGGTCTTATGTTAATTTCGCCCCCCTGCACACCTCGAGCGGGGGTGAGCGGAGCAAGTCTACTGGTAAATTCTATGCTCCGAAGCCAGATTAGATTGCTTTTTCAAAGCGTCATCGAAAATCTATTTTTTTATGACGGTCGGTCTCAAAGCTCACCCTGGAACTCGCGCCAAAGCTCGGAAATGCTGCGCCCATAGGATTTTGGCCAGACTTGGCGAAAACGCGCGCCGTGGAGGACGGAGAGCAGTGCCGCATGGAATGCTTCCGGATTCACCCTTTGCAGGTATTGGACGAACAAGCTGGCCTGCCGGTAATACATATGCGGCTCGAGGCCGTAGTCGTGCGCGGTCTTGTGGCCCGTGATGCTTCCCGAATCTTCAGGTCGAAATCGAACGGTGCCTCGCATGGCGATCCTCGCTTGCGCCGACGTCACCTCCTCCGCTCCGCCGCCGGAGGAAACGGAGACAGCCATGCCCTCCAGAAACCACCCCGGAATTCCCGCGACGAATCCAAGAGTGCCGGTGTATTGACGGATGTGTACGTGCGACAGCTCGTGAACGAGGATATTCGGCAGGCTGTCGATTCTTTCCCGGAGCTTCGGAGATAGATACACCTCGTCACTCGACGAGCTGCCGCGCGTCAGCACGGAGGCATGGCTGAAGTTGGCGTAGTGGTCCTTGTCGTTGAACGCGTAGATCTTTATTGCGGCCACGTCCTTGAACCCGACGAAGTGCGCTTGCCGCACCTTCTCGATGCTCACCGGGAGCTCGGCGGCCGCGAGCTTCGCCAGATCTTCTGCGCCGCGCTCGTACAGGATATGGTCGCTTTCCGGCAGGGCGATGAAATCATAGGTCAACCGGGCCCACACCAGCGAACAGCCGGCGAGCAGAAGCACTGCGATCCCGAGCGGGATGTTACGCAAGAGCCCTCGTGTTCACTGCGCTGCCTGTGTATCGCTTACGCGCGTGAAAGAATAGCCCGAATAGGAGAGAACGTCGGTTCCGCCGCTTCGGCTTGCGTGAACCACGGTGCCCTCGGTGCCTCCGGCACCAACGATCGCCGCCTCGTCGTCCGAAAACGGGTCGAGCGCGACCGCGCCCTCCGCGCCCACCTGCCCGAGAAGGGCGCTGGAGACGTCCACTCGCGCAACCAGGACACCGTCCTCGACGACGAGATCCAATCGATGAAATGCGAACGTGGCGTCCGAGTTTTCGCATCGATAACGCCCCAGCCGCGCGCGCCAGGCTCGCGGGACGGGCGTGCTTTCGACGCGCTCGAAGGGGAAAGGCGCGGGGAGGCCTTCGAGCACCGCGAAGCGCCTACCGTCGACCGAGTCGAAGCGCACGGAGACGCGGGGCAGCGAAAAGTCGAAAACGCCCAACACGGGCTTCTTCAGGACGAAGCGGTTGTCCGCAACGGGAACCAGATCGAGCCTGGTGCCGAGCGCCTCGACGGAGAGCCGTCGGCCTTTGCGCGAGATCCGGTTCATCGTGCCGAAGATCACGTAATTGCCAACGTAGGCGTTCAGCCGCTCGGGTGGCAATTCCACCTCTTTCGGGCTCGGGTGGGCGGCCGGCGGCCGCGCGGGTGCGCCGCGCTTCGCCTCGAGCGCCAGCTCGAGCGCCTTCGTCGCGACCGGGTGGGCGAAATTCCTTGCGTCCTCCGAATTCGCGAGCAGGATCACGCCGACCTTGTGCATCCGGTCGATGGCGAGCGCCCCGAAATAGCCGGGATAGCCCCCGTCGTGCCAAATCAAGGGCTCGGCGTCCGGGAGCTCGAGCCCACTCAACATCCAGCCCAGCCCCATCCTATGGCCGAAATCGAGCGGCAGGCCCGCGAACTGCGGCTCGAACATGCTGCGAAAGCGGTCGGCCCGGACGAGCTGTACGCCGTCCGCCTGCCCGTCCCCCATCACGAAGCCGACAAATCGGGCCATATCGGTGACGCTCGAGATCAGCCCGCCCGCCGGCTCGTCGCGCAGTCCGACGAACGCGAGCTCGCGCCCGCGGCGATAGGGTTTGGCGACAGCTACGCGCGGATCGGCCGAGCGCGCGAAAAGGGAGCTGCTCATCCCGAGCGGGCGCAGCAGGTCGCGCTGTACGACCGCCGCGAACGGCGCGCCGCCCTCCTCTTCGATGACTCGCCCGAGCAAAGCGTAATCGAGGTTCGAGTACCTGTACTGCGTCTGCGGAGGGCTCGCCAGGCTCTCGCCCCGAAGCGACGCTTCCAGCTCCGCCAAGCCGGTTGGGTTCGGCCCCCACATGCCCTGAAACCGGTCCGACGGAAGGCCGGAATGATGGGCGAGCAGCGACCGCAGCGTGATGGGCTTCGCTCCAGGGAAGCGATTCTCGACGGAGAAGCGC
This sequence comes from uncultured Enterobacteriaceae bacterium, assembly GCA_964420785.1. GTDB lineage: Bacteria > Pseudomonadota > Gammaproteobacteria > Burkholderiales > SG8-39 > VBDM01. The sequence continues at coordinate 8,142 of CAYQVE010000094.1, read as the reverse complement.
GTCAGGTGCTTGGTGATCGGGTCGTCGAGGCCAAGCCCGCCGGCGTCGATTCGACGCATGATCTCCGTCGCCGTAATGAGCTTCGACAGGGAGCCGGCCCGGTAGAGCGTTCCCGGCGTCGCCGGCACGTTGTTGGCCACGTCCGCCGTCCCGTAACCCCGGGCAAATACCACGCGTCGATCGTCGACCACGGCAATACTGAGGCCCGGCACGTCGCGGCGCCGCATTTCGGCCTGGATCATCCAATCCAGGTATTCGCCGAGGTAGCTGTAGTCGCCCGCTGCGATCGGCGCGCTGCGCTCCAGCGCACTCGTGCACGCCCCGAGCGCGACGATGACGGTGCCGGCCATGACGGCGACGGTATTCCGGCAAATGCGGATCGGATGTAGCTTCATGTGAGGATCCCCCCAAGGCTCCATAGGTGGGCTACAATTAACGTAAAACATAAAGTCGTAGTTGTCAATCGATAACGAGACCGTAAAATGGAAACCAATCGACTAGCAACCCTGAGCCGAAGGCTCCAACGCGTGCTGTGGCTCGTGGGCCTGCTGATGGTGGAGGCTGCGATGTTGCCGTGGCTCATCGGCAGCGATGTCCCGCTCTTGCCGCGCACCTTGGCGGTTTACGCTCCGGCACGGCCGTTCACGGCTTCGCTGCGCCTCGCGGGCGCGGCTCTCGAGCTCCTGCCGCTCGCCGCCGCACTCTACGCGCTGATCGCCCTCTACAAGATTTGCTCCCGGTACGCCGCGGGAACGATCTTCACAGCGGAGATGGCGTCCTTGAACCGGGCGTTCGGGCGGGGTCTTTTGCTGCTGGGCGCGGCGAACGGCCTCAATATCACGCTCATCACGGCTCTCTTGAGCTTCTGGGACACCGGGAAGATCTCGCTTCAGCTCGGACTAAGCACAGCGGACTTGTACCTTCTCATCGTAGGTGCGGCCGTCGTGATGCTCGGCCTCGTGATGGAAGAGGCGCACCGCATCTACAGAGACAACTTACAGATCGTCTAAGGAGGCGCGCGTGCCGATCGTCGTACATCTGGACATCATGCTTGCGAGTAAGAAGACTAAGTCGAAAGAACTTGCCGATCACATCGGCATCACGGAGGTGAACCTGTCGCTGTTGAAGAACGGAAAAGTGAAGGGCGTTCGCTTCGCTACGCTGGAGGCGATCTGTCGGTACCTCGCGTGTCAGCCCGGTGATTTGCTGGAGTATGTGCCGCCGGGAAACGTGCGGGCGATTCGGGGCGTGGCAAAACGCTGAGGCCTCCCTGACCGGCTTCCTATACGTCGTGGATCGAGCACCGCTCCAACGCGCCAGCGGTATTTTGGACACCCTATGCAGGGATTAGCGTTCAAGCTTGCCCTAAATTCCGAGAAGAAAACTCTGGAAGCGATAAAAGACGGAGAAGCTATCTCTTTCGCGCTCCGGGAAGGCTACAAGCGCTTACTGTTTGACGCCGATGAGATCGGCCGGCGCAAGGCCGCGAACATTTGGCCCCAGGACTACGAATGGAGAGGGAGCAGCAGGTTCATCTTTTAAGCTAACCGTCATCCGAATTGTCGCTTCCAGGCGACAGACCGCCGGGATCGCGCACAAGATTTAAGCAATGCGTTCGGGCTCGGCATTTCTCGCAGAAGGCTTGCGGAGACCTGTTAAACCGTCCACAAGCTATGCACAGATTTTGTGAACAACTCCGTTCCGAGCTGTCGCAGGGAAAAGAGTTGTCCAGAGCGAGGCGCACGGCGAAACCGAACCGGTGGCGAATTTCCACTATCTATCAATCGCCAGCTATTCGGGCTTCAAGCGCCATTCAGCCAATACCCCTGACGATACCTCCCGCCCGACGGGGCTGAAGGCTAACCTCTGAAATCAGCCGCGAGCGTCTCCACGACTTCCGCCGCCCTGCGGGCAGGCGACCTTACCGCGGAAAATCCAGGCGATGAAAGAGGGTATGCAAAAACCCGTGCTCACGTTCACGAAGGCCGCGGCCACCAAGAACCAGCCGACGAGATAGCCGACCATGGGCATGCCTGCCTGGAAGCCCCATGCGGCGACGACAAGCATGACTGTTGCCAAAGCGCAGGCGAAGTGTCGACGTGCTCCGTAGCGCGGCACAGCCGGCACGCCGAACACGTGGCGCAGGCCATGGTTGTAGAAAACGTCAAAGGGATAATCGATCGAGCAGCACGGGCTGCAGGCCCTGCACCGTAGGTATCATCTCGTTTCTGTGCCTGAACGGGCCGAACCGCCATACAAGTAAGAGTATGCAACAAGCAGCATGAATCCCAGCGCTACCGCGGCGCCCGTTGCCGCCAGGCGTCCGTGCTGAACACGATCGTGAGATCGTAAACCGCTTTGCCCAATTCGTTGAAGCGACCCGCAATCTGAACGTAGCGGTCGTCAGCGCGTCTTCCCCGGGCAATGCCTGCATCTCTTCCATTGTCGAGAGTAAACAGCCACGCGCTATGCTTGAGCCTTTCCTGCAGGTATCGCTGCCGGTTGGAAATCGCCTTGGATGGCTTCTCGATCTCCCGCGCATGCATCAAGGGTGCTGCGCGCGCGCCGTTAATACACGTCGCGCTGGTAGCGACCTGCCTTGGCCAATTCCGCCAGGAAGCGCTTGGCGGCCGCGCTGTCCATCCCACCCTGTGTGACCGCGATCTGCTGCAGCGCAAGGTCCACGTCGCCCGCCATGCGCTGGGCGTCCCCGCAAACGTAGAGATAGGCGCCGTTGGAGAGCCAACGCCAGAGTTCCTGCGCAGCCTCGAGCATCTTATGCTGCACGTACACCTTGTTCGTCTGATCCCGGGAGAACGCAAGGTCCATGCGGCTGAGCACTCGCTTCACCGCGAACTCTTCCATCTCGGATTGATAAAGAAAGTCCGCTTCGCGCCGATGGTTGCCGAAGAACAGCCAATTGCGCCCGGCGGCGCCCGCGGCCGCGCGTTCCTGGAGAAAGGCACGGAACGGTGCAATGCCGGTGCCCGGGCCGACCATGATGACCTGGGCGGCGAGGTCGACCGGCAAACGAAAACCGTGCGCGCGCTGCACGAACACCGAGACCGTGCGCCCCGGCCGTAGGTGCTCGGAGAGGAATCCGGAACCGGTTCCCAGATAGCTACGCTCGTTCTTCTCGTAGCGCAGCACGCTGACGGTCAAATGCACTTCGCGCGGGTGCCGCTTTTGCGAGCAAGCGATGGAAAACAGCCGCGGCTGCATGCGCCCGAGCGCCGCGACGAATTCTCCGATGCTCGGGCGCGCGGACGGAAATTCGAGCAGCGCGTCGAGCACGTCGTGCACCCCAAGCCCCTCGGCCTGGGAATCGTCCTCGGCAAGTTTGGAGAGCCGGGAACGGTCGGCTTCGTCCTTCGCTTCGCGCGCGAGCAGCGCATAGAGCGCGTCGCTCGGTGCGCGCAGGTCGCATTCGCGGCCGAGCGCCTCGCGCGCAGAGACGACCGCGCCGTCCGGGAGCGTCACGGCTTCGGATCCCTTGGCGCGCAATATCGCGATCAGCAGCTCGACTTCATCGGGATTGCTGTGGGGCCAAATGCCGAGCGAATCGCCCGGCTCGTACAGCAGGCCCGATTCGCCCAGCTCGAGCACGACGTGGCAGACTTCGCGCTCCGAGCCGGGCGCGGTGAGGGGCAGGCTCGATATCAGGCGTGCCGGGACGGGCGCGGCACGGCCGTAGCCGCGCTCGACCAGCGGCGGCGCTGCAATCGGGGCAGGCGATGTCACGGGAGCGCTCGGGCGATGCGCGAGCAGTTCCTTTAGCTTTTTCGCTGTGACGCGCCCGCCCGGGACGCATTTGCCAAGGTCGGCTTCGGCGCCGCCGGCGATCGACTCCGCGTAGGTCTTGCACAGGTAACCACACTGGCCGCAGTCGAGCTGGCCCATCGCGGCCATCAGCTGGCGCTCGAAAGGCCGCCGGGAGGCGAGCTTCATGCGCTCGTCGAGCGCCAGCGTCGGATCGTGCCAGGGGAAATCCTCGTCGGCCTGCGGTGTGGCCGCGGGCGCCGGCAGTCCGTGCGCCGCTTGCGCGCGTCCCATGCCGAGGAGACCGGCGACGAATCCGTTCAGCCAGGCGCGCTGCGATTCGCTGAAGGGCGCGCTGTCGGGAAGGAATACTTGCTGCTGCATCTAGACTGTCTCCGCGCGATTCGCCTGAACGAAATCGCGCAAAGCTTCCGCCCCATGGCGCTTCGCGAAGCCCTGAAAGTTCTCTTCCGGCGAGGCGCGCCGCCTGAGATAGGCGCGCAGCAGCCGCTCGAGTACGTGAGGGACTTCGTGCGCGGGGATGTCGCGCAGGATTTCGCACCCGAGCCCGCGTCGGTCGCCAAAGCCGCCGCCTGCGAACAGGTGATAGCCCTCGATTTCGGCATCCTCGGCCGCGATCTTGGTCGCAAGCAGGCCGATGTCGCCGACATAGTGCTGCGCACAGGAATTCGGGCAGCCGGTGAGATGAATGTTGAGCGGCGCGTCGACCTTCAGGCGCGCATCGAGATGATCGGCGATAGCGAGGGCATGGCGCTTGGTATCGCTCGCCGAGAACTTGCAGCCGGTATTGCCGGTGCAGGCGACGATTCCGGCGCGAATCGACGATGCCTCGGCACTCAGGCCGATTGCCGACAGGGCCGCCGCGACCGCGGCCCGATCGGTTTCGGCTATGTCCGACACGATTAGGTTTTGCCATGGCGTGAGCCGGATCATGCCGCTGCCATGGCGCCCGGCGATGGCGGCGATTGCGCGCATCTGCGCCGCGGTCATCTTCCCGACGGGGAGGGCGACGCCGCAATACACCCTCTCCGGCTGCTTTTGCGCGTGAAAGCCGACGTGGGCGCCGCGCGCGAGCGGCAGCCGCGGCTCGCATTCGGCAAGGGACAGGCGTGCGAGCGGCGCCGCCAGGCGTTTTTCGACTTCGACGAGAAACCGTTCCAGGCCCATTCGATCCAGCACGTACTTGAGGCGCGCGCGCTTGCGGTCGGTGCGATCACCTTCATCGATAAAGATTCGCACGATCGCCACCGCCACCGGCACGCATTGCTCAGGCGCGATGAGCACGCCGAGGTCACGGGCGAAATCGCCGTGCCCCGTGATGCCCCCGACGGCGACGCGGAAATACACGCCGTCCGGCACTGCCTTGCCCGCTCCGAGCCGCACCGCGGAAAAGCCGATGTCGTTGGTGTCTTCTAGCGAGGCAACACTCCCGCCGCCATCGAAGGCGATATTGAATTTGCGCGGCAGTCCGTAGAGTTCGCGGTGATTGAGGATCGTGTGATACAGCTCGAGGCCGAGCGGTCGCGTGTCGTACAGCTCGAGCGGATCGATGCCCGCGGTCGGGTTGCCCGTGATGTTTCGGATATTGTCCGCCCCTGCGCCACGCGAGGTGAGGCCGGCCTCAGCGAGCCTCTCCAGCACGTGCAGCGCGTGCTTCGGTGCGATTTCGCGGATCTGCAGGTTGGCGCGCGTGGTGACGTGCGCATATCCGGCGCCGCAATCCTCGGCGATCGCAGCGACCGCTC
>CAYQVE010000094.1:0-2607 GCA_964420785.1 uncultured Enterobacteriaceae bacterium | reverse complement strand
TCGGACCGTGCTCCTCCGTCGCCATCCGCGGGTGGAACGACGGCAGGAGCCGCAGCATGAACGCGTTCTGCGCCGGCGCGACGTGGAAAAGGCCGTGAAATTTATAGAGGAAGACATCCGTGCCCTTGGGAAATTCGCCTTTGGCCGCATTCGCCGCGATCTCGTCCCACATGTCGAGCGGGTGCTTAGCGCGCTTTGCTTCTTCCTCCTTGACGAGCTTCCCGCCCGCGGCGAGGACCCGGTTCTGCGCGGCGAGATGGATGCGTTCCGGGCCTACGGGCTCCGCGTTGCCCGGTGCAGGCTGCGCCCCGCGCGCTGCCGCGAGCCCGCGGCCGAAACCGTCAAGGTAGAGCTTCTGTTCTTCGGTGAAGTCCACCTTACTTCAGCTTAGCCGGTGCCGGTGCTGCCTCGTCGGCGGCGTCGACCTTCCCGGGAAACCCGTTGGTCGCGACCCAATAAGCGCCGGCAACGAATACTCCGCCTCCGACGGCATTGCCGAGCGTGACCCAGAGGAGGTTCCAAGCAGCGCCGCCGAGCGAGACTGTTTCCGGGTGATTGCCCGCGAGCGCGAGGCCGAGCACGGTCATGTTTGCGACGCTGTGCTCGAATCCGCAGGCGATGAACACCAGCAGACACCACCAGATGACGATGCATTTCGCGGAATCGGAATTGACCCGGGCCGCCATCCACAGCGCGAGACACACGAGCCAATTGCACAAGATCGCGCGCGCAAACAGGCTCAGGCCGGTGTCATTCATCTTGAACGCCGCCACCTTCATGACCAGCGTGTCGGGAGCTGACAGCAGTCCGCCGCCGCCGCCTGCGGCAAACAGCACCACCAGCGCCACGGCGCCGACGAGATTTCCTGTCCACGTCATTCCCCATGACCCCGCGATATCCCCCAGGGACCCCGTGCCGTTGAATCTGCGCAACGCCATGAACATGGTGTGACCGGTAAAAAGCTCGGATCCCGCGATCGCCACCAGCGTGAGCGCGATGCCGAACGTCGCACCCATCACCAGTTTCTGGAATTCCTTGGGTACCTGGCTTCCGAGGGTGAAGATGAGAAGAATGCCGACTCCTACATAGGCACCGGCGAGCATGCTGGAGACGAAAAATCCGCCGGGATACTTGCGCATCGAGGCCAGTTTTTTTTCCGCGGCTTTCGAAAACCCTTCGATCGTTTCCGAGTACATGGTCTGCACCCTCCTTATTGGCCAACGAGAGGAACTGCAAGCCCTATGCCAACCGCCGAGTTTTTCGCTAAGTGACGGATTGATATGAAGAAGCTTCAATCGTGGCGTGATGCGGCAGGTAGATCGTACGCACTGCCGCAGTGCAGCAGACCACGCTGTTGCACCATTCCCGAAGCCGATACTTCGCGGGGTGGACCACAAATGAATCGCGTCGCATCAGCACGGCGAATCTGATTATGCCGCCTGCGCGAGCCGCCGGCCCGCTGACCTAAAAGTTAGCCGAGTGTCTGCTTTTGGACGTATCCCGCCGTTCCCCGTTCGGCTTGTAACCAATCCGGCAGAGTTCTGTCAACTTAACATCGATATGAATAGAAAAAGTCGACACGGGGGCGAGACTCTTTCCGAGGTGCGGCGTCTCAGATCAAGGCTGCAAGCACACAAGTTCGCGCCATTGTGTGAAGCGGCGACGCATCAAGTCTCGCTAGTTCACTGCACCCAGTCGATGCCGACCGGGACGGAAAAACGATGCGATCACTCCGAACACCGACAGGAAACGTTGGGCGTGCCCGGGGGATTTGAAGCCTCGCATTCTCCGTTCCCGTTCTCGGGTCGGCTCGTGGGAGTTCTCGGCCCGATTGTTGAGCCACCGACCCCGACGATGCTCCACGGTGGGCAGCACCTCTGATTGGGCTGCCGCCTAGCTGCTCAGCCTATCTGTCACCACGACCCGCGGGACGTATCGTAGACCTCTGAGCAGCCTACGAAAGAGCTTCTTCGCTGCACCCTTATTTCGCCGTGGCTGCACCAGAATGTCGAGCACCTCGCCGTCCTGGTCAACCGCACGCCATAGATATGGCAACTTGCCCTGGATCCTGAGGAAGACCCCATCGAGATGCCAGCGGTCGCCGGGGCGCGGGCTGCGCGAGCGCATAGGCTTCGCGTCGGCCCCTCCGAACTTGGAACACCCTTCGCGCACCGACTCATAGGTGACTGTTACCCCGCGCTCATTCATCATCTCCTCTACGTCACGAAAGCTGGAGGGAAAAGCGAAAAGACAGCCAGACGCAGCGGCTGACGATCTCCGCAGGGAAACGATGGCGGTAATACCTTGGCGTGGACTGATTCATCCACCCAGTAAATCACCCCCGACCTTAACTTGACAATACTCCCTGCCGACGCGCCTAACGCGAAGCAGAGAAGGCCGGCCGCGAGGTTCGCAATTGCGTGGGCCGCAAAACCAATGGTCTGGCTGGCTGTTCTCAAGTTCACGCTTCCAGCTCGAGGCGCCCGAGAGTGCAAATTACTGGAGCGCTGCGACGTCCTCAGCGGCCATTCGGCACCTTGATGACAATCGGGATCTCCGAAGGTGGCAAGCAGACTTCGGCATCGCAGGCCTGCGCAGTAATCCTCG
>CAYQVE010000093.1:0-11284 GCA_964420785.1 uncultured Enterobacteriaceae bacterium | reverse complement strand
CCATCCGTCCGGGTTCGTCACCAGCGAGCCGAGATCGAGCATCGTGCCGCCGGTGCAGACGAACGGACCGAGCGTGACGCCGTAGGGATTCGTGTACGGCTGCGTCATGTTCGCCGAGGGTGCGGGGAAGGGGTGGTAGCCGAGCTCCTTCGCCGCTCTTCCGTAGATCGCGCCCACGTGCGAGGTCTTCATCGGCGGATTCGGATACTCGCGCGCGCGGACCCTCGAAGGGATTGCCTCCCGGCTGGATTTGCCCCTTCAGGTTCCCGGCCTTGCCGCAGATGCCGTAGAGATACTCGAAGCGGTCGAAGTAGGGCTCGAGCTCGTCGTAGCTCACGCCCCAGTCCTGGCTGGTGCAGTCGGAGGCGAGGGCCGAGGCGCCGTAGCGCGCGAGCGTGCGGCTCTTCGTCTCGAAGTCCCACGGCAGGAACCGCCAGGTGACGCCGTTCCAGTGCACCGCCGCGCCGCCCACGCCTTCGCCCGGCAGGAAGGACCCCATGTAGCGCATCGGCAGCGCGGTGTCGCCGGTCGCGTTGCGGAAGGTGAGGGTATCGCGCGACAGGTCCTGCATCAGCTCGTGGCGGCGGGCGTAGCGCAGCTCGTCGTGCGCGTGAGGCATGGCGAAGTCGGTCTGCGTGTCGCGCCAGCCGCCGCGCTCCAGGCCCACGACCTTGAGGCCCGAGTCGGCAAGCTCCTTGGCGAGAATGGTGCCGGTCAGGCCTACGCCGACGGTGACGACGTCGACGCCTTTCAGCTTGGCAGCCATGCCGAATGCTCCCCGATGGACGGAAGCATGATACGACGGCTGCGCCCGCCCGGGGACCTCAGGCCGCGGCGCGCGGCTTGGGGAGCTCGGCCGCGCTCAAGGCGAGCGTCGCGGCGATTGCGTCGGCGACGTAGTCGAGGTTGCGCGGATTGAGGGCGGCGACACAGATGCGGCCCGACTCGAGGCCGTACACCGACCAGCGCTCGGCCATTGCGACCATCTGCTCGCGCGACAGGCCCGAGTACGGGAAGATGCCGCGCTGCTGCAGGATGAAGCCGAAGTCGTCCGCAATGCGCTTCTTCAGGCGCTCGACCAGCTCGCGCCTCATCGAGCGCACGCGGTCGCGCATGACGAGAACCTCCTTCCTCCACAGGACGCTCAGCTCGGGGGAGGCGAGGACCGAGGCGACGATGCGCGCGCCGTGCGAAGGCGGGTTCGAGTAGTTGGTGCGGATCATGCGCTTCAGGTTGGAGAGCACTCGGGCGGCCTCGCCCGAATCCGCGGTGACGACGGAAAGCGCGCCGACGCGCTCGCCGTAGAGCGAGAAGGACTTGGAGAACGACATCGCCACCAGCACCAGCGGCAGCTCCCCGGCGAAGCGGCGCGCCACCTCGGCGTCCTCCTCGACGCCGTCGCCGAAGCCCTGGTAGGCGAAATCGAGGAAGGGGATCAGCCGCCGCTCGGCGACGACCTTGATCACGTCCTTCCATTGCTCACCGCGGATGTCCACGCCGGTCGGGTTGTGGCAGCAGGCGTGCAGCAGCAGCACGGAGCCTTTCGGGATCGCGCGCATGGCGGAAAGCATTTCCGCGTAACGGATACCGCGGGTGCGCGGGTCGTAATAGGGGTAGCTCTCGATCCGGAAGCCGGCCTCCTCGAACAGCGGCCGGTGGTTGTCGTAGGTCGGGTCGGACACGTAGATCGGGGCCTTCGGGGCAAAGCGCTTGATGAAGTCTGCGCCGACCTTCAAGCCCCCGGTGCCGCCGACCGCCTGGACGGTGGTAACGCGGCCCGCAGCGACCGCGGGGTGGTCCTTCCCGAAGAGCAGCGCCTGCACCTGGCGGACGTAATCCGGAAAGCCGTCCATCGCGAGGTAGGGCCTGGCGATGCCCGCGGCGGTGAGGGCCTCGTCGGCGCGGCGCACGCACTCGAGCAGCGGCACCTTCCCCTGGTCGTCGTAGTACACGCCGACGCCGAGGTTGACCTTCTTGGGGTTGGGATCGGCGACGTAGAGCTCGGTGAGCCCCAGGATCGCGTCACGGGGCGCCATCTTCACGTTGGCGAGCAGGCTTTCTTCCTTCTTGAAGTCCATGCGGAGCGATCGGGCCGGTAAGTGAAAAGTACCGGCTGATTATACAATCACCGGCATTGCAGCGGTCCGCCATCGCGGGAGAATATGAAGGTACGCCGTCATGACTAAGCCGGTCGCAGTGCGCACGCTGCTCGGGGACTACCCGGTCACCCTCGCGCTGAAGAAAGGCGAGGTGAAATCGCCTTCGGTGAGCCTGGAGTTCGCCGACGTGAAGACGCCGAGCACGGCGTTCAAGCGGGTGGTGCGGAACCTCGAGTTCGATTGCGCCGAGCTCGCCATCGTGACCTTCCTCATGGCAAGAGCGCACGGCAAGCCGCTGGTGCTCCTGCCCGCGGTCGTGCTCGCGCGCTTTCAGCACCCCCACATCGTCTACAACATCGAGCGCGGGCCGCTCGCGCCGGGCGATCTCGCGGGTCGCCGCGTGGGCACGCGCTCCTACACCGTGACGACCTCGACCTGGCTGCGCGGAATCCTCGCGAACGAGCACGGCGTGGACATCGACCGCGTGAAATGGATCACTTTCGAGGAAGCCCACGTTGCCGAGTTCCGCGATCCGCCGTCCGTGGAGCGCGCGCCCGAGGGCAAGGAGCTGACGGCGATGCTCCTCGCCGGGGAGATCGACGCGGCGATCCTGCCCGCAGTGCCGACCGACCCGCGCCTGAAACCGCTCATCCACAATCCGGCCGCGGCGGCCGAGGCCTGGCACAAGAAGTACCGGGCGCTGCAGATCAATCACATGGTGGCGGTGAAGGAATCCCTGTCGAGATCCGAGCCGGACGCCGTGCGCGAAATCTACCGGCTGCTCGCCGAGAGCAAGAAGGCGGCGAAGCTGCCCAAACCGGGCGAATTCGACACGCACCCGTTCGGCCTCGAGGCGAACCGGCGCAGCCTCGAGGTCGTCATCGACACGGTCTACCAGCAGCGTATGATTCCGCGGCGCTTTGCAGTAGACGAGCTGTTCGACGACGTGACGCGCAAGCTGGGCTAAAGAGAAAGGAGCGTCGCGCGCGCAGCGCACGCCACGCATGAGGCTGAATGCATGATCATCGATTGCCACGGCCACTACACCACCGCACCCAAGCAGCTCGAGGAATGGCGCAAGCGCCAGATCGCCGCTCTCGAGGATGCGAAGCGCGCTCCCGTCAAGGGAAACCTCGGAATCAGCGACGAGGAGATCCGCGCGAGCCTCGAGGGCGCGCAGCTGAAGCTGCAGCGCGAGCGCGGCACCGACATCACCATCTTCTCGCCGCGCGCGATGGGCATGAGCCATCACATCGGCAACGAGACCACCAGCCGGCACTGGTCGGAGCACTGCAACGAGATGATCCACCGCGTCTGCACGCTCTACCCGGAGAAGTTCGTCGGCGCGTGCCAGCTTCCGCAAAGCCCCGGCGTTTCGCCGAAGAACTGCATTCCGGAGCTGGAGCGCTGCGTGAAGGAGTTCGCCTTTATCGGCTGCAATCTCAATCCCGATCCTTCGGGGGGCTATTGGAAGGAGCCGCCGCTCACCGACAAATGGTGGTATCCGTTGTACGAGAAGATGGTCGAGCTGGAGGTACCGGCGATGGTGCACGTCAGCGCCTCCTGCAATCCGAATTTCCACGGGACCGGCGCGCACTACATCAACGGCGACACCACCGCGTTCATGCAGTTCATCACCGCGGATCTGTTCCGCGATTTCCCCACGCTGAAATTCATCATCCCGCACGGCGGCGGCGCAGTGCCTTATCACTGGGGCCGCTACCGGGGCCTCGCGCAGGACATGAAACGCCCTCCGCTCGCGGAGCTGCTCATGAACAACGTCTTCTTCGATACCTGCGTCTATCACCAGCCCGGAATCGACCTGCTCCTGAAGGTGATCCCCGCCGACAACATCCTCTTCGCCTCCGAGATGGTCGGTGCGGTGAAGGGCATCGACCCGGAGACCGGATTCAACTACGACGACACCCGGCGCTACATCGACAAGATCGAGTGGGTGAGCAAGGCCGACAAGGAGAAGATCTTCCACGGCAACGTGAAGAAGGTGTACCCGCGCTTCGGCGCGAAAGGCGCGAAGCGCTGAAATCCGGAACGTCACGCGTCGGCCTGTCGCCCCGCGGCGACATCCGGGGCGTTAAAAAATAGTCAATCGGATCAAAACAGTTCGACCGGTTCCGGTGGAATTCGAGGAATAGTCCCGCAATTGTGCTGGCGCGCCGTGCCAGGCTGTTCTATCTTATTCCGTTGTCCTGGCAACCGGCCGGCAAGCCGGATGGGGAGGTCACATGAGCAACCAGTTCTGGATGATCTGGCCCGGCAACGCTGTGGCTTCCGCGTTGATTTTGTTCGCCATCGCGATGCCGTTCCTGTACGCCGCGCGCAGGCTCGTCCACGATCTGCTCCACTCGATCGGCCGCATGCTGGGGGGGCCGTTGAGGCTGGGCGCGCGCTGGCTCTTCGCCGCGGCGCGGGACATGAAGGAACGCAACAAGGCGGTCCTGCTCGCGCACGGGCGCGAGGAGGTGGGCCAGCACATCGAGCGCGAGTTCGAGCGCATCGGCACACTCGTCACGCGCGATCTGGAAGGCTACCCGGCGCTGCAGCGCAAGCTGCTCGGGGAGATCACCCGCGTCGAGGAGGACTACAAGAAATGCGGGGAAGTGCCGCCGCCGCCGCCCGAATGGGTCGAGGCGGTCACCGCGATCGCGAAGGTCAAGTCAGACGGCGGCAACGAGATGGTGCAGAGGATCCTCGAGGATATCAAGCGCTCGGTGCACGCAATCCACGACCAGGCTCTCGCTGAAAACCGGCCCGCGTTCGCGACGCGGCCCAAGATACTGAACGGCTTCATGCCGTTCTGGCGCTCGCTCGACAAGACCTTCGGGCAGGTCGACAAGAAGCTGACGGGCCTGCAGGACACCTCCTCGAAGATCGACGCGCAGATGGAGAAATACGAGCAGATCAACAAGAAGACCGACAAGGCCGAGCACGCGCTGACCGTGTCCGCGTTCACGCAGTTTGCGATTTCGGTGCTCGTGCTGCTGATCGCGGTGGGCGGCGCGCTGGTCAACTTCAAGCTGATTGCCCTGCCGTTCTCCGAGATGGTGGGCGCGGGCGACTACCTGACCTCGACCATGCGCATGTCCGACGTGGCGGCGCTCGTGATCATCTTCCTCGAGGCGACGATGGGCTTGTTCGTGATGGAGTCGCTGCGCATCACGCATCTGTTCCCCATCATAGCCAACATGAGCGAGCGCATGCGGCGCCGCATGCTCTGGACCGCGGTCGTCTTTCTCTTCGTCTTCGCGGGAATCGAGGCGGCGCTCGCCCTGATGCGCGATATGCTGGCCTCCGACAAGCAGGCCCTGGTCCAGTCGCTCGCGAGCGCGCAGGTGGCTCCGCCCGATCCTCTGCTCAGGCTCATCCCGACCACGGCGCAGATGGTTCTCGGTTTCTTCCTGCCGTTCGCTCTGGCTTTCGTGGCCATCCCGCTCGAGTCCTTCGTCTACTCGCTGCGGACGGTCGGCGGGGCGTTCGTGGTGATGCTGATCCGCGCGACCGCGTTCGTGCTGCGCGTTCTCGGCAACCTGGTGCGGCAGCTGTTCAGGGTGCTGATCGGCGTGTACGACGTCACGATCGTGCTTCCGCTGCTCATCGAGCGCCTGGTGAAAGCGGCCCGCTCGGAGGGCGACGCGTCGGAATCGCGCCCGGCCAAGCGCGCCGCATAATGAGGGCGACCATGGTGAAACGCTTGCTTCTCGCGTCGCTGCTCGGATTTTCGGCATCGACCTGCACCGACCAACGCAGCCACAGCCAGGCCGTGTACATGCTGATCGACACCTCGGGAACTTACGCGCAGGAGGTCGGCAAGGCTCAGCGCATCATCAACTACCTGCTCGGCACCCTGCAATCGGGGGACTCGCTCGCGGTGGCGCGGGTGAAGACGCGCAGCTTCAGCGAGAAGGACATCATCGCGAAGGTCACCTTCGACAGCCGTCCCTCGCAGGCCAACGCGCAGAAGCGCGCCTTCAAGGAGAAGATCGACGCATTCGTCAAGAGCGTCAGCGGCAGCGCCTATACGGACATCACCGGCGGCCTGATCCAGGGCGGGATGTTCCTGAACGAGACCGGGGCGGGCAAGAAGACCATCCTGATCTTCTCCGACATGCAGGAGGAGCTCGACAAGGTCACGATCCGCGATTTTCCGATCAACCTGAAGGACATCCGCGTCGTGGCGCTCAACGTGGTCAAGCTCAAGGCCGACAACATCGATCCGCGGCGCTACCTGGGGCGGCTCGAAGCCTGGCAGAAGCGCATCGAGAAGGCCGGGGCCTCCGAGTGGCTCCTCATCAACGACATCGAGCACCTCGACAGGATGCTTCAGGGCTAGCGGCCGGGGCGTCCCGGCATCGCGTCACTTCTTGCCCTGCGTGAATTGCGCGCTGGCCTTCTCGAAGGCCTTGCGCATCGCCGCCCAGGCCTCGTCCGCGCCGCGAGAAAGCTCCATCCAGGCGTCGCCCGACGCCGCCTGCACCTTGCGCAGCTGTTCCCTCGCCTGGTCCTGATGCCGGCGGATCGCGACGAGCTGCTTCTCGTACTCCGCGCGCATGCTCGCCTGGGCCTGTGCGGCCTGGCTTTCCCACTTCGCCATTTCGGCGTTCCATTGATCGAGCTGTGTTTTCAGCTTCGCGATGTACTCCTCGCGCTTCGTTGCCATGTGAGCTCCTTTACCCGAGTCGCCTGAGTCCAATACTACTCCCCTAGTCCCGGTGGCGCGGTACCCCGCCTGTTTGAGTCTTTACCGCCTCTTTACGCGAATCGCGACAGTCTTTACGCCGTTTTGACGGCGGCATTCCCATACTTCGCAGCCTACCCGCTGCGAAGCGAACGGAGGCCGCCGTGGATCTCGTCTTTCTCGGATTGACCATCGGGTTCTTTGCGCTTGCCGCGGCGCTCGTCTACGGCTGCGAAAAGCTGCGGGGGCGCCCGTGAGCTGGGTCTATGTGGTCAGCGGCGCCGTCGCGGCCGCGCTCTTCGTCTATCTCGTCGTCGCGCTGCTGTGGCCGGAGAAATTCTGATGACTGCCAACGGATACTTTCAGCTCGCCCTCTACATCGCCGTCCTGATCGCGCTGGCGAAGCCGCTCGGCGCGTACATGGCGGACATCTACGAGGGCAAGCCCGCGCTGCTGAACCGCTGGGGCGCGCCCCTGGAGCGTCTGATCTACCGCCTGTGCGGCGTCGATCCTGCAGGCGAGATGCACTGGACGCGCTATGCGCTTGCAGTCCTCTGGTTCAGCCTGCTCGGCACGCTGGCCGTGTACGCGCTGCAGCGCCTGCAAGCCGTGCTGCCGCTCAATCCCGCGAACATGGGAGCGGTGTCGCCCGATTCCTCGTTCAACACGGCGACGAGCTTCGCCACCAACACGAATTGGCAAAGCTACGGCGGCGAGTCGACCATGAGCTATCTCACGCAGATGCTCGCGCTCACGGTGCAGAACTTCGTGTCGGCGGCGTCGGGCATGGCGGTGCTGGTCGCGCTCATCCGCGGCTTCGCGCGCCAGAGCGCGCAGACGATCGGCAACTTCTGGGTCGACCTGACGCGCGGCACGCTCTATGTCCTGCTGCCGCTCTCCCTGGTCTTCGCGCTCGTTCTCGTGTCGCAGGGCGTGGTGCAGACCTTCTCCGCGTATCACACGGTGCCGCTCGTCGAATCGGTCGAGTACGACAATCCGAAGCTCGACGCCGCCGGCCAGCCCGTCAAGGACGACAAGGGCAACCCGGTCACCGAGAAGGCGACGCAGAAGGAGCAGGTGATCGCGGTGGGGCCCGCGGCCTCGCAGATCGCCATCAAGCAGCTCGGCACCAACGGCGGCGGGTTCTTCAACGTCAATTCGGCGCACCCGTTCGAGAACCCGACGCCGCTCGCCAATTTCCTCGAGCTGCTCGCCATCCTGCAGATCTCGGCGGCGCTCTGCTACACCTTCGGCCGCATGATCGGCGACACCCGCCAGGGCTGGGCGATCCTCGCCGCGATGACTGTGGTCTTCGTCGCGCTGCTCGCGGTTTGCGCGGGCGCGGAGCAATCGGGCAATCCCGTGCTCGCGAAGCTCGGCGTCGACCAGACCGCATCGAGCGCGCAAGCGGGCGGCAACATGGAAGGAAAGGAAACGCGCTTCGGCGTCGTCAACTCCGCGCTCTGGGCGACGGCGACCACCGCCGCTTCGAACGGCTCGGTGAACTCGATGCACGACTCGTTCACGCCTCTCGGAGGCCTGGTGCCGCTGTGGCTGATCCAGCTCGGCGAGGTGATCTACGGCGGCGTCGGCTCCGGGCTCTACGGCATGCTGCTGTTCGCCATCGTCGCTGTGTTCGTCGCGGGTCTCATGATCGGACGGACACCGGAGTACCTCGGCAAGAAGATCGAGGCCTTCGAGATCAAGATGTCGGCGATCGTGGTCCTGATGCCCCTGGTGATGGTGCTGGGCGGCACGGCCCTCGGCGTCATGGCGGAGGCGGGCAGGGCGGGCGTCGCCAATCCCGGCGCGCATGGGTTCTCGGAAATCCTCTACGCCTTCTCCTCGGCGGGCAACAACAACGGCAGCGCCTTTGCCGGCCTTTCGGCGAACACGCCCTTCTACAACACCGCGCTGGGCATCGCGATGCTCTTCGCGCGCTTCTGGCTGATGGTGCCGGTGCTCGCGTTGGCGGGCGCTCTCGCGGCAAAGAAGAAAGTCCCGGCCGGTGTCGGCACCCTGCCCACGCATACGCCGCTCTTCATCTTCTTCCTGATCGGAGTGGTCGTCATCGTCGGCGCGCTTACCTTCATCCCGGCGCTCGCGCTCGGGCCCGTCGTCGAGCATCTCGCGCTCTACGGCGCGAAGTAGGAGAGCACATGAGCACGCAAGCCCTTTCGACGCTTCCTCTGCCGCCGCGCTCGCTGATCACCCGCGGCATCCTGCAGGACGCCTTTGTCGAATCGTTCGCCAAGCTGCTGCCGCAGCAGCAGTGGAAGAACCCCGTGATGTTCGTCGTTTACGTCGGCAGCATCCTCACCACGGTGCTGTGGCTGCAGGCACTCGGCGGAAGGGGCGAAGCCCCCGCGGGATTCATCCTCGCGATAACCCTGTGGCTGTGGTTCACGGTGCTCTTCGCCAATTTCGCGGAAGGCGTCGCGGAGGGCCGCAGCAAGGCGCAGGCGGCGGCGCTCCGCAGCGCCAAGCGCGACACCCAGGCGAAGAAGCTGGACAAGCCGAGGAAGGGCGCAGGCCTGTCCTTCGTCCCCTCGACTGCGCTGCGCAAAGGCGACGTGTTCCTCGTCGAGGCAGGAGATTTCATCCCCGCGGACGGCGAGGTGATCGAAGGCGTCGCCTCGGTGGACGAGTCGGCGATCACCGGCGAGTCCGCGCCCGTGATCCGCGAGTCGGGCGGGGATTTCTCCTCGGTCACCGGCGGCACGCGCGTGCTCTCCGACTGGATGGTCGTGCGCGTGACGGTCAACCAGGGCGAGGCTTTCCTCGACCGCATGATCGCGATGGTGGAAAGCGCGCGCCGGCAGAAGACGCCGAACGAGATCGCGCTCACCATTCTGCTCGTGAAGATGACGCTCGTCTTCATGCTCGCCACGGTGACGCTGCTGCCGTTTTCGATCTACGCCGTCGAGCTCGCGAAGAGCGGCAGCCCGGTCACGATCACGGTGCTGGTCGCGCTGCTCGTGTGCCTCATCCCCACCACGATCGGCGGGCTGCTCTCCGCGATCGGCCTCGCCGGGATCGGCCGGATGCTGCGCGCGAACGTGATTGCCACCTCCGGCCGTGCGGTCGAGGCCTCGGGCGACGTCGACATGCTGCTCCTCGACAAGACCGGCACCATAACACTCGGCAACCGCCAGGCGTCCAATTTCCTGCACGCCCCGGGAGTGACCGAGCGCGAGCTCGCCGACGCGGCGCAGCTCGCCTCGCTTGCCGACGAAACTCCGGAAGGCCGCTCGGTCGTGGTGCTCGCCAAGCAGAAATTCAACCTGCGCGAGCGCGACATCAAGTCCCTCGGAGCGACCTTCGTGCCGTTCTCGGCGCACTCGCGCATGAGCGGCGTCAATCTCGAAGGCCGCGAGGTCCGCAAAGGCGCCGCGGACGCGATCCGCGGCTGGGTCGAGTCCAAGGGCGGGAGGTTTCCGCCCGAGGTGCTGATGATCGTGGACAACGTCGCGCGCCGCGGCTCGACGCCCCTCGTCGTGGCCGACGGAATCAAGGTGCTCGGCGTTATCGAGCTGAAGGACATCGTCAAGGGCGGCATCAAGGAGCGCTTCGCCGCGCTGCGCCGCATGGGCATCCGCACCGTGATGATCACCGGCGACAACCGCTTGACGGCCGCGGCCATCGCAGCGGAAGCGGGCGTCGACGACTTCCTCGCCGAGGCCACGCCCGAGGCGAAGCTCAGGCTCATTCGCGAGACGCAAGGGCAGGGCCGGCTCGTGGCGATGACGGGCGACGGCACCAACGATGCGCCGGCGCTCGCGCAGGCCGACGTCGCGGTGGCGATGAACACCGGCACGCAGGCCGCAAAGGAAGCCGGCAACATGGTCGATCTCGACTCCAATCCGACCAAGCTGATCGAAATCGTCGAGATCGGCAAGCAGATGCTCATGACGCGCGGCGCGCTCACCACCTTCTCGATCGCGAACGACGTCGCCAAGTACTTCGCGATCATCCCTGCCGCCTTTGCGACCACCTACCCGCAGTTGAACGCGCTCAACGTCATGCATCTCGCGACGCCGCAGAGCGCGATCCTGTCGGCGGTGATCTTCAACGCACTGATCATCGTCTTCCTGATCCCGCTCGCGCTCAAGGGCGTGCGCTATCGCGCGCTCGGCGCGGGCGCGCTGCTGCGGCGCAACCTGCTCGTCTACGGCGTCACCGGGCTCATCGTGCCCTTCGTCGGCATCAAGCTGATCGATTGGCTGCTCGTGCTGCTGCATCTTGCTTGAAGTTTATAAATATACAAATGGAAATGACCATGTACAAAACCCCGATTGCCTTCGCCCTGGCCTTGCTGTTCGCGTATTCCGCGCATGCGGCAGCGGCGACCGAGCAGGATGCGACACCTGCTCCCGGTTCTAGCAGCGATTGCTCAGCCGGGTTCTTCAGCCGCCTCGCCGCGGCGTATCGCGAGGATGCCAATCCTGCGCTGGCCGATTCCGCTACACCCGATCTCACCCTGATCGTCTGG
>CAYQVE010000092.1:5404-11291 GCA_964420785.1 uncultured Enterobacteriaceae bacterium | reverse complement strand
GCCAGTTCGGGGGCTATTAAAACGGTTACTTTGGCGAGCCTTCCCCTCTGGCCAAGCTGGACCAGATTGCGCTTCCCGGCGGCATAGGCGGCGCGATGGAAAACTGGGGGGCGATCGCCTACAACGAAGGCCGCCTGCTGTACAACCCGACTGAGGATTCGCTGCGCCAGCAGCAAGGGGTCTACGGCCTCATCGCGCACGAGATCGCGCATCAATGGTTCGGCAACCTCGTCACCATGGCCTGGTGGGACAACTTGTGGCTGAACGAGGGGTTCGCCTCGTGGATGGCGAGCAAGGCCACCGAGCGCTTCAACCCGGGCTGGGGCATGCGGCTGCGCGATGCGCTGTGGAAGGAGTCGGCCCTGTCGGAGGACGCGCGCAGGACGACCCATGCGATCCAGACGCCGGTCGAAAACGACGTGCGCGCGATGGACGTCTTCGATTCCATCACCTACGCCAAAGGAGCCGCGGTCCTGCGCATGCTCGAGGGCTATCTCGGCGACGACGCTTTCCGTGCGGGCGTGCGGAGCTACGTGCGGGCGCACCGCTTTTCCAATGCGACCACCGCCGACTTCTGGCACCATCTGTCGGGAGCATCGGGGCAAGACATCGGCAAACTGATCGCGGGCTGGACCGAGCAGCCGGGGTACCCGGTCGTGAAAGTCTTGCAGCAGTGCGAAAACCGCGCCGCCGTCGTAACGCTTGCCCAGGAGCGCTTCACCCTCAACGACCCCAAAGCGGCGCCGCTTGCGTGGAATGTGCCGGTGATCCTCGCCGACGCGGCAGGGAGAAGGCGCACGGTCCTTCTCGAGCGCAGCCCGCAGAAACTGCGGCTCGAACGCTGCGGCGCGATGCTCGCAAACGCCGGCGACACCGGTTACTACAGAAGCCAGTACGACGACCGGAACTTTCGCCGGCTCGCGCTCGCCTTGAAACGGCATCCCGCCGCCGACCGTCTGCGCCTGCTCTCGGACACCTTCGCGCTCGCGCAGGCGGGCCGCGTCGACGCGACGCGCTATCTCGCGCTCGTGGAAAATCTCGGTGCCGAGACCGACCGCACGATCTGGGACCATGTCACCGGCGCGCTGCGTTTTCTGCGCGACCTGATCGATTCTCCGGGCGACCGGGCCGTCTTCGATCGCTACGTCGCGCGGCTCCTGGAGGCGCCCTTTGCGGGCGTCGGCTGGGACCCGCTGCCGGGCGAACCCGCCGACACCGCCTTGCTGCGCAGGTCGCTGATCGAGGCGCTCGGCTGGGCGGGGCATGAGGCGGTCGTGCGCGAAGCGCAGTCCCGGTTTGCCGCGCGCGCGGAGAAACCCATCGATCCGGCGATCCGGCCCGCGGTGCTGAACATCGTCGGCCGCTACGCCGATCCGGCGACCTTCGAAGCCCTGCTCGGGCGGATGCGCGGCGCCACCGACATGACGGACAAGTGGGAGGCGCAATCGGCGCTGCGACAAGCACGGGACCCGAGCTTGCAGCGGCGGCTGATGGAACTGATGCTGACCGACGAGCTGCCGCCGAGCGATGCGGTTTTCAATCTCACTCACATGGGCGACGACAGCGGGAGGGTCGAGCCGGGCTGGCGCTTCGTCTTGGAGAATCTTCCGGCCATCCTCGCCAAGGCCTCGCCGCGCGGGCGCCCCCACGTTCTGCCCGATGCCGCCTCGGCCTTCAACGATGCGGCGCGCGCGGACGAGCTGATCGCGTTGACGAAGTCCCACCTCGACGCCGCCGCGCTGTATCCGGCCGAGAAGGCGGCCGACTGGATCCGGTTGAAGGCCGCGGTCAAGGCGCGCGAAGCACGCCGCGCGACGGAATGGGCGCGGGCGCGCTTACCCTCGGGCTAGAAGGCCCGGACCTGACAGTCATCGACTACTTCTTGACGAATTTCCTCACCGTCATTCCGGCCGTTTCGGTCCAGTAAACGTTGCCGTTCGCATCGGCCGCCACGCCTTCTCCCACGCTCTGGGTTTCCGGCTCGGCGCCCAGGCCCGGGATAAAGGCACTGACCGCACCGTCCTTGGCGCTGCCGATCCGGATGCCACGCTTGAAACCGGGGTTGAGCTTCGCGTTGGACTGGTGATCGGCCACGTGCAAGGTGTCGTTCCGATCGATGAAGAGCCCGCTCGGCCTGCCGAACTGCCTCCACTCTTCGAGGAAATTCCCTTCCTGGTCGAAGATCTGGATGCGGCTGTTGCCGCGGTCGCCGACGAACAGCCGCCCCCTGGAATCCATCGCGAGGGCGTGAGGAGTGTCGAACTCGCCGCGATCCGCTCCCTTCCTGCCCCAGGTCTTGATGAACTTTCCGTCCTTCGAGAACTTGACGATGCGCGCGTTGGAGTCTCCACCGTGTCCGTCCGCGACAAAAATGTCGCCGTTCGGCGCGGTGAGCACGTCCGACGGCCGATTGAAGGTGTCCGGGCCGTCTCCCGCGATCCCGGCTTTGCCCAGCGTCATCAGGACCTTTCCCTCCGCGCTGAACTTCACGACCTGATGGCCTTTGCCATCCTTTCCGTCCGCATCGGTGACCCACACGCTGCCGGCTCCGTCGATATGGATACCGTGGGGGAACGCGAACATCCCCGCGCCGAAGCTCTTGAGAAATTTACCCGACGGGCTGAGCTTGACCAGAGGTGCAATGTTCGAGCCGATGCAGGAATTCGCGCCGCATCGCTCGAAGACCCAGACGTTGTTGCTGCGATCGATATCGACTGCGCTCGTCTGTCCCCACTTCCTACCGTCGGGGAGTCTTCCCCAGCCGTCTTCACGGTACGGGTTCTGCTGAGCGTAGGCTCCCGGGATCATCGCGGCCGCCGCAAGCAGAACCCATATCATCGGGCGTGCATGACGCATCATGATCGGCCTCCGCGCCTCGCGTGCGCTCGAGCTGCTATTTTTCCGCGGCCTCGCGCGACTGCTGCGACTGCTGCACCTGCTCCATGGCCTGCCCGATCTTCTGCTGAGCCTGCTCGAGGGTCTTCTTGCTTTGCTCGAGCTCCTGCTTCTTGAGTGCGGCGGCGGTGGCCGCAGTGCTTGCCGTCTCGACTCCGCAGCCGGCCAGCGCCGCGGCCGCGATGATGGAAATAAACCGTGTCATGGCAATTCCTTCCGATGTGGGGAAGCCGACATAGGATAGCACCGCGCCGTCCCGAGGCTATCCCAGCTTCGCCGTCACGGCCTCCCCGAACTCCCGCGTTCCGATCTTCCCGCCGAGATCGGCGGTGCGCGTCGCGGGGTTCTTGAGGGTCGCGTCGACGGCCGCGTCGATGCCCTTCGCTGCGGCGCCGAACGAGTCATTGCGGTGGCGAGCGGCCATCCACTCGAGCAGCATCGCGGCCGAAAGGATGAGCGAGACGGGATTCGCCTTGTCCTTGCCCGCGATGTCGGGCGCCGAGCCGTGCTGCGCCTGCGCGACGCAATGCTCGTCCCCGGCGTTGATCGAGCCGCCGAGGCCCAGGCCGCCCGAGAGCTCGGACGCTTCGTCCGAAAGGATGTCGCCGTACATGTTCTCGGCGACGATCACGTCGAAGCGCATCGGGTCGCGCAACAGGAGCGCCGCCATGGCGTCGACGATGAGCTCTTCGAGCTGAACCTGGGGAAAGCCTTGCGCGACCTTGCGCACTTCGCGCAGATACAGCCCGTCGGAGATGCGGAACACGTTCGCCTTGTGCACGGCGGTGACTTTCCTGCGGCGGGCCATCGCCGCCTCGAAGGCGCGGCGCGCGATGCGCTCGCAGCATTTCGCGGTGACGCGGCGCACCGCGAGCGCCATGTCCTCGGTCGGCATGAACTCCCCGAGCCCAGAGTGCATGTTGCGGTCGGCATAGAAGCCCTCGGTGTTCTCGCGGTAGATCACGAGATCGACCGGCCTGCCGGTTAGCCCGACGCCGAGGCGCGATCTTGCGGGACGGATGTTGGCGTAGAGATCGAGCTTGGTGCGAAGCTCCGCCGAAGGGTTGATCCCGCCTTTTTCGCGCGCCGGGTACTCGTAAGTCGAGAACGGTCCGAGAATCACGCCTGCCGAGAGGCGCGCCGCTTCGAGCACGCGCCCGGGGAGGGTCGT
This sequence comes from uncultured Enterobacteriaceae bacterium, assembly GCA_964420785.1. GTDB lineage: Bacteria > Pseudomonadota > Gammaproteobacteria > Burkholderiales > SG8-39 > VBDM01. Next base: position 7,225 of record CAYQVE010000092.1, on the reverse strand, counting down.
GCCTTCTTTCTTCAGGGCGGGAAGGCCGATTTCCCCGTGCTGCCACTGCAGTCCCAGCTTGAAGAGCAGATTCGCGCGATCGAGAACGGCCAGCGTCGCCGCCGTGATCTCCGGCCCGATGCCGTCGCCGGGGAGGACGAGGATTTTCATTGCGCCGGAATCCTGGCGTCCTTGATCAGCTTGGCGTACATCTGCAGATCGCTCCTGATCAGCGCGGCGAAGTCCTCCGGCGTGCCGGTCACGATTTCGTTGCCGCCCTGCGTGACGATGCGCTCGCGGACGTCGGCCGAGCGCACCGCCCTGACGAGCTCGGCGTTGAGGCGATCGACGATCGCCTTGGGCGTGCCGGCGGGCGCGAGCACGCCCTGCCACTGCGAGATGTCGAAATTCCTGATGCCCGCCTCCTGCATGGTCGGCACTTCGGGCAGGCTCGAGGCGCGCCTGCCGCTCGACACCGCGAACGCGCGCAGCTTTCCGGCGCGGATCTGCGGAACCGATGTGATCACGGTATCGAACATGAAAGTGAGCTGGCCGCCGAGCAGGTCGGCGAGCGCCGGCGCGCTGCCCTTGTAGGGCACGTGCGTGAGCTGGGTAGCTGTCGCGAGCGCGAACAGCTCTCCGGCAAGATGGTTGCCGCCGCCGATCCCGGTGGAGCCGTAGGAGACGGCCCCGGGCCGTGCGCGCGCCGCGTCGACCAGGTCGGAGATGCTCCTGATGGGCGAGCTGGCCAGCGTCACCAGCACGTACTGATACACGGTGCACTGCGCGATGGGCGCGAAATCCCTGACCGGATCGTAGGGTACCTTGGCATAGAGCACCGGGTTGACGACGATCGGGCCGTTGGCGGTCACGAGCAGCGTGTAGCCGTCGGGCACGGACTTGGCCACGAAGTCCGCACCGATGCCGCCGTTCGCGCCGGCGCGATTCTCGACGACGAACGGCTGCTTCATCGCGTCGCCGAGCTTCTGGGCGAGAGTCCGGCCAAAGATGTCGGCGTTGCCGCCGGCGGCGTAGGGAACCACGAGGCGCACGGGCCTCGCCGGATAGTCCTGCGGCTGCGCAGCGCCGGACAGCACGGCCGCGAGCGCAAGCGCTGCGAAGCCGGTCTTCATGAATCGCGCTCGAGGGGATGGCGGGGCTACAGGCTATCATATGCGCATGATCAATCGGCGCTCCCTGGTCGCGGCGCTCGCGACGGTCTCCATGCTCTTCTGGCCTGCGCGCGACGCCGCCGCCCAAGCCTATCCGGCCAGGCCCGTGCGACTCGTCGTCCCGGCGCCTGCGGGCGGACCCACCGACGTCCCGGGCCGGCTCATCGCCGACGGATTGTCGGGCCTCTTCAACAAGCGCTTCGTGGTCGAGAACCGCGTGGGCGCGGGCGGGCTCGTTGCGGGCGAGTTCGTCGCGCGCTCCGAGCCCAACGGCTACACGCTGCTCTATGCGAATACGAGCGTCCTCGCGGTGAATCCCGCGCTGCAGGGGACGAACATGCCATACGACCCTGCCACCGCGTTCGCGCCGATCGGCTTCGTCTCCAATTCGCCGCAGCTGCTGGTCGCGAATCCCAAGGTTCCCTATCGATCCGTGCAGGAGCTCGTCGCCTGGGCGAAGAGCAATCCGGGAAAGCTCAACTTCGCCACCGCCGGCGTGGGTACGCTGCCGCACCTTACCTACGAGTTGTTCAGGATGGAAGCCGGGATCCAGGCGCTCAACGTCCCCTACGCGGGCGGAGCGCCGGCGCTCACGGCAGTGATCGCGGGACAGGCCGACGTCCTCTTCGACCTGCTGCGCACCCGTGTGAATAGCGGCGAAATGCGCGCC
>CAYQVE010000092.1:4239-5394 GCA_964420785.1 uncultured Enterobacteriaceae bacterium | reverse complement strand
TAGGGAAGTAAGCGGCGGGGCGAGGAACGAGAACAGAGAAGGCGGGCTAGGCTGCCGGATCGGGATTATGACTTTGGCCAGCGCCCGTTCGTGCGGCTTGGCGGCCCGATGCGTGGTCTTCACGAGCAGACCGCGCGTACGATGACCCGGCGAGCGCTGCTGGATCAGCTCGAGGAAGCTCTTGGCTTTCTGGATCGCCGCCTCTGCGACCTGGGCCGGACCTGTGTGCATAGCGGCGAAGTGCGGCCCCTCGGGATCACCGGCGCGAGCCGCGACGCGGATCTGCCGGACATTCCGACGCTCGCCGAGAGCGGCTATCCCGCCGTGACCTCGACCTCCGGCACGGGAATCGTCGCTCCCGCGGGAATACCCAGGGAAATCGTCGCGCGGCTCAATTCGAAGCTGAACGAGCTGATCGAGCGCCCCGAGACACAGGCCAGGATGAAATCCTTCGGTCTCGTGCCCCGGAGCGGCCCGCCGGAGGAGTTCGGCGCTTGGGCGGCCCAGGAGCGGCAGCGATGGACGCGCGTCGTGAAGCAGTCCGGCGCGAAGGCGGATTGAAAATGGCGCGTCTCGCCGCGGCCTTCGGTTCCTCCCACAGCGTGATGCTCGCAGCCGAGCTGCAGGACTGGCTGAGAGGTTTTCGCCAAAGCGACCTTCGCATGAAGTACTACGACCGCGAGGGCAAACCGCGCTCCTACGCCGACGTCCTCGCCGTGGCCCCGCCGAACATCGGCGAGCTCATCGCCGACGATGCGATCACCGGGCGTTTCTACGAAGTGCAGGACGCGATGAAGCGCCTCAAGTCCGAGATGGCCTCGGCGAAGCTCGACGTCCTGATCATCGTCGGCGACGATCAGCACGAGCTTTTCCAGGACCTGCACATGCCTTCGATCGGCATCTATTACGGCGACAGCATCCGCAATGCCGGCCGGGCCAGCGCCAAGCGGTTCAGCTGGCCGGAAGAGTGGTACAACCGCGCGCAGATGCGCCGCTTCGAAGACGGCGGGGACATCGACTATCCCTGTCACCGGCCTCTTGCGCTCGCGCTCATCGAGGGCCTGATCGAGCGCGAATTCGACGTTGCGGCGGTCGCGGGGCTAGGCAGCGACCAGCACGAGGGCCACGCCTATTCCTTCGTGCACCGTTGGTACC
>CAYQVE010000092.1:0-4229 GCA_964420785.1 uncultured Enterobacteriaceae bacterium | reverse complement strand
GGTGGCATGGATCGGGGCCTGATCGAGGGGGCATTTGCCGTTGGGGGCGGTGTGGGGGCTAGACCGCGCCCAGAACGGGGGCCACGCCTTTTCCTGCGGTAACCGTTGGAACCTCCAGGGCGACGGCGCGCGGGTGCTGCCCGTGGTTCCGATTTTTCTCAATACCTATAATCCGCCCAACCCGCCTCTGCCGAGACGCTGCGTACGGCTCGGCAAATCGCTGAAGGAGCTGATCGAGACCTATCCCGAGGAGCTGCGCGTCGGACTGGTCGCCTCCGGAGGCCTGAGCCATTTCGTCGTCGAGGAGGATCTTGACCGCGCGATCATCGAGGCGTTGCGCAGGAAGGATCTGGATTTCCTCGCCGGCCTCGACCCTCGCAGGCTGAAAGCGGGGAGCTCGGAGATACGCAACTGGATCGTCGTAGCGAGCGCCGCAGCCGATCTCGACTTGAGCTGGATTTCCTACACGCCGTCCTATCGCACGCCGGCAGGAACCGGCATCGGGCTCGCCTTCTCCAGATGGGGGTGAGCGCAGAGCCGCCTTTCCGCGCCGACCAGGTCGGGAGCCTGCTGCGCGTGCCGGAGCTGCGCGCGGCTCACGAAAAGGCCCTGCAGGGACTGATCGGCGCTGCGGCGCTTCACGAACTGCAGAACCGCTGCATCCGCGACGTCATCCGGTTTCAGGAATCCGTGGGGCTCCACGCCATCACCGACGGCGAGTTCCGGCGCAGCTCGTTTCACGCCGATTTCATAGAGAAGCTCGGCGGGGCGAGGGCGGCCGGGCGGCTGGCCGTCGAGGATACGGTGAGCGGCCTGGACGAGGGGCGCACCGTGACCGGCAAGCCCTTTGCGCCGCGCGCTTTCACGATCGTCGGCAAGCTTCGCCACGGGCAGCCGATCGAGGTCGAAAACTTCATGTTCGTGAAAGCAAACACCCTGCGCACCGCCAAGCAGGCGATTCCATCGCCCACCATGCTGCTGCGCGGCGGCCGTGCGGCAGTGAGCTACGAGGCGTACGCGGACCTGCAGGAGTTCTACGCCGACATCGCCGAGGTCTACCGGGAGGAGCTCAGGCAGCTCGGCGAAGCGGGGTGCCGCTACGTGCAGCTCGACGACACCAACTTTGCTTTCCTCTGCGACCCGAAACTCGCCGATACCTTCCGCAGGGACGGGTACGAGCCGGATGAATTGCCCGAGCGCTTCGCGAATCTGATCAATTCGGCCATCGCGGAACGGCCCGCGGGAATGGTCGCCGCGATCCATCTGTGCCGCGGCAATTCAATGGGCCAATGGGCGGCCCGGGGCGGCTACGAGCCCGTCGCCGAGGTACTGCTCAACCAGATCGACGTGGATGCGTACTTCCTCGAATACGACGACGAGCGCTCCGGCGGCTTCGAGCCGCTGCGCTTTTTCCCGAGGCACTCGCGCAAGAGGATAGTGCTCGGGCTGGTGAGCACCAAGGTGCCGGCGCTCGAATCGAAAGACGCACTGAAACGGCGCATCGAAGCCGCAGCGGAATTCGTGCCGCTCGAGAATCTGTGTCTCAGCCCGCAGTGCGGCTTCGCGAGCACATTCCTGGGTAACCCGGTTTCGGAAGAAGTGCAGCGGCGCAAGCTGGAGCGCGTAGTGGAGGTGGCGATCGAAGTGTGGGGCACCGCGCGCTGAGGGGTTCGAAAGGCTCTTAGGCCGCAATATGTTACCGGGAGAGGTTCAGGAACAACATTCACTTGGAGTGCAAAGCGCGCGCCCTCGATCGGAAAAACTTCACACAATCGATCTTTGTTTTCACGGCGCGCCCAAACGTCGCCGCGCGGCTTTACCCGGGGACTCGCTCGTAGTAAGTTTACGTTCCGGGGAGGTCACAAGAAATCTCAGATGGCGGTCGAACGCTCAGGCGCCGCGGCGCAGCCGCGCCGCCTTACTTCCGGCGCGGAGGAGAGCGCGCGCCTTTCGGCCTTGCGCAGCTATTGCGTGCTCGAAACCGGCCGCGAGTCCCGCTTCGACGATCTGACCTGCCTCGCGTCGACGATCTGCGAAACGCCGGTATCGCTGGTGAGCCTGGTGGACACGAACCGTCTGTTCTTCAAATCGGCCCATGGCGTCGATCTTCGCGAGGTGCCTTACCCGGATTTTTTCTGCGGCCACGCCATCCGGCAGCGCGACCTCTTCGTCGTCCCCGATGCAACCAAGGATCCGCACTTCGCAAAGCACCCGCTGGTGATCGAATCACCGCGCGTGCGCTTCTACGCGGGGGCGCCTCTGATCACTCCGCAGGATTACAGGCTGGGGACCCTGTGCGTGATCGATTTCGTGCCCCGGCAGCTGCAAGCGAAGCAGCTCGACATACTGCGCATCCTCGGACGGCAGGTCATGTGCCAGCTGGAACTGAATTTGGAGGCGATGCGCGATCCGCTCACCGGCCTGTACAACCGCCGCCAGCTCGAGGAAAGCCTGCACCGCGAAGTGCTGCGCGCGCGTCGCCTCGGAGGAACGGTCGGCGTCATGGCGATCGACGTGGACCATTTCAAGAGGGTCAACGACACATTGGGCCACGAAGTCGGCGACCGCGCCTTGAGGGGGATCGCGGAGGAATTGGCCTCCTGCGTGCGCGAGGAAGACATCGCGTGTCGAGCCGGCGGGGAGGAGTTCGTTATCATCCTTCCCGGGGCGGGAAAAACGGCGTTGCGCTCGCGCGCGGAGGCGGTGCGCCGGACGATCGAACAGGCGCGAATTCCAGCAGGGGAAGGCGTGCTCAAGCTGACCGTGTCGATAGGGCTTGCCAGCTTTCCCGCCTACGGCGATAGCGGCCAGGCCGTGCTGCGTGCCGCGGATGTGGCGCTCTACAAGGCCAAGGCGGCCGGGCGGAACCGGGTGACCCAGTGCGCGCCGAGCGGCGCGCGCAGCTCGCCAGCCAAAGTCGCTTGACAGTCTAGCTTCGAAGCCCCGAGAACAATCCGTCGCGGGTCATTGCCCCGCGGCTCTCGGGTGCATTTTTGAATCAATCCGGAGGCGCACCGATGAGTGCGGGTTTCAAGGGCCGGCGCGAGGATCTGAGGCTGGTCACGGGGCAGGGCAAGTATACATCCGACTGGAACCTTCCCGGACAGCTTCACGGCGCGTTTCTGCGCTCCGACCGGGCGCATGCGGAAATCGTCTCCGTCGACACGGCGCCCGCGCGGGCGTCCTCAGGCGTGGTCGCGGTGTTCACCGGCGCCGATACCGCCCAGGCGGGCTTCAAATCCACGCCGCAGCTCGCGCGCTACCCGGGCCGCGGCGGCGCGACCCTCAAGGTTCCGCACCGCGACGGGCTCGCCAACGGACGCGTGCGCTTCGTCGGCCAGGAGGTCGCCCTCGTGGTGGCGGAGACGGCGCTCGCCGCGCAGGATGCCGCCGAGAAAATCGCAGTCGAGTACCGCGATCTTCCCGCGGTCGTGGACGCGGAGGCCGCGTTGGCGCCGGGCGCCGGGCAGCTCTACCCCGAGATACCCGGCAATCTCTGCTTCGACTACGAGTACGGCGACGAGGCGGGAACCAACTCGGCCCTTGCGCGGGCCGCGCACGTCACGCGCATCACCCTGGACAGCAAGCGCATGGTGGGCAACCCCATGGAGCCCAAGGCCTGCCTCGCTGCATACGACGCGGCGTCCGACAAGTACGACCTGTATGTGAGCTCGCAGGGCCTATCGCTCATGCGGGGAAGCGCGAGCGGCATCACGGGCATTCCGGCGGAGAGGATCATGGTCCACGCCGAGGACGTGGGCGGCGGGTTCGGGATCCGCTCGGATGCCTACGCGGAGTACTGCGTCGCCATGCTTGCGGCGAAGTCGCTCGGGAGGCCCGGGAAGTGGACTTCCTCACGCTCGGAAACTTTCCTCTCCGACTATCACGGACGCGCGGCAAAGCTGACCGGCGAGCTCGCGCTCGACAGGGAAGGGCGGTTTCTCGCGATCCGGATCAACTGGATCGTGAATACGGGTGCCTACCTTTCCACCCCCGGCCCGCTCATAAACACGCTGCCTCCCGGCCTTCATGCGATCACTCTCTATCGCACCCCAGTCATGTACGGCAGGCATCGCCTCGTCCTGACGAACACGACGGCCACTACCGCCTACCGCGGCGCCGGCCGGCCCCACGTCTGCCATCCCCCCGAGCCCCTGGTGCAAGAGGCCCGCCGCCAGGTGAAGATCCCCCTGCTGCAGTCGCGCCTGCGCCATTTCCTTCGTAAGGTT
>CAYQVE010000091.1:0-11469 GCA_964420785.1 uncultured Enterobacteriaceae bacterium | reverse complement strand
CGCGGTGGCTCGCGCCAACGGCCTCGGACTCGCGCGGCGGGCGCGCCACCCGCATGCGGCGCTGCTGTACTACGACTTCGTCCTCGGGGACGAGGGCCAGCGGATCCTCGCCGAGCGCGGCTTCACGGCGTCGAATCGCAACGTGGCATCATTCCCACCCATTGATTCGCTGCGGCTCGTCGATCCGGCGCTCGTGCTCGACGAGTCGCGCAAGTGGACGAAGCTCTACGAATCGGTGTTCAGCGCGGCCAAGTAGTCAGCCTGCAGGGGGATTGATGCTTCGGCAACACGGTGAGAAGCGAGCCGACGGTAAGTGGTTCATCGGCTCGGCGGAGCGCAACAAGGGGCCGATCGTCGATGTTCTTGCGCGCGTTCTGCCCAAGCAGGGCGTGGTGCTGGAGATCGCCAGCGGTACGGGGCAGCACGTCGTCCATTTCGCCCAGGCGTTCCCGGCCCTCACATGGCAGCCGTCCGATCCGGACGCGGAGCTTCGCGAGTCCATTGGGCTGCGTGTTCAGGACGAGCGGCTATCGAACGTCAGTCCGCCCATTGAGCTCGATGTGACTAGACTTCCCTGGCCGCTGCAGGCGGCAGATGCGATGGTGTGCATCAACATGGTTCACGTTGCTCCGTGGTCGGCCACGCTGGCGCTCTTCGAAGGCGCGAAGGCCTTGCTTCTGGCGCAGCACGTCCTGTTCCTATACGGGCCGTACCGTCGCGACGGTCGCCACACCTCGGAGAGCAACGCGCAATTCGATTCGGATCTTCGGGCCCGCGATCCGGAGTGGGGCCTGCGCGACCTGGAGGCGGTGCGCGACGTTGCGGAGCGAGCTGGATTCGAGCTTGCCGAGATCGTCGACATGCCGGCCAACAACTTCAGCTTGGTCTTTAAGCGACAGGCGTAAAATGGAGCTGCCATGAATTTTGAGATCGAGTGCGAGCGCGAGGACGATGGCCGGTGGCTGGCGGAGGTGCCCCAGCTGCCTGGCGTTCTTGCGTATGGCGACTCGGCCAATGACGCCATGGCCAAAGCTCAAATCCTCGCCCTCCGCGTCCTGGCAGAACGTCTCGAGAACAATGAGACCGGACCCCAGGCCATCACCTTCAGCATCGCTGCGTGACGCAGTGGCCTTCGACGAAGGCGCGTCGCGTCTATGCGGCGCTGCTGAGCGTCGGATGGCAGCCAAAGCGACAGTCCGGGTCTCACCGGACACTAACTCGTGCCGGTTATCCGGATCTCGTTTTCGCATTTCACGACGGCGACGAGATCGGGCCGAGGATGCTTTCTCGAATCGCGAAGCACGCTGGGATTAAGCCAGAGGACCTGTGAAAGGCGGCGTGCGACGCATCAGCCGACGAATTTGAGGAGCTGCCCTGCATGAACACGCGCGAACAAGTCAAGGCGTATCTGGACGCCCAGACGGAGCCCAAGCGCGGCGACATGCGTGAGTTGCACCGCATCATCCTGGAGCAAATGCCGGGAAGCAAGCTGTGGTACTTGCACGGCAAGGACGACAAAGGAAAAACCGTTTCGAATCCCAATATCGGATACGGACTTCAAGTCATCGAGTATGCAAACGGCAAGAGCCGAGAGTTCTACCAAATTGGCTTGAGCGCCAACACGACCGGAATCTCGCTCTACATCATGGGCATTAGAGACAAGACGTACCTGGCTCGAACGTACGGAAAGAAACTTGGCAAGGCGAATGTCACCGGATACTGCATCAAGTTCAAAAGGTTGGGAGAGGTGAACATCGATACGCTCAAGGCCGCAATACGATTTGGGATCGAGGAAACAAGCGCATGAAGACCGCTCCGTTTGTGCTCCTGCTGGCGCTGGCAACCTGTACGGTCGCCGCACCTCCGCAGCCGCCCACAACTGCCACGACTCCCGTCGCAGCGCCCCAGGGAGAATCGAGGCAGGAGATTAATGACCGCTTCGCGCGCAAGATCCTGGAGCGCATTGGGGATCGCAAGGACAAGCCGGCGCAAGAGGTCTTCGACAACATCAAGCTCGACTGGCTGAAAGCGGTGCCCGCAAGCCGGTTCCTTCTGATCATGAACCGCGGCTACAGCAACGCCCTGGGCGTCACCTGCACGCATTGCCATGACGAGAAAGACTTCGCGAGCGACGACAAGCGGCCCAAACGCGCCGCGCGCGAGATGGCAACCATGCATCGTATGATCAACGATCGGCTCCACGGCATGGAGGACATCGAGCTTGCACCGGACAAACGCTTCGTCAACTGCTTCACATGCCACCGTGGGACCATCGACCCGACCGGCGCTCAAAGTCCGTCGCGCGGCGCCGACGCGATCGTCGCCTTGGAGCTCAAGCTGACCGACTTGCTCGAGCGAGGCGCCTTTGACGAATATGCCCGCTATCTCGCTCCTGATTACACGCTGACCACGCTCCAGGGTCAGCTCCTGACTCGGGAGCAAGCTCTTGCATGGTGGCGGGCGCAGGGCCCCGGATACAAGATGATTCCGAGCCAAATGCAGGTGCGTGTCTACAGCGACATGGCAATCCTCACCGCACGCGTCGATGGACCGGGGGGCAGGCGCGGAGACCGAATTACGAAGACGTTTGTCTTCGTTGGTGACAAGTGGTTGCTGGCGGCACTTCACGTGTCGCAAATTGCCGATGAGGCGGGCAAGTAGCAAGTTGCTCAATGGACAAGGGCGAAACCAAGACCCGCGTGTACGACATCCTCGCCGCAGCTTTTGCGCAGGAGGGTGTGCGGACGTGCTTCGCGCTCCTCGGAGACGCGAACATGAATTGGGCGGCGCGTTTGTCCGAACGGGGTTGCCGCATGGTGTACGTCAGGCACGAGCATTGCGCGCTCGCCGCGGCCATGGCGTATGCACGAAAGAGCGGCGACGTTGGGGTGGCGAGCGTCACTTGCGGGCCCGGTGTGACGCAACTGATCACTGCGCTACCCGCCGCCGTACGCGCTCACCTGCCGCTCGTCGTGTTTGCCGGGGAAGCGCCGCTGAAGAGCGCCTGGTACAACCAGGAGATCGACCAGGCGCCGATCATCACCGCCACGGGTGCAGCCTATCACCGGTTGCACCTGCCCGAACGCATGCCGACCGCGGTGCGCGATGCGTTCCTGCAGGCGCGGCGCGAACGCAGGCCCGTGGTGATCGGTGTTCCGTTCGACCTGCAGGCCCTGCCGTGGAACGGGCCGGCAGATCTGCCGAGACCCTCCCGCGAGCTGTTGCCGCGACTCTCGCCAATGCCACCGCATCCCGACGATGTGGCTAACGCAGTGAAATTGCTCGCGGGCGCCGAACGCGTTGTGGTGCTCGCGGGCCTCGGTGCGGTCGAAGCCGGAGCGGGAGCTGCTTGCCGCGCATTGGCCGCCAAGACAGGTGGGCTCCTGTCGACGACGCTGCCTGCGCGCGGACTGTTCCATGACGATTCCTTTTGCATCGGCATCTCCGGCAGCTTCACGCCCGAGGTCGGTCTCGAATACCTGAAGGAGGCCGACTTTGTCATCGCGGTCGGCTGCTCGCTCGCCTACCATGCGGGCGGGGGCGGACAGCTTTGGCCGAAGGCGAAGATGCTGCAGATCGACATCGACCCTGTCGCGGTCAGTCAGGGCCAGGAGGTGGCGCGCCATCACTTGCGAGCCGACGCGCGACTGGGCGTCGAAGCGCTGACGGCGGCGCTGACGGTTCGCGACCGAACCTGGCGAAGTGACGAGATGGCCGCGCGCATCCGCGACTCGAAGCCCGATAGCCACGCCTTCGAGATCGAACCGGGGCTGCTTGATCCGCGCCGCGTCGTCGAGGCGCTGGAGGATGCCCTGCCGCACGATTGGGAGATGGTGAATTCCGGAGGCCACTGCTCGTGGTTCTTCGCTCAGATGCCCTCGCGTGCCCAGGAGAATTTCCTCACCATCCGGGAGTTCGGCGCGATCGGCAACGGTATCTCGTTCGCCATGGGCGTGGCCGCCGCGCGCCCGGATCGAACCGTGGTGCTGTTCGATGGCGACGGCAGCCTCATGATGCACGTGCAGGAGCTTGAAACCATCAGGCGTCACGGGCTCAACATCGTGATCGTGGTGATGAACGACGGGGCGTACGGCTCCGAGGTACACAAGCTGCGCTCGGAGGGGATGCTCGAGGACGGGGCGGTGTTCGGCTATTGCGATTTCGCAGCCATCGCGCGTGGATTCGGACTGTCGGGAAAGACCGTCGCGGATCTCGCCGACCTGCCGCAGCTCGTGGCAGAGTTCGCCGCAAATGGCGGTGCCGCGGTCTGGGACTTTCATGTTTCGGACAAGGTCCTGTCGCCGACGATACGGCGCGCCCATCCTCAAACTGCCAGGAAATAGGACCGCCAGAAGACGCGCTCGGCGAGGAGATTCATGTCGACTCTCGAAATGCACTATTCGGCTCGCGACATCGAGGCACGAATCCTCGCTGGTATTCGCGCGGCGGGGCTCGATCCGGATCAGCGCCTGTCGCCCGATGCTCTTGCGGCGCTCGACCATTTCCACACGGGCGGATTGCGCGCTTCTCGCGAGCTCCTCGAGGTGGCGGGGATTCGGGCGGGAGATCGCGTTCTTGACGTCGGAGCGGGACTCGCGGGATCCGCGCGAATGCTCGTCGCCGCCGTGGGTTGTCGGGTCGACTGCATCGAGATGTCCGCCGACTACTGCGCTGGCGCGGAGTTGCTCAATCGGCTGACTGGGCTCGAGGACCGCGTCAAGGTGCATCGTGGTAGCGCACTCGAGCTGCCATTTGCGGACGATTCATTCGACGCCGCCTGGATGCAGAACGTCGGGATGAACATCGAGGACAAACGCACGCTCTACGCCGAAATCTCTCGCGTCCTCAAGCCGGGCGGCCGGTTCGCCTTCCAGGAGATGGCGGCGGGCAAGACGGCCGCGTCCTACCACCCCCTTCCCTGGGCGACCGACCCGGCCGACAACTTCCTCGTCTCCCCCGATGAAATGCGTTCGCTGCTCGGCGAAGCGGGCTTCGTCGAAGAATTGTTCGAAGAAACCAGCGACGTACACCTCTGCCGCACGGCGGCGAATGCGACGCCCGCGGCGGCAGGACAACTCGGCCTCTCTGTGTTTGTCGACAACCTCGGGAAGAAGGCCGGAAACGCGCGTCGCAGCCTCGAGGAGGGCCAGGTACGGCTCGTCCGGGGCGTGTTTCGCGCCAAGTGAAGGAGCCTCGTGGAAATCATTCGCGCCGGAGACATCAAGACCTTTTCCTATACGGGCGTCGATTCGAAGCAGCTTCTCTTCCCGGAGAATTCGAAATCCGAGCGAGTCACGGTGACTCGCGTCGTGGTCCAGCCGGGTGCGAAGAATCCGCCGCATCGTCATGCGAAGTCCGAGCAAATCTGGATTTCCCTTCGCGGTAGCGGGCACCTCATCATCGAGAATGAAGCCCGCGTTCCATTTTCAGCCGGCGACGTCGTGCGCTTCGAAGACAACGACCTCCACGGCTTCGAAAACACCGGGCCGGGCGAGTTCGAGTACCTTTCCGTGACATCTCCGCCGGTAAACTTCAGGGCAGCCTATTCGGGGCCTTGGGCGAAAGGGGAGCCACGGTGAGAGGGAAATCCATCTGGGCAGTTGTCGCCGGCGTGCTCTTTATCATCGTCGTCACGACGCTTGTGGACATCGCGCTTCATGCGGCCGGTGTCTTTCCGCCGTGGGACCAGCCGATCGACGACGCGCTCGCGCTTCTCGCGACGTCTTATCGCATCGTCATCAGTGTCATGGGCGCATGGCTTACGGCACGACTCGCGCCGGCCAAGCCCATGAAGCACGCCATGATCCTCGGCTACGTGGGCGTCGCCCTCGGGCTCCTCGGCCTCGCCGCCACTTGGAACGCGGGGCTCGGACCTCGGTGGTATCCCATCGCGCTTGTCATACTCGCGATCCCGCAGTGCTGGGCCGGCGGGAAGCTCTACGAGATGCAGTCAGCGAAGGTCCGGCCATAATCGGCGCTTGCCATATGCATACAAAGTATATATTTTGGAGAAGTGCCTCTCGCGCACGACCCGGACGGAAGACCAATGAAGGCTGAATACGATTTCTCAAAGGGCAAGCGTGGCGCAGTCATCCCGCAGAAGGGGAAGACGCGCATTTCCATCTTCATCGATAACTCGACGCTTGCCGAGTTCCGGGCACGCGCCGAGAAGTCGGGTACCGGGTACCAGACCATGATGAACGAAGCGCTGCGGGCTTATCTCTCCAAGACCGAGGGCCCGGTGACGGAGGGAGTGCTGCGGAACGTCTTGCGTCAGGAGATACCAGCGTACTTGCGAGATCTAACAACGCGTCCGGGCGGTCCGGGGAAGACCACCGGCCGCGGTGGCGCGTCCGGGAAGTGATGCGCGCCAGTGCCGCACGATCATCGTGCCATCTGGGGAGAAACCGGCATGAGCGACAAACCCGAAAAGCCCGAAATATCGGACGCAGCGAGAATCGCCGGAGCCATCGGTGGTGTTCTCTTGGGCGCCATCGTCGGGGGGATTGCCATGGCGGGCGGGACCATGCTTGCCGAGCACTTCAAGATCGCCCTGGAGCTTCCCAGCCCGCTCGCCGGGTGCCTGTGGGGCGCTGGCATCGGGCTGGCGCTCGGGCTCGTTTTCCCGAAGCAGTTCGCAAGTTTCCTCGGCGATTTCATTTCCAGCATATAGCCCGCTTCCGTCGAGGTACGGCGACAGTCAACGTCGTCAGAGGCTTCGTGGCTGAGATTGGTAATGAGGATCGTGATCAAACATCTGACATTCATTTTCCTTCTGGCTGCTTCCGCGTTTGCTCAGTCGAAGCAGGACCTCGCCTCAGGGTCGCTGGTCCTAACCCATGTCACGGTCATCGATACGACTGGCGCTCCCGCCAAATCCGACATGGCGGTTGTCATCGTTGGCGACCGCATTGGCGCCGTTGCCAGGACAGACGATCTGACATTGCCCCGAGACGCGCAGGTGATAGATGCTTCTGGAAAATACTTGATTCCAGGCTTGTGGGATATGCACGTGCATGTCGGCAATCAAGAGGTCTTCTTTCCCCTCTTCATCGCAAACGGTGTCACTGGCATACGCGATATGGGCAACACCGTGGAGGACTTCGAGCAGCTTAACCGGTGGCGCACACAGATCAGGCAGGGAGAGCGTCTAGGGCCACGCATAGTGCTGGCCAGCCCGATATTGGATGGGCCGAGGCTGGCAACACTTGGGTTTGTTCCGGTCAATGGCGAAGCCGAGGGTCGACGAGCCGTAAGCCGATTCAAGAGCCAAGGAGCGGATTTCACAAAAGTGCTGGACCTGCTTTCGAGCGACGCTTATCTGGCTGTCGCTGATGAGGCAAAGAAACAGAACATGCCTCTTGTTGGCCATGTGCCATTGTCGGTCGGCGCGCTAAAGGCCTCCAAGGCCGGGCAACAAAGCATCGAGCATTTGTTTGGCGTTCTGGAGGCTTGCTCGACAAAGGAAGAGGAATTAAGTAAAGACCTAGTACAGTTCGTCACAAAGCCGGGTGTTTCAGACTCCCAGCTTGTTCGCCTGCTCTGGTTCGTGCGCCCGAATCAGTACCTGGACACATACAGTGACAAGAAAGCGAAGGCGCTTTTCAATAGTTTCCGTGAGAACAACACGTGGCAATGTCCCACACTCGTTCTCTTCGAGGGCTGGCTCAAGTCCGAACATCCGAGTTCAGGCACGGATCCTCGGCTGAAATACATGTCGCCTGGCCTGACGAAGGAGTGGGACCCGAAGGAGAATCTATTCAGCAGGGAGCTCAGTGCGGAAGATTGGGATGTCGTAAAGAGGATCCAGCGGAGGCGTATGGCGTTGTTGAGGCCGATGCACCAGGAGGGCGTGAAGTTCCTGGCCGGGACCGACACGAATGGGTATAACCCGCACTTGTATCCCGGCTTCAGTTTGCATGAAGAGCTCCAGTTGTTGGTGAAGGCCGGACTTACTCCCATGCAGGCGCTACAGACGGCCACGCATAACCCTGCGCAATACCTCGGTTTGAGGGATTCGCTCGGTAGCATTGAAAAGGGAAAGATTGCCGACCTTGTGTTGCTCGAGGCCAATCCGCTCGAGAATATTCGCAACACACAGAAAATCGCTGCTGTTGTGGTCAATGGGAAGCTAATCCCAAAGGAAGAGCTGCAAAAGATGATGGCTGATGTCGAAGTCGCCGTGACGAGAAAGTAAACCTAACCAGCGAACAACGGAGGTCAAGTCGAGATGCGCACGAAGATCCTGGCAGCCATGGCACTCGCCCTCGCAGGGGGGTGCGCGACTACCGAACAACCCAAGTCGATGCCGATCGACGTGGGGAACGACCGCGTCGCCTGGTTCGACATCACGACGACCAACGTGGAGAAGTCGAAGGAGTTCTACGGCAAGCTCTTCGATTGGCAATTCGGGCCGGTTCCCGGGACGAACAAGGCGGTCGAGATCGTTTCGCGCGGGCAATCGATCGGAACGATCCGCGGAGCCAACGGGCAGATCGCCGCATTCAACGGCGTCGTCTATGTGCAGGTGATGGACGTCAAGGAGTCTTGCAACAAAGCGGCGGAACTCGGCGCCAAGGTCGTTCCGGGATTCCCGTTCAACTTGTCTGGCCGCCCGGGCGCGATCTGCCTCTTCGCCGATCCCTCGGGCCACCCCATGGGGTTGTATTCCCGGACGCCGATGCCGAAATGAGGAATGGCGAGATGAAATTGAACCGATTCCTCGTGGCATCCCTCATCGTGCTCGGCGCGCTCGATGCGCGTGCGGATCTCTCTGCCGCGGATCTCGCGCAAGCGGATCGAATCCGCACTGCGGCGCTCGTTTCGCCGCTGGCCCACGACCTCATCGCGTCGCTCACCAGCGAAGTCGGGCCGCGCATGGCGGGCTCTCCTGGTGACGCTCGCGCCGTCGCCTGGGCTGTCGAACGGCTGAAGCGCCTCGGCTTTTCGAACGTACGCGCCGAGCCATTCGCGATGAAAGCGTGGCGGCGCGGCCCCGGCTACGCGCAGGTCACGGCGCCTTACCCGCAGCACCTCGTGATGACCGCGCTCGGAAATTCCGTCGCCACGCCGGCCGAGGGGCTCGAAGCTGAGATCGCGTACTACGCGGACCTTGCCGCGCTGCGCGCCGACACGAGCGAACGTGCGCGAGGCCGCATCGTGTTCATCGACCAGAAGACCGAGCGGCGGCGGTTCGGCGCGAACTACGGGAGCGCCGTCGCAGCGCGCACGCGCGGCGCGTCGGAAGCGGCGAAGCGAGGCGCGGTCGCAGTCGCTATCCGCTCGATCGGCACCGACCATGATCGCCTCGCACATACCGGGAGCGTCACGTACGACAAGGACGTCACGAAGATTCCCGCGGTCGCCGTGTCCATCCCCGATGCGGACTTGATCGCGCGCCTCGCGTCGAGCGGTCCCGTGAAGATCCGGGTTGCTGTCGCGAGCGAGACGGAAGTGCCCGTGACCTCGCACAACGTGATCGCCGAGGTTCCGGGCGGCGATCTTGCCGCGGAAATCGTGATGATCGGCGCGCATCTCGATTCCTGGGACCTTGCTACCGGGGCGATCGACGACGGCGCCGGGGTCGGCATCGTCGTGGCCGCCGCCAAGGCGATCCTCGACGGCGGGGTGAAACCGCGGCGCACGATCCGCGTGGTGCTCTTCGGCAACGAGGAGAACGGGCTCGACGGCGCGAAAGACTATGCCGAGCGATACAAGACAGTGACGCACCAGCTCGTCGGCGAAAGCGATTTCGGTGCAGGCCGGCCGTGGCGCATCGCTTCGCGCGTGCTGCCGGCGGCGCTCCCGGTGGTGCAGCAGATCCTGCGGTCGCTGGCGGCGTTGGATCTCGCGGCGGGCGACAACGCCTCGAGCACGGGCGCCGATGCGGAATTCGGAGTGACGCGCAATCGCTGGCCGACGGTGCATCCCAGCCAGGACGGCACCGACTACTTCAACTACCACCACACCGCCAACGACACGCTCGACAAGATCGATCCGGCGACGCTGCCTCCGAACGTAGCAGCGTGGGCAGTGATCGCCTGGCTCGCCGCGCAGTCCGATATCGCGTTCGGGCCGTTGCCGCCTGCACCCGCGGCCCAGCCCGCTGCGCGATAGGAACTCCTACTCCACCTTCGCGCCGCTCGCGGTCACGACCTTCCCCCACTTCTCGACTTCGCTCGCCACCACGCGGCCGAAGTCCTCGGGTGTTCCGGGAATGGGCTTGCCGCCGAGCTCGGCGAGCTTCTTCTGCATGCCCGGATCGGCGAGCGCGCGATTCACTTCCGCGTTGACCTTCTCGACGATCTCGCGAGGCGTTCCCTTGGGCATGCCGATGCCGAACCACGCCGTGGCTTCGTAGCCCGGCACAGTCTCGGAGATCATCGGGATTCCGGGGAGCGAGGGCTCGAGATACGACGAGGTCACCGCGAGAGCGCGCAGCCGACCGCCCTTGATGTGGCCGATCGACGACGGGAGGTTGTCGAACATCACGTGCACCTGGCCCGCGATGAGATCGGTGAGGGCGGGACCGGCGCCCTTGTAGGGCACGTGCAGCATCTTGCAGCCGGTCATCATCGAGAACATCTCGCCCGACATGTGCACAGACGTTCCCGTTCCGGAGGAGGCCCAGTTGATCTTGCCGGGATTCGCCTTGCAGTAGGCGATGAATTCGGGGACCGTCTTCGCGGGGAAGGACGGCGTCACCTCCATCACGTTGGGCGAGCGCACGAGGCCCGCGACGGGCGCCATGTCGCTGAGGATGCTGAACTTGAGGTCCTTGTAGAGCGTGTGGTTGATGCCGTTGGCGGGATTCACGAGCAGCATCGTGTAGCCGTCCGGGTCCGAGCGTAGCGCCACCTCGGTGCCGATGTTGTTGCCGCCGCCCGGCTTGTTCTCGATGATGAACTGCTGCCCCAGGTGCTCCGAGAGCCACTGCGCCATGATCCGCGCGAGCACGTCGGTGGTCCCCGCCGGCGGATACGGAACGATCCACTTCACGGCGCGCTTGGGGTAGTCGATGGCGAAGGCGGATCCGATGCACGCGAGCAATGCGCACACGGCGGCGATGGTGCGGGCGATGCGGGCCATAGGTCTCCACTTCTGAAAAAGAGATCTTCACCGTAATCCTCGGCGCAAAGTGCTTCGTTTGCCATGGACGCCGATCCCAGGAGGCCGGCCTCGATCTTCGAACGCGCGAAGGACTCCTGCGGGGCGGCAAATCAGGCCCGGCGATCGTGCCGGGGAAGCCGAATGAGAGTCTGCTTGTGAAGCGCATCGCGATGCAGGAAATGCCCCCGCCGAAGCTCCAAGAGCGTTACTCTGTGCGTGGGCTTACCGATGACGAGCTTCAGAAATTGAAGGCCTGGATCGCTGAAGGCGCTCCGCGGGAGGAGGATCGAGCGATTGTGGTCAACCCAGCCACCGATCCTCTTGTGAAAGCCAGAGACCGGCAATTCTGGGCTTTTCAGC
>CAYQVE010000090.1:2752-11508 GCA_964420785.1 uncultured Enterobacteriaceae bacterium | reverse complement strand
GGGTTTCTCCGGGGACTCGGCGCGCTGCGGCTCAGGCAGAGAAGCTTTCGCGGGCCGGCCGGCCCGCGGCGCCTTGGGCGCCATGGTGTCGAGACCTGACTCCCGCTCGAACACCATGAGCGCCAGCGTGAAGGTCACCAGCACGGTCGCCGCCAGCGCGACCGGCGTGCCCCAGCGGCGTGAGAACCCGAACCCCGCGGGCCGCCGTATCGTGCTGGCGACGCGCTGCGATGCCGCCAGGATATTGTCGTCGACCCGCTGCGGAGGCCGCGGCCCCTCCGCGTCGCGATAAATGTAGGAAAGCTCCTCGTCGCGCCGCTCGATCATGATTCCTTCCCCAAGCTCGCACGCAGCTTCGCCACAGCATAGCGCAGGCGGCTCTTCGCGGTCTCCGCGCCGACGCCGGTCGCAGTGGCGATTTCCTCGATCGACATTTCGCCCTCTTGCTGCAGCAGAAAGGCCTCGCGCTGCGCATCGGGGAGTTCGCCGAGCGCGGCGAGCAGTCGTTCCACCGCGCGCTTGCGGTCCAGGCGCAGGTCCGGCGCGAGCTCCGCGGCGGGCGTGTCCTCGAGGACGGATTCGCTTTCCTCGTGGCTCAGGAACGACGCCCGGCCGTTCCCTCGGTAGAAATCCATCAGGCGATTGTGCGCAATGGCGTATAGCCAAGAGGTGAATTTCGCCCGGGGCTCATAGCGCCCGCGGGAATTGACGACGCGCATCCAGAGGTCCTGGAACAATTCTTCGGCTGTGGCCGCATTGCCGACCTGTCGCAGCAGGAACCGGTACAAGGGGAGACGATGGCGGCGGTAGAGCAGCTCGAAAGCGCGGGCATCGCCCCTCCCGTAGCGCAGCATCAGCTCTTCGTCGCTCGCTTCGATCCTCATGCGGCGCAAGTGTAGCGCCTCCGCGGCCCTCCGGCGCTGCGCGCGGGGCGCGCACGGCGGGATTGGCAGGACCGGAGCGAAGGCGGGCACCCTTGCGTTAACGGCCGATGCTGCGGAACGGGGTTAAGCACCTTGCTGAACTCCCGGATGCTCCAGGTGGCGATGTTGAGCGTCTCGTCGAGCTTGGAGGACGGGATCTTGGCTTTCGCGATCCATGACGATACCCCTCTATGAACGTCCTCCCGCCTTTGCGTCACGGATCGCGCGCCACAGGCGGTCCGGAGTCGCCGGCATGTCGAAGCCTTTGACGCCGGCTTGGCGCAGCGCGTCCGATACGGCGTTCATGAGCGCGGGCAGCGACCCGCTCACGCCCGCTTCGCCCACACCTTTCGCGCCGAGCGGGTTCGCGGCGGTCGGCACCGGGTGCTCGCGGATCTCGAGCCCGCCCACGAGGCCCGCGCGCGGCATCGGGTAGTCCATGAAGCTCCCGGTGAGGAGCTGGCCGGTGTCGGGGTCGTATACGGCATGCTCGCCGAGCACCTGTCCCGCCCCTTGCGTGATCCCGCCCTGCATCTGGCCTTCGACGATCTGATGATTGACGATATTGCCGGCGTCGTCCACGGCGGTGAAGCGCACGATCTCGGCGACTCCCGTATCGGGCTCGATCTCGACCTCGGCGACGTGGCAGCCGTTGGGGAAGGTCACGCCGAAGCTGCCCGCGGATTTCACGTCGAGCGCGTTCGCTGTGCCGGCGTATTTTTTCGCGAGCGACGTGAGGCTCACCGCGCGGTCGGTGCCCCTGATTCGATAGGAGCCGTCCGCGAATTCGATGTCCGCGGCAGCCGCCTCGAGATCCTTGGCCGCGAGCGCGAGGCCTTTTTCCACGGCCTGCTTCGCCGCGAGCTGCATGACGCTGCCGACGCCCAGGAGCGAGCGCGAGCCGCCGGTCGCGTTGCCGACCAAGCGCACCTCGGGGTCGCCGTTCCTCAAGCGGAACTTCTCCACCGGCACGCCGAGCACGGAAGAGACGATCTGCGCGTAGCTCGTCTCGTGGCCCTGTCCGTGCGAGTGCGAGACCGCGTACATCGTCACGCCGCCGTCGGCAGCGAAACGCAGCTCGACCTGGTCGGATGGCGCGAATCCCCCGCCGCTCGCCTCGATGTACGCGGCCATGCCGCGCCCGCGCAGCTTTCCGCGTGTTTTGGATTGCGCGCGTCGCATCGGGAATCCCGCCCAGTCGGAGACCTTCAGCGCGTCGGCGAGCACGCCCTCGAAATCGCCGCAGTCGTAGGTGACGCCGTTCGCCGCCTTATACGGAAACTTGGCCTGGGTCACGAGGTTCCTGCGGCGCAGCTCGGCGGGATCGACGCCCAGCTCGACCGCGGCCGCGTCGACCAGGCGCTCGAGCATGTACGACATCACCGGGCGGCCCGCGCCGCGGTAGGCGGCGCCGGGCGCCTTGTTCGTCATCACGAGCTTGACCCGGGCGCAGGCGGCCGGCACTGCGTACACGCCGGTGAGGCACGCGACCACGCCCTGCGTATTGATGAAAGGGCCGGTGGGGGCGAGATAGGCGCCGAGGTCGGCGATGTACGAAAAGCGCAGCGCGAGGAATTTTCCCGAGGCGTCGAGCGCGAGCTCGCTCGTGCTCGCGACGTCCCTGCCCTGCTCGTCGGAGAGAAAGACCTCCGAGCGGCTGCCGGTCCACTTCACCGGGCGCCCGGTTCTTTTCGCCGCGAGCAGCACCGCGCAGTACTCGGGATACATGTTGAAGCGCACGCCGAACCCGCCGCCGACGTCCTCGGCGATGACGTCGATCCTGTCGTCGGGAACGCCCATGGTGTAGACGAGCTGCCCGCGCATGCCGGCCGTCCCCTGGGTGCAGGCGTAGAGGGCGTACTTCTGCGCCGCCGCGTCGTAGGTCCCGGCGCAGGCGCGCGGCTCCATCGGGTTGCCGACCATGCGCGGGTTGTCCAGGGCGAGCTTCACGACGCGCTCGGCCGTGCGGAACGCGGCCTCGGTCGCGGCCTCGTCGCCCGCGACCCAGTCGAAGGAGAGGTTTCCGGGAAGCTCGGCGTGGAGCTGCGCCGCGCCGGGCGCGAGCGCCTTGTCCGCGGCGGTCACCGCGGGCAGCTCGCGGTACTCGACCGCGATCAATTCGGCCGCGTCCTGCGCGAGCTGAGCCGATTCGGCGACCACGCAGGCGACGCACTCGCCGACGTGGCGGACTTTTCCTTGAGCCAACACCGGGCGCGGCGGCTTCTTGAGCGGCTCGCCGAAGCGGTCCTTCACGCCGAGGTTGGTCGGGATCGACTTGTAGCCGGCTTCGGCTACATCCTTGCCGGTGAGCACGGCGAGCACCCCGGGGACTTCGAGCGCAGCTGTCCCGTCGACGGAAACGATCTCAGCGTGCGCGCGATCCGAGCGCAGGAACGAGCAATAGGCCTGATTCGGAAAATTCCAGTCGGAGATGAATCGCCCCTGCCCGGTGAGCAGGCGCCGGTCTTCCAGTCTTCCCTTCATGTCGGAGTGGAGAATACCAGAACCGCCGGAGGTTCACGGCTGGAAAAGCGCGCGCATCCGTGCTAAAAAAGCGGGCATGAACGCGCATCGCTCCCGCATCGCCGCCTGGCTCGCGCTCGCGGGCATCGCGTTGAATGCGTCCTGGCCGCTGCTCGCGAACGCAAGGCCGAGCGCTCCGGCCCTACCCTCCGAGGTCTGCAGCGCGACCGGACAGAAGCACACGGGCGAAAGCCCCTTCGGCAAAGGCGCCCGGCCTTCGCATTGCACCCTGTGCCCCTACAGCGCCGAGCGCGGCCCGGCGATTTCGGGCGCCGCGCCCGCCCTCCTCTGCCCGATGTCCGTCTCCGCGCCGGTCCGGGAGCTCGTCTCCGCGCCTCAGCTCGAAGCCGCGCTCGATCCTTGCGCGCCTCCGCGCGCCCCGCCTTTTTTCTCCTGATTCCAAAGGCTCTGTAGCGTACGGCTGAAGCCGCACGCCTGTCGCGCGTGCGCGGGTCCGGACGGACCGGCACGCGAGCGAAGATTTCAGGAGGAAGAGGAATGAACAAGCGATTTGCAATCGCGTGCTCGGGGAGCGCGGCGATCCTCGCCGCCGCGGGCGCAGCTCAAGGCTCGTGCGGCTCGGCTTTCTGCGTGCTCGACACCAACTGGTCGACGCAAGGCGCGGCAGCCGCGCCGGGTACCGCGAGGCTGGACGTGCATTACGAATTCGTCGACCAGAAGCATCTTCGCTCCGGCACCAGGCAGATCCCGCCGCAAGACGACAACGAGGACATCAGGGAGGTGCGCACCATCAACCGCAACCTGGTGAGCACGCTCGACTACGCGTTCGCCAAGAACTGGGCGGTGTCGGCTTCGCTGCCGGTGGTGAGCCGTTCGCACTCACACTTCGCGGATCCGACCGGAGCGAACACTTTCGAGAAATGGGACTTCACCAAGGCCGGCGACGCGCGCGTGCTCGGCTACTACCGCTTCGACAACGAGAAGAATCCGGTCGTCAACTCCGGGCTCACTTTTGGGTTGAAGCTGCCGACGGGAAGCACGCGCGTCAGCAACTCGGACGGCGCCGTGGCCGAGCGCATGCTGCAGCCCGGGACGGGAAGCACCGATGTCGTGCTGGGCGGGTTCTACTCCGCGCCGGGCATCTACCAGGACTCGAGCTGGTCGGTCCAGGCGCTCTATCAGCAGCCCGTGAGCATCAAGGACGAATACCGGCCCGGCAGGCAGCTCCAGCTCAACCTCGGTTATCGCCATCCCCTCGGCCACGACTGGCAGGCCCTGCTGCAGATCAACAGCATGATCAAGGGCAAGGACTCGGGCGCGAACTCCGAACCGGATCTGAGCGGATCGCGCACCGTGTTCCTGAGCCCGGGGATCGCCTACTCGGTCACGCACGACCTGCAGCTCTACGGGTTCGTGCAGCTGCCGATCTACCGCTTCTACAACGGCGTCCAGCTGAGCGTGGATTGGGCGTTCGTCGCCGGTGCGACCATGCGCTTCTGAGCTTGCGGTAAACTAGCGCGCTCACTCAGGCGGAGAAAAACAATGAAGCTCGCGAGCTACCGCACCCCGAAGGGCGCCGGGTACGGAGTCGTCACCGGCGACGGAATCGTCGATCTGACGCGGCGCATCGGCAGGAAATTTCCGGATTTGCGCGCCCTGCTCGCGGGCGGCGCGCTCGCACAAGCCGAAAAAATCGCGAAGGCCGCGAAGAAGCCCGATCTCAAGCTCTCCAAGGTGTCCTTCCTTCCGGTCATTCCGAACCCGGGAAAGATCGTGTGCGTGGGCCTCAACTACGAGGAGCACCGCGTGGAGACCGGCCGCGACAAGACCGAGAACCCGGCGCTTTTCATCCGCGTCGCCGAATCGCAGGTCGGGCACAACCAGGCGATCGTCATGCCGGCGGAGTCGACCAACCTCGACTACGAGGGCGAGATCGCGGTGATCATCGGCAAGCGCGGGCGGCGCATTTCGCAGGAAGATTCCTGGAAGCACATCGCGGGCTATGCCTGCTACAACGACGGCTCGGTGCGCGACTGGCAGCGCCATACCCTGCAGTGGACCGCGGGCAAGAACTTCAGCCGCACCGGCGGATTCGGGCCGTGGATGGTCACGCGCAGCGAGATCGCGGACGGCGAGGAGCTGACGCTCGAGACGCGGCTCAACGGCCAGGTCATGCAGCACGCCACAACCGAGCAGATGATTCACCGCATCCCGCGGCTCATCAACTACATCTCGACCTTCACGACGCTGGAGCCGGGCGACGTCATCGTCACCGGAACGCCGGGCGGCGTCGGCGCGCGCCGCAATCCTCCGGTGTGGATGAAGCCGGGAGATACGGTGGAGATCGAGGTGAGCAAGGTGGGAGTGCTGGTGAATACGATCAAGGCGGGCTGAGCGGCGACGCCGTCTCAATCCCTCGTCTGCGCCACAAAAATACTGCACGGCGCGTGATCTAGCAGCGTCTTCCCCACCGACCCGCGCCACCAGCGCGAGCCGAACGAGGCCTTCTGCTGGTGGCCGACCACGATGAGGTCGCACTTCAGCTCCGCCGCGAGGCGGGAAATCTCCTCGACCGGCTCGCCGACCGCGAGGTGTCCGGCGACTGTGAATCCTTTTTTCTTCAATTGCGCGATGCCTTCGTTCAGCACTTCCTGGGCGCGCTTCTTCTCCTCTTCGAGCAGCTCCTCGGGCAGGAAGCCTTCGGTCAAGAACATGCTCGAGGGCATCCCTGCCACCGCGAGAAGGTGCGTTTCCGAATGGGCGAACGCCGCGATCTCGGCGCAGGCGAGGAGCGCCGACTTGCCTTCGCGCGAGCCGTTGTACGCGAGCAGTATTTTCTTGAACATGGCAGCCTCCTCCTTCCGCTATTTCGCCAGCAGCCCCAGCCGCTCGATCAGCGCCCGCTCTTTCTGGAAGGTCTCGCGGGCGTACTTCGCGTAGTCCTCGCTCGACCGGTACCACAGCTCCTGGTCGAGCTGGTCGAGCACCTTCAGGTTCTCGGGATCGTCGAGCGCTTTCTTGAAGCCGTCATGCAGAATCTTCACGACTCGCGGCTCCAGGCCGCGCGGGCCGACGATGCCGTAGGGCGAGCTGTAGACCATGTCCAGGCCCAGGTCGTTGGCGGTCGGCACGCTGGGCCAGCGCTTGGTGCGCTGGGTCCCGAAGCTCACCAGCAGCCTGAACTGGCCCGCATCGACGAAGCGTCCCCAGCCGCTCGAGTCCGATTGCGCCATGATATGGCCGCCGAGCAGCGCCTGCGTGGAATCCGCGTTGCCCTTGAACGGCACGTGGAGGAACTGAACGCCGGTCTTGATGGACACTTCTTCCATGAGCAGGTGGGGCGACGTACCCGCGCCGGTGGACCCGTAGGACAGCTTGCCCGGATTGGCCCTGGCGTAGTCGAGCAGGTCGCCGAAGGTCTTGAACGGCGAATCGCTCTTCACCACGACGCCGAAGGTATAGCCCGACAGTCCGATGATGTAGGTGAAGTCGCGTACCGGGTCCCAGGCGAGCTTCTGCATGTGCGGAATGCGGAAAGCGCCCATGTGCATCTGCGACAGCGTGTAGCCATCGGGCTTGGTGTTCTGCGCGACTTGGCCCGGCCCGATCGTGCCGCCGGCGCCGGGCTTGTTCTCGACCACGATCGTCTGGCCGAGCGTGCGGGTGGCGATCTCGGCAAAGCGCCGCAGATGGGTATCGGTCGATCCGCCGGGCGGCCAGGGACAGATGAGCGTGATCGGGCGCGAAGGGAATTCCTGGGCCGGAGCAGGCAGCGCAAGGACCAGCGGCCCGAGCAGCGCGAGCGTGCGGGCGAGCAGATGCATGCGGCTCATCCTCCAGTAGACGTCGAGCGCCTGCTCGAAGCTTGCCGAAATCGCGACTGAACGTCAACGCGCCGCCGGAATCCGATCGAAACACGTAGAATCGGCGCTTTTCCGCCCGCATCATGCCCCTCGACGTTTCCCGACCCGACTTGAGCCTGGCGGTGGTCGGCACCGGCGTCATGGGCCGCGGCATCGCCCAGATCGCCGCGCAGGCGGGAATCCGCGCGCTGCTCCACGACAGCCGCCCGGGCGCCGCGCGAGAGGCGAAGGAGTCGGTTTCCGCGCAGCTCGCGAGGCTCGCAGAGAAGGGCCGGCTCGAGCGGGATGCGCTGGCGCGGGCGCAGGCGAACCTCGTCATCGCCGATTCGCGCGACGCCCTCGCCTCCTGCCCCATCGTCATCGAGGCGATCGTGGAAAACCTGGAAGCCAAGCGCGAGCTTTTCCGCGCCCTGGAGGATATCGTTTCAGCCGATTGCCTGATGGCCTCCAATACTTCGTCCTTTTCAATCACCGCGATCGCGGCGGCGTGCAGGCGGCCCGAGCGCATCGCCGGCTTTCATTTCTTCAATCCCGTGCCGCTGATGAAAGTCGTCGAGGTCGTGGACGGCCTGCTGACTGCCCCGTGGGTCGGCGAGGCGCTCGCGGCGCTGGCGCTGCGCTGCGGGCACAAGCCGGTGCGCGCGAAGGACACCCCGGGCTTCATCGTCAACCACGCGGGCCGCGGCTACGGCACCGAGGCGCTGCGCATTCTCGGAGAAGGCATCGCCGAATTCCACGGGGTCGACCGCATCCTGCGCGACTGCGCCGGATTCCGCCTCGGCCCCTTCGAGCTGCTCGATCTGACGGGCCTCGACGTCTCGCACCCGGTGATGGAATCGATCTACCGGCAGTATTACGAGGAGCCGCGCTACCGCCCCTCGCCCCTCACCGGCCAGCGCGTCGCCGCCGGCCTGCTCGGACGCAAGTCGGGAATCGGTTTCTACCGCCACGAGAACGGCAAGCAGGAGGAAATCCCCGACCCTCCCGCGCCTGCCGCGCGGCCCGCGAGCGTCTGGGTGAGCCGCTCGGGACTGGGCGCGAGGCTCGCGGAGCTGGTGGCGAAGCTCGGCGCGCGCGTCGACGCGGGCGCACAGCCCGCGGCGCAGTCGCTGTATCTCGTTGCGCCCGTCGGCCGCGATGCGACCGCGACCGCGCTCGACGAGGGGCTCGACCCGACGCGCACGCTCGCGGTCGACTGCCTGTTCGCGCTCGACAAGCGCCGCACGCTCATGACGACGCCCGTGACCGCGCCCGCGATGCGCGCCGCCGCGCACGGGCTGCTCGCGAGCGACGGCGTGCCGGTCTCGGTGATCCGCGATTCGCCGGGGTTCGTCGCGCAGCGCGTCGTCGCGCAGATCGTCAACATCGCCTGCGACATCGCGCAGCAGCGCATCGCCTCGCCCGCCGACATCGACCCGGCCGGGACCCCCGCCCTGGGCTATCCCCGGGGGCCGCCCCACGGGGCCGCCGACATCCGCCCCGCGAG
>CAYQVE010000090.1:0-2742 GCA_964420785.1 uncultured Enterobacteriaceae bacterium | reverse complement strand
CCACCCATACCCCCCCCGGGGGTTGGAGGGGGGCGCGGGGCGGTCCGCAAAAACGGCCGGGGACATCGCGAGGGAGCGAATCGCCTGGCCCGCGGACATCGACGGGGCGGTGACCCTCGGCCTGGGCTATCCCCGGGGGCCGCTGGCCTGGGGCGACGCGATCGGCCCGGCGAGGATTCTCGCGATACTGGAATCGCTGCTCGATTTCTACGGCGATCCGCGCTACCGCGCCAGCCCCTGGCTCAAGCGCCGCGCGTCGCTGGGCGTATCATTGCTTACTCCCGAAAGCTGAGGCCGGACCCATGAATGCCCCGCTCAAGAACAAGCCCAGGAAGTCCGAATTCGTCTGGAGCGACCCGCTGCTCCTCGATGCGCAGCTGACAGAGTCCGAGCGCATGGTGCGCGACGCCGCGCGCGCGTATGCCCAGGAGAAGCTCGCCCCGCGCGTTCTCGAGGCGTTCCGCCACGAGAAGGTCGACGCCTCGATCCTGCGCGAGATGGGCGCGCTCGGATTCCTGGGAGCGACGCTTCCGCCCGAGTACGGCGGCGCCGGCGTCAACCACGTGAGCTACGGGCTGATCGCGCGCGAGCTCGAGCGCGTGGATTCCGGCTACCGCTCGACGATGAGCGTGCAGAGCTCCCTCGTCATGACACCGATCCACGAATTCGGCTCCGATGCGCACAAGAGGAAATATCTGCGGAGGCTTGCCAAGGGCGAGCTCGTCGGCTGCTTCGGCCTGACCGAGCCCAACCACGGCTCCGATCCGGCGGGCATGCAGACGCGCGCGAAGAAAGTCCCGGGCGGCTACAGCCTCGCGGGCTCCAAGACCTGGATCAGCAACGCGCCGATCGCCGACCTGTTCCTGATCTGGGCGAAGACCGAGGACGGACGCATCCGCGGCTTCCTCGCCGAAAAAGGCGCGAAGGGACTCTCCGCGCCCGCGATCCACGGCAAAATGGGCTTGCGAACCTCGATCACCGGCGAAGTCGTGATGGACGAGGTGTTCGTGCCGGAAGAAAACCTGCTCCCTGGAGTCGAAGGCCTGAAAGGCCCGTTCACCTGCCTGAATGCCGCGCGCTACGGAATCGCCTGGGGCGCGCTGGGCGCGGCCGAGGACTGTTGGCACCGGGCGCGCCAGTACGTGCTCGACCGCAAGCAGTTCGGCCGGCCGCTCGCCGCGAACCAGCTGATCCAGAAAAAGCTCGCCGACATGCAGACCGAGATCTGCCTCGGGCTGCAGGGCGTGCTGCGCTTCGGGCGCATGAAGGACGAAGGCACCGATACGCCCGAGATCACCTCGATCATGAAACGCAACTCCTGCGGCAAGGCGCTGGAGATCGCGCGCCTCGCGCGCGACATGCTGGGCGGCAACGGGATCTCCGACGAGTTCGGCGTGGTGCGCCACATGGTGAACCTCGAGGTGGTGAACACCTACGAGGGCACGCACGATATCCATGCGCTCATTCTCGGGCGCGCCCAGACCGGGATTCAGGCTTTTTCGAGCTGAGCGATTTCTCCGAGCAGCGCAGCCGGCCCCTCGTCGAGGCCATTCAGGCATCGCGCCAGCAGCCTCGCCGCGGCGCGTTCACCGGCGAGCGGCGCGACAAGGCGCCAGAACTTCGCCGCGACCTGCGATTCGTCGAACGGGCGCTCGGGGTCTCCCGGAACGTGAAGGACGAGCTTCTCGTGCCGGGCGCCGGCGGCCGTGGCGACGACGCGTGCCGGCCAGGATCTTGGATAGTGCCGCAGAAAATCCTCGTCCGCTCTCACTGAAATCTTCGCCATGAAGTCCCGGATCTCCGCCGGGACGGACTCAGGCGTCTGCCCGACGTCGATGTTGGCGTCCGGGTGGAGGGCGACCAGGGCCATTTGGTACGAGACGCTGGTGAGGTGCGATGCGCGCTCGCCCGCAACGACTCCATGATCGACCATCTTGAGATAAGGCGGCGGGACGCTCACGACGAGACTCGACATCGCCGAAGGCGGCACGCCTTCCTCGACGATCTCCCGGAGCGCCTGGGCCGCGGCCATGGTCTGCCTCGCCGCGCACCAGGGCTTGAAGCTCGTTTCCAACAGCGCGGGCCGCTCGTCCTCGAGTGCCGCCGCGTCGAGCGAAATACCGTAGACCGAGGAGAAGAAGTCACCTTCGAAGAGGCGCAGGTCCCCGGTGGAGCCGTTCTGCGCCGAAACTGCGGCGTTTAAGCCGTTGCGCACGGCATTGACGACTGCGAGCCAGCGCGACATCGTCGGGCCGGCCTGGCGTCCGACGGCCGGCGACGAGAGGGCGAGCGCGATCGCGAGAGCGTGGGCCGCCTGTTTTTCGGTGAAGCCTAGAAGGCGCGCGACGACCGCGGCGGTCGCCAACGGCGCGCAAAGATAAGTAGGCCAGATTCCACGGTAGAGGATCGAAGGTCCGTTCAAGGACGCGCCCAGGCGCGTGATCGCGTCGTAACCTACCGCGATGGCCTGCGCGAGGGTACCGCCGTCCCGGCGAAGCGAGGAGGCAAACATCAGCGCGGCCGGAACGACAATCGCGCCGGGTGTCGTCGCCGAAGGCAGATGGATGTCATCGACTTCACTAGACCGCGCGAGCGCGCAGGCAAGTCCGATGCGGCCGGAAAAATTCTCGCGTTCAGGGGAGTTGAACCGCAGCAGAGCGCGCCCCTCGGACGTCCCTCGCGCCGCGATCCACGCGCCCACGGTGTCGGCGAGGTGCAGCCGCACCGCATCGCGTAGCCGAT
>CAYQVE010000089.1:0-11572 GCA_964420785.1 uncultured Enterobacteriaceae bacterium | reverse complement strand
GGCGAGAAACCCGGCGAGCTGGACGATCAGCCGCCTCGCGGCGAAGAGCAGCGCCTCGGCTTGGGTGACTTCGGCGGAAAGCTCGATCGCCGCCACGAACCGGGCCGGCGGGACGAAAAAATTCCGCGGATCGGGAAGCCGCCCGAGCGCGCGGTCCAGCTCGTCCAGCGGTCCCTGCCCGAAGCGCCGCGCCACGCCTTCGCGCGGCAGCGCGCGCAGCTCGCCGAGCGTGCGGACGCCGATCGCCTCGAGCGCCGCCAGCGTTTCATCCTTGCAGCGCAGAACCTCCAGCGGTAGTGCGGCCAGCACCGACTCGAGTTCAGCGCTCTCGCCGATGAATTTCTGCTTTCCGGCCCAGGCGAGCCAGAAAGCCGCTCGCGGCGTGGGGGCGCCCGCGAGCGCAGAGCTCCAGCCCATTCCTGCCAACCCCTGGCGCAGGCGCTCGAGAAGCGGTTCCAGGCCGCCGAAGAGCTTCAGGCTGCCCGAGATTTCGAGCAGCACGCCATCGGGAAATTCGAGCGCCACGCCCGGTGTGAATTGCGCCGCCCACCCGGCCACGCCGAGCAGCGCTTCGGTTTCCGTCGCGGGGTCGCGCGGCGCAATCCGCAGCCGCGGCGCGAGAGCGAGCGCCGCGGCTGCGGTCATTCCGGCGCGAACGCCGCGCGCGAATGCCTTGCGGTCGCAGGCGAAAACGCAGTGCCGCTCTTCGACCGCGAAAGGCTCAGGTGTGGACGAGCCGCGCAGAAAAATCTCGAGCGGCAGCTGCGGCAGCCGGATGGCGATCCACATGACGGTTTTTGCTGCGCACGGCGGGCGGCATCGCCGGCAGCAGGATAGGGCGGGCGAGGGGGGCACCGCGGCGCTTGAGCACGCGTACCGCAAGGCCGCCGTCGCTCGTGCCGAGCGCGATCCGCAGTGGGGCTGGAGAAGACTCGCTGGCAGCCTCCGGGACCCGGAACAGAAAAGCAGGCGCGCGACCGCCTTCGGCCGCGATTTGCAGGCGCCTCAGCTCCGCGTATTTCGCGCCTCGAGGCCAGGCGAGCACCGCGCCGCAGGCGTTCGAGGCAAGCGCCTGCTCGGTTGCCCAGAGCGTTTCTTTCGGCGAGGCAATGCGCACGATGACGAGGTTCGCGATATCGATTCCCGCCGCGGCGAGCGCCGGCGCATAGGGCAGGTGAGGCGGTGCGATCCAGACGAGCCGCAATCCGCGCCCGGACAGTCCGGCAAGCGCAGGTCCAAGCAGGCGCAGCTCGCCGATGCCTTCGTGCGCAGGCAGGATCTCGGTCAGCGCTCCGGCAGGCCAGCCTCCGCCGGGAAGCTCGGCGTCAAGCCCAGGGAATCCGCAGGGAAGGGTCGGCGCGCCAGTCCGGCTCAAGGCCTGGCCGCGCCAGATGTCGGGGCGATCGAGCAGGGCGGCGAAAGAGATAGGCATGCTCGCCATGGATCGCAGCCGGGAAAGCGAGCGTCAAAGAGGCCTGCGGATCACGCCGACGCCGAGGCCTTCGATTGCAAAATCGTCTTCGCGCAGATCGACGAGGATAGTTTTGAACTCGGGATTTTCAGGGAGCAGCTCGACGGTGTTGCCGCGGCGGCGCAGGCGCTTCACCGTGACCTCGTCGTGCAAGCGCGCCACCACGATCTGGCCCGAGCGTGCCTCGCGCGTGCGGTGCACGGCGAGCAGGTCGCCGTCGAGAATACCGGCATCGCGCATGCTCATGCCGCGGATTTTCAGCAGGTAGTCGGCGCGCGGCTGAAACAGGGCGGGATCGACCTGGCAGCGCCGCTCGACGTGCTCCTCGGCGAGGATGGGGCTGCCTGCGGCGACGCGACCGATGAGCGGCAGCCCCAGGCCCTCGGTGAGACGGATACCGCGCGAGGCACCCGGAGTCAGCTCGATCGCGCCTTTCCTCTCCAGCATACGCAGATGCTCTTCGGCGGCATTAGGCGAGCTGTAGCGGAATGCGTTCGAGATCTCGATCCGGGTAGGCGGGAAGCCGGTCTTCTGGATGGCTTTGCGGACGAAGTTGAGGATTTTCTGCTGCTTAGGGGTGAGTTCTTCGGTCATAGGGCCTCCGGATCTGTATTTATATACAGTCTTTGCCCGCTTGGCAAGGGGCGTATAATTCGCAACCCATGGCTCAGCCCTACGAATCCGATGTCACCCGAATGATCCGCGAGCTGCTCCAGGAGAAGCCGCACATCGTCCAGGAGCAAAAAAAGGGACGAGCTCTGTGGTGGGATCGAAAGCTCGACCCCGAGGAGCTGAAGCGCACCCGGGAATCGAGCGTCAAGCAGCAGGCCTACGTCTATCAAAACAAGGTCTGATTCCGGCCCCCAGGCGTTCGCAGCGGCCTTCGCAACCTGTGTTGCGCTTCTCTGCGGCTGCGCTCCACCCCGTGGGTCCGCTTTCAGCATGGAATCTCCGCCGCTCCCGGCGGACCCGTTGCTCGCGTCGGCTCTCGTCGGGCGCGGTGACAGTCTCGATGAGCGCGAGCGAATCGCCGAGCTCAACCAGAAGGGGGATTGGGACGGGTTATTGCGCTACGCCGAGGAGCGGCGGCGCCGGGATCCCGAAGGCTCCGATTGGGGAGTGGTCGCCGCCTACGCCTGGGTGCGCCGCGGCGATTATCCGAAGGCGACCGCGGCGCTCTCCAGGGTCGTCCAGCGCAACCCGGAGGACATCGGGGCCTGGAACCTGCTTGGGGAGTCCCAGCGTCAGGCAGGGCAGCCGGGTCAGGCGGTTCGCACCCTGGAGCGCGCGAGCGCCATAGGCCGGACCTCCTTTGCGACGTTCTTCCTTCTCGGAGAGGCCTATCGCGATTCCAACCGGCTCGACCGCGCTGTCACTGCGTATCGGGAGGCCGCGCGCCTGGAACCGGATTTCGCCCGCGCCTGGTTCGAATTGGGTGCTGCCCACGCTCGGCTTGGAGAGCGGGATGAAGTCCCGGTTATCTTGGGACGTTTGGAAAGGCTTGATCCAATGCTCGCAGAAGAACTGAAGAAGCGCTTGGAAGCCGGGCAGCGCCGCTGACCTCCGGGGCGGCGTTTGTCGCATATGTATATTATGTAATATTGGGGCCCGACATCGGAAGCCAGCACCTTGACTCGCACAGGGCGACGCTTCTCTCCTCTTTATCGGTTAGCAACTTATCCGCCGTACCTAAAGTTATTTCTAGAATGGTCTAGCCGTCTTGAATAGCCGGAAGAAGTTGCCCGTAGTCGCGGCCGCCAGCTCGACAAGTGGTATTGACCGGAGGCGGGCCACTTCCTCACCGACGTGGCGGACCAGGGCCGGGCGGTTGGTTTTCCCCCGATGAGGAACCGGAGCAAGGTAAGGGGAGTCGGTTTCAACCAGCAAGCGCTCCTGCGGAACCCAGCGGGCTACGTCTTTCAAGGCTCCGGCGTTCTTGAAGGTCACGATGCCGGAGAACGAGATATGGAACCCCAGCGCGATCGCGGCCGCGGCCGTCGCCCTGGACTCGGTGAAGCAGTGCATCACCCCCCCTACTTCGGCTGCACCCTCCTCCCGCATGATGCTGAGCGTGTCTTCGGCGGCTTGGCGCGTGTGGATGACGAGCGGCTTGCCGCATTCGCGCGCGGCGCGTATGTGAGCTCGAAAACGGTCGCGCTGCCACCCGAGATCACCGCTCACGCGGTAGTAGTCGAGCCCGGTCTCGCCGATCGCGACGATCCGCGGGTGGCGTGCAAGCTCGACCAGCCGCGCCGGATCCACCTCGGTGCGATCCTCGTGGTCCGGATGCACACCTACGGTCGCGAAGAAATTATCGTAAGCCTCGGCAAGCGCCAGCACCTTGGGGAACCCGGTGAAATGGACGCTGATGCACAGCGCGTGCGTGACGCCGTTCGCGCGCATCTCTTTCCGCACTTCGTCCATCTTGCCGTCGAATTCCGGGAAGTCCAGATGGCAGTGCGAATCGACCCATCCTGGAAAATCCCCAGCCGCAGGCAACGCCGGACCCGCTTTCCCGTTCACGGCCGAGCGACCAGGCGCCGATACTGCAGCAGGAGGTCCTCGACGAACAGCTTGGCGTTGAGCGGGTGTCGGGCGAGCGCCCGGGCTTGCGCCAGCCGGCGCAGGTAAGCGGCGATATCCGCAGCGTCGCAGTGACGCGCCGCATCTGAAATCACTTCTTCATGGCCCAGGCCATACCGTACCCGGCCTGCGACTCGGGCGAGCAAGAGATCGTAGCTCCATCGCTGCAGCCATCCAACCAGGTCCCACAGCGGAACGCGCACAACCGTTTCAGCGAGAGCAATCGGGTCGAAGCCTGGGTTTCCGAGATTCTCGATGAGGAGCAGGCGTTCAGGGTCCGTATCGGCGGCTTTGAGCGCGGCAAGCGGCGCACCTCCAGCGCCGGCCAGTGCCGCCTCGGGCTGCCGCAGGCCCTGCTCCTTGAGCCAGCGAAGGACCGGCTCTGACGGCGGAAAGGGCAACACAAACCTGAGGCAGCGGCTTCGCACCGTCGCGAGCAAGCGCTCGGGCTGCGTGGTGACGAGGAGAAAAACCGTGGCAGGCGGGGGCTCCTCGAGGTTTTTCAGCAGCGCGTTTTGCGTATTCGCGTTCATTGCTTCTGCAGGATAGGCCAGGATGACGCGCAGACCCCCTCGATGCGTTCCGACCGCAAGGAAATCGGCAAGCTCGCGTACCTGCTCGATGCGGATCTGCTCGCTGCGCTTCCTCGCGGGTTCCGCGCCCTCCTCGCGGGATTCGGGCGCCATGCTCTCTGGGACGATCAGCCGGAAGTCGGGATGATTGCCGAGCGAAAACCAGTCGCAGCCGCGGCAGGCGCCGCATGGCCGCTGGTCCTGTCTGGGATCTTCGCACAGCAGCGATTGCGCGCACGCTTGGGCAAATTCGAATTCGCCCAAGCCCTCCCCGCTCTGTATCAGGATCGCATGGGGCAACCGCCCCCGCAGCTGGTTCCAATCTTTCCAGGGCCGTTCTTGCCACTTAAATATCATTATTTAACATATAGTTGAAACTATTTCCTCGACATCTTTCTTAACTTCTGTCAGAGGCTTCCCGGATTGCACGACTCTCATCCGGCGAGGTTCAGCCGCAGCGCGCTCGAGATACGCAGCCCGAACGCGCTCGAAGAAGGCCTTGCTCTCGAGCTCGAAGCGATCGCCGCGGTCCTTCGCAAGCCGCGCGAGCGCAACCTCGACCGGCGCGTCGAAAACGAGAGTCAGGTCGGGCTGCAGGCCGCCGTGAACCCAGCGCTCGAGCGCCTCGATCCGAGACCTCGCCATGCCACGCCCCGCCCCTTGATACGCGTAGGTGGCGTCGGTAAAGCGTTCGGAAAGGACCCAGCTCCCCGCGGCGAGCGCAGGCGCAATCACCTGTGCAATGTGCTCGCGGCGCGCAGCAAACATCAAAAGGGCTTCGGTATCGATATCCATCGTCTGGGAGAGTAGCAGCGCGCGCAATTTCTCGCCCAGCGGCGTACCGCCCGGTTCGCGCGTGACTACGATCTCTTTTCCGCGCCCGCGCAGGAAATCCGCCATGCCGCCGACGTGCGTGCTCTTGCCCGCACCGTCGATGCCTTCCAGGGTGATGAACTTGCCGCGGCTCATCGGCCCGAGCGCCGGCGTGCGCCGGGAATTTGATATTTCGCGACCGCGCGGTTGTGCTCGACGAGAGTGCGGGAGAATTCGCTCGTCCCGTCCCCACGGGACACGAAATACAGGGCGTCGGTCTGGGCGGGATGCATCACGGCGGTGAGCGAAGCAAGTCCCGGCATCGAGATCGGATGCGGCGGCAGACCCAGCCGCGTGTAGGTGTTGAAGGGCGTGTCCGTCACCAGGTCCCTCTTGCGCAGGTTGCCGTCGAATTTCTCGCCCATGCCGTAGATCACGCTCGGATCGGTTTGCAGTTTCATCTTGCGGCGCAGGCGGTTGGCGAATACTGCCGCGATCATCGTGCGGTCACCCGCGCGGCCGGTCTCCTTTTCGACGAGTGAGGCGAGGATAAGCGCTTCGTACGGATCTGTCATCGGCAAATCCCGGGCACGCCCGTTCCAGGCGGACTCGAGCTGCTTTTTCATCGCGCCGCGGGCTCGCGCGAGCACCGCGAGGTCGCTCGAACCCTTGGCGAAGACGTAGGTGTCGGGGAAGAACATGCCTTCGGGAAGCACTCCCGGGACTCCGAGCTTCTCCATGATCTGCGCCTCTGAGAAGCTCGCCGAATCGTGCTTCAGGTCGGCGTGCGCATTCAATGCCTCGCGCATCTGGCGAAAATTCCAGCCTTCGACGAAGAGAATTTCCGCTTGCGCGTATTCCCCGCGCGTGATCTTGCGCACGATCAGGAGGGGCGTCACACCTTCCGACACCTGGTAGCTGCCGGCCTTGACGCCGGCGCTGGCGCCGTTGGCCCGCGCCAGCAGAACGAACTTCCATCCCTGCATTGGCAGCCCCGCTTCGATGATTTGGCGCGTTGCGCCTCGCAGCGTGCTGCCAGGACGGATCGAGAATTCCACGGTCGGCGCGGCGAGCTCGATCGGCGAAAGGGCGAACCACAGCAGCCAACCGCAGAAACCGATCGCGGCGGCGGAGGCCAGCAAGAGCAATACCTTGAGTCGAACCAGCATCGAGTCCCGA
This sequence comes from uncultured Enterobacteriaceae bacterium, assembly GCA_964420785.1. Lineage (GTDB taxonomy): Bacteria > Pseudomonadota > Gammaproteobacteria > Burkholderiales > SG8-39 > VBDM01. The sequence goes on along the minus strand of CAYQVE010000089.1, from coordinate 4,954 downwards.
AGAAAAACGGCCAATCGGCTTGCTTGACTACGCTCGTATAATAAACGTTAAACGGAACACATCGACTGGAGCACATGAACCTGCCTCTTCACCATGCGGAGCCTGCGGGAGCCGCGGATGCCGATCTCCGTGCGGCTCGATCGGGAAGCGTCCTTGCCCTGCTCGGCCACTTGGGCGTCCTCCGGTTCAGCGGCGAGGACGCGGAGACCTTTCTGCAGGGACAGCTGAGCTGCGATGTGGCGGCCGTCGGCTTGCGATCGGGCGCGTACGGTGCCTATTGCTCCCCCAGGGGCAGGATGCTCGCAAATTTCCTGCTCTGGCGCGAAGAAGCCGGCTTCCATATGGCGTTGTCGCGGGACATCACTCCTTCCATCCAAAACCACATTTCGAAGTTCGTGCTGCGCGCGAAAGTGAAGATCTCGGATGCCTCGGACACGATCGTATTGGCAGGCGCAGCCGGCCCGAGGGCCGACCGGGCGCTGCGCGAGGGGTTCTCCGACTTCCCGGAGAAGCCCAACGAGGTATCTCGTCGGCCGGATACCGGCACCGTCATCAAGGTGAAGGACGGCAGATTTCTCCTTTCCTTGAGGCCTACCAGCGCAGTCGCCCTTCGGCAACGGGTCGCGAATGATCTCGTTCCCGTCGGCGCGCACGCATGGCGGTGGCTCGATATTCGCAACGGCGTGCCCTTGGTGACCGCGGCGACGCAGGATCAGCTCGTTCCGCAGATGGCGAACTTCGAGCTTCTCGGCGGAGTCAGCTTCGAAAAGGGCTGCTACACCGGACAGGAAGTGGTCGCGCGCATGCAGCACCTCGGCAAGCTCAAGCGCCGCATGTTCCTCGCCAACGTCGCCGCTCAGGCCAAAGCGGGCGACCCTCTCTACAGCGAGGACCTCGGCGATCAGACGAGCGGGATCGTGGTCAACGCGGAAGACTCGCCCGACGGCGGTTACGACCTGCTGGCGGCCGTGCAGACCGCGAGTCGCGAGGGCTCGACCGTGCATCTGAAGGCCCTCGACGGGCCCGTGCTCCGCTTCCTCCCCCTCCCCTACGCCGTGGCGTGACGCTCAGCTTCTACATCTACTATCGCGTTCCCGCGCAAAACGCGGAACGGGCGCGGGCGGCGGTACGCGAGCTGCAGCGCGAGCTCTCCGACATCGCCGGCGTCAGCGGACGGCTCCTGCGGCGGCGTGACGATGAGACCACCTGGATGGAGATCTACGAAAACGTACCCGACACCGCGCGTTTCGAGGCGGAGATCGCCAAACTCGTCGATCGTCACGGCCTCGCCGCGCTGCTCGTCCCGGGGTCGTCCCGGAAGCGGGAAGTGTTTCGCAGCTTCTAGATGCCATGTGCCTGATCGCGTTCGCCTGGCGTGCGTGTCCTCGCTACCGTTTAGTCGTCGCGGCCAATCGTGACGAATATTTTGGGCGTCCGGCCGCGCCGGCAGGGTTCTGGGACGACCGTCCGAACGTGCTCGCCGGGCGCGACCTCGAAGCCGGCGGCACTTGGCTTGGCATCACTCTGGACGGGCGCTTCGCGGCGCTGACCAACTATCGCAATCCTGCGGACAAGAAAACCGGCGCGCGCTCCCGCGGCTTGCTGGTGAGCGATTTTCTGACGGGCAAGACGGCGCCAATGGAATACCTCCAGGGCGTCGAGCAACATGCGGTGAACTATAACGGTTTCAGCCTTCTCGTCGGGGATCCGGCGTCTCTCGGTTTTCTTTCCAATCGCGGCGGCCACTCGACCCGCGTCGCGCCTGGCGTTCACGGCTTGTCGAACCATTTGCTCGACACACCTTGGCCCAAGGTCGAAAAGGGGAAATCAGGGCTCGCAGCGCTGCTCGATGGACCGTTTGACGCCAAAGCCGTGTTTGGCCTTCTCGAGGACACCGACCGCGCCTCAAGCAGGGAGCTTCCCAGCACCGGAGTGAGCCTCGAGCTCGAGGAGCGCTTGTCGGCGATCCGCATCCTCGCGGTCGGCGGATACGGAACCCGGTGCTCGACTGCCCTGTGCTTCAGCACAGATGGACGGATCGAGTTCCATGAGCGCAGCTACAGCGAGCAGGGCGGCGTGAGCGGCACGGTCGGCTATCGGCTCACTCTCGCGCAGGGAAAAGCTCGAGCGTCATCTCGACGTGCGGAATCTCCGCCTCCAAAAACTCCTCTCCCCGCTCGTTGAATCCGAAGCGCCGGTAGAACGCCGCAGCGTGGGTCTGCGCATGCAGCGTGATGCGGCGGATGGAGCGCTTACGGGCCCGCTCGAGCAGGGCGTCCAAGAGCGCGGTGCCCACCCCGCGCCTGCGCCATTCGCCGAGGACCGCCATGCGGCCGATCCTGCCGTCGGGTTGCAGCCGCGCCGTTCCGATCGCTTCCCCACGGGAATCGCACGCGACGGCGTGCTCGCAGCGCTCGTCCCATTCGTCCAGTTCGAGCTCGCGCGGAACCTTCTGCTCCTCGACGAACACCCGTTCCCGAACCGGGCGCGCGAGCGGCAGGGCTTCGGGCCAGGCGAGAACTCGGATGGTGAACGCTGCGGGCATTTCCCATCAGTATAATTGGCAAACTGGAAGGCGATGAAGAGTCTCTGGAGCGATCGAGAAGCGGAGCAATTCCGGGGCGACCTCGGCCTGCGCGTCTACACCTCGCGGCTGCTCGGCCGCGACAAGTCCCTGGTGCTTCACGGCGGCGGCAACACTTCGGTCAAGATCCAGGAGAAAAACCTGTTCGGCGAGGAGGAAACGATCCTCTACGTCAAGGGCAGCGGCTGGGATCTGGAAACGATCGAGCCGCAGGGTTTTTCGCCGGTGCTCCTCGCGCACGTGCTGCGGCTGGCGGAACTGCCGTCACTCTCGGATCCCGAGATGGTCAATCAGCTGGTCACGCACATGCTCAATGCTTCGGCGCCGGCACCGTCCATCGAGACCATCCTGCACGGTCTCATGCCCCAGAAATTCGTGGACCATACGCATGCCGACGCCGTGCTTTCCGTGAGCAACACCCGGGACGGGGACAGGCGCATCCGCGAGGTCTACGGAAAGCAGTGCGTCGTCATTCCTTACCTCATGCCGGGCTTCGATCTCGCCCGTTATTGCGCCAGAGAATTCAAGCGCCAGGGCACGCCCGAGACGGTCGGGATGGTCCTGCTCAACCACGGGATCTTCTCCTTCGGCGAGAGCGCGCGCGAGGCTTACGAGCGCATGATCGAGCTGGTGACGCTCGCTGAAAAGTACCTCGAAGCCAGGCGCGCCTGGTCGATCGCTCTGAATTCTTCGCCGCGTTCCGCGCCCGGCGCCGCCGCGCAGGCCGGATTGCGCCACCGGCTGTCCGACGCCGCTGAAACGCCCCTCATCGTGCGCACCGTGACGAACGAGCACACGCTCGGCTTTGCGGCGCATCCTGAACTTGCGCGCATCTCGCAGAAGGGGCCGGCGACGCCCGACCACGTCATCCGCACCAAGCGCACGCCGATGCTGGGCACGGACGTCGCTGGATACGCGGAGGCGTACCGACGCTACTTCGACGAGCACGCTCCCCGCGCCAAGGAGCCCAAGACCATTCTCGATCCTGCGCCGCGCGTCGTGCTCGATCCCGCCTTCGGTCTTGCTGCGGCGGGAAGAACGGCGAGGGATGCGGCAATTGTCGCCGAGATCTACGATCACACGATCGACGTCATCCTCCGCGGCGAGGCGCTCGGCGGATTCCAGGCCCTGCCTGCGAAGGACATTTTCGACGTCGAGTACTGGGACCTCGAGCAGGCGAAACTCAAGAAAGGCGGCAAGGCCCTGCCTTTCGCTGGCGAGATCGCGCTCGTCACGGGGGCCGCCTCGGGGATCGGAAAGGCGGCGGTCGCGGCGTTTCTCGCGCGCGGCGCGGCCGTGGTCGGACTCGACTTGGACGCGAGGATCGAATCACTCCACAACCGCGGCGATTTTCTCGGGCTGAGCTGCGACGTCACCGACGAGACGCAGGTGCGCTCCGCGCTCGAGAGGGCGGTGCTCGCCTTCGGCGGGCTCGACATGCTCGTGCTGAACGCCGGCATTTTCACGGCGAGCCGCAAGATCGCCGATTTGCCCACCGAAGAGTGGCGCAAGGCGATGAACGTCAACCTCGATGCGAACCTGCTTCTAATGCGCACCAGCCACCCTTTTCTGAAACTCGCTCCCCGCGGCGGGCGGGTGGTGGTCATCGGCTCGAAGAACGTTCCCGCGCCGGGTCCGGGAGCGTCGGCCTATTCGGCTTCGAAGGCCGCGCTGAACCAGCTTGCGCGCATCGCCGCGCTCGAATGGGGCGCGGACGGCATACGCATCAACACCGTGCACCCGAACGCGGTGTTCGATACCGGCCTGTGGACCGAAGAGGTGCTCGCCCAGCGGGCCAAGCAGTATGCGATGACGGTGGAGGAATACAAGACCAACAACGTGCTCAAGACCCGGGTCGGCAGCCGCGACGTCGCGGAGCTGGCGGCGGAGATGTGCGGTCCGCTTTTCGCGAAGACCACCGGCGCGCAAGTGCCCGTGGACGGCGGCAATGAGCGTGTCATCTGAAGCGATACCCGTCGAGACCCTGCGTTGGCGCGGGACGCGACTCGAGCTGATCGACCAGCGCGCCCTCCCCGACCGCCTCGAATACGTGAGCTGCATGAGCGCTGCCGAGGTCGCCGGGGCGATCCGGGCGATGGTGGTGCGCGGCGCCCCGGCGATCGGCTGTGCAGCGGCCTTCGGCGTGGCGCTCGAAGCGAAGCGCCAGGAGCGGCGCACGCGCGCCGAGTTCGACGCCGCGCTGGAGATCGCGTTCAGCAGTCTCGCCGCGAGCCGGCCGACCGCGGTGAATCTCTTCTGGGCCCTGGATCGTATTCCGCCCGCTCTTGGCGCAGGGGCCCGTTAAGATCCGGGCCCGGCGGCCGGGAAATTCGCCGCCGCGGCACCCCCGGCTTTCAACCGCGGACTCGC
>CAYQVE010000088.1:0-11731 GCA_964420785.1 uncultured Enterobacteriaceae bacterium | reverse complement strand
GCGGTGCAGTACCTGATGCCGTCCGACACCAACATGCGCACGGTGTTCGTCGACAGCTCGACGACGCCGACGACGTTCTGGGTCGGCAGCAACCACGACCACCGGATCGTGAAGGTCGAGCCGCTCGACTGAGCCGCGAGGCGCTGACCGCGGTACCGCAGCCCCTCGACGGAGTTCTCAGCCGCCGCACGCTGGAATCAATCCAGGGCTATTTGCCCCGCGGCGCGAAGACCTTGCCGTTCACTCCGAAGCCGCCTTCCGCGGTTTCGACGATCGCCACGAAGAGTCGCCTCGCCGGGTCCGGGGGCAGCCTGAGCGCTCCGACAACGACGTCGGTGAAGCCCTTCACCAGCGCGCTCTTCTGCTCGAGCGTCAGCACGCCCGCGGGGACGTAGAGCTCGATCACCGGCGCGCCGAAGCCCGAGGCCGGAGCGCCCTGCGCGCGAAGGCTCCCGGCGGCAGTTGCGGCGCCCGCGGCTGCGGCCGCGGTCATCAGCAGGACGGCCCTGCGGCTCAGCCGTTCATGACTCATAGACCCTCCCGGTGTAGCCCCAATCGCAGGCGGGGACCTCGTTGATGAGCACGTAGGTCGGCGAATCGAGCGGTCGCTTCTCCACCGTGAGCAGGACTTCGTGTATGCCCTTGACGATCTCGCGCCGCTGCTCGGGCGTGAGGGCTTCTTCGGGCACGTGCACCTTGACGATCGGCATGGGATTCCTTTCGCTCGTATGCCCAGTGATACTATGCCTAGTGTTACTAGGAGTCAAGCGATGAATTTGACCCCGGCGGCTCGATCCCTAATAATCCGAGGTATGGAAGGCGAGATCCTCAAGGGTCACCTCGACATGATCGTGCTCGCGGCGCTGTCGGCCCGCCCCGCCCACGGCTACGCCGTCATCGAGGAGATCAGGCGCAGGAGCGACGGCGCGTTCGACCTCCCGGAGGGGACGGTCTACCCGGTGCTGCATCGCCTCGAGCAGGCGGGCCTGCTTTCCGGTCGCTGGGTGACCGCCGATTCCGGGAGGCGGCGGCGCGTGTACGAGGTGACCCGGCGCGGCCGCCGCGAGCTCGCCGAGCAGCGCGCGGTGTGGCGGCAATTCTCCGACGCGATCGGCGGCCTGTTCCGCCCGAGGAGAAATCCGGCGTGATCCAGGAATATCTGGAAAAACTCACCGGCGAGCTCGCGTTCGATCCGTCTCTGTCGCGACGCCTACGGCAGGAGGTCGAAGACCATCTACGCGAGGCCGTCTCGGCCGATCCGTCCGGCGACGCGCTCGATGCCGAGCGGCGCGCAGTCGCGAATTTCGGCGACCCCCGCTTCATCGCCGCCCAGTTCGGCGTGGCGTCGCTTGCGGCGTGTGCAAGAAGGATCGGCGTCGCCGCGGTCCTGGTCGCAGCCGGCGTTTTCGCCCTCATGAAGGCGCGCCTCAGCTGGTACGGCATGGTGCTGCTGCCGGCCCCCGACCAGGCCGGATCGCTCGGCGCGGTGGTACTCGCCGTCGACCGCTATGCCTTCTGGCTCGCTTTCCTCGCGGCCTTCGCCGGCTGGACGTACATCGAGAGCCGAGGCGTTCCCGCGGGCTTCACCAAGGACTATCGCGCTCGGATTCGCCGGTTCGCCGTCCTGTCCTCGGTCGGGACAGCCGCCCTGATCGTGTCGGTCGTGAGCGACGGGGTTCTCACGCTGCTGCGTCTGGGCGGCACCGAGTGGACCCTCGGGCTCCTGCTTCCCATCTCGACGATGGCGGTCGAAGCCGCCTGCGCGGCCTTGCTGGTCTCGTACATCGTCGGCATGGCCAGGCGCGTCGCGTTCGTGAGTCAGCTCGAAATCAGCGGAAGAAGCAGGTAGGAACTCCGCCTGTCGCCGCTGTGCACGATCCCTCGAGCGCCTACACCGCCTTCAAGTCGACGGCCGATCTCCTTCCGTCCAGCTCGCTGCGCACGTCGTAGGAAATCTTCTGGTTTTCCTGCAGCGGCTTGAGCCCGGCGCGCTTCACCGCGCCGCTGTGCACGAACAGGTCCTTGGAGCCGTCGTCGGGCCGGATGAAGCCGAAGCCGCTCTTGACGTTGAAAGATCGGACGATACCGGTAGGCATTAGCGCTCTCCTTGCGAGGTCTCGCCGTCGCGCAGACGCGCGCGCGGTCAAATTTCTGTGAGAGAAGGCCTGGAACGCGCCCGGGTAGGGAGAATGCGGAGCCGAGACTCAAAGCGATTCGACAGTGCATTATGTACCTTTCCCCGGAAACCTGCGCTTGAAACCTTGGCCTTTCCATCTCGCGGCGCTCGCGCTCACCGCATCCGCGCTCGCCGCGCAGGGTCCCCTGGATCCGCAGGAGCAGGAGCAGATTCAGGACGGGCTTTCGGCTCCTGAGCAGAAAGAGCTGCCGCCGCCGGCCGAGGAAAAACGCTCGGTGCCTATGCGCGAAAGGCTCCTCGATCGGCCGCACGACTTTCTGTCCCGCCGCGTCGAGGCTTACTCGCGGAAGCTGGATAATTTCTTCGGCGACCCGAACCGCGCCTACGACTCCACCGGAAGCACGCTGCAGATTCGCAGCCACGTCACGTTCTTCGAGGGCGGCGTCCGCGAGAGCAAGTCGGATGTGCACGCGAACATCTCGTTGCCGAACACCGAGGAACGCCTGAGGCTCGTCGTGCAGCGCGGCGTGGAGGCCGCGACGCAGACGGCCGCCGAGCGCGACATCAAGAATACCACCGGCTCCGCGCAGGTCGCCGCACCGGGTGCGCCGCAGGACAACAACTATTACCTGGGCCTCAAGGCCCTGGCTGCGCAAGTGTTCGGAGTGGCGCTCAGCGCCGAAGCGGGAGCGAAGTTCGGCCGGCCCATCGATCCCTACGTCCGGCTGCGCGCCTTTCGCGACTTCAACTTCTCGCAATGGCAGATCCGCGCTTCCGAGACGCCGCTATGGAAGCGCTCGGACGGCTACCCGGCGCCAACCGAGGGCAACTTTACAGGGCCGCTCGACGAGATCTGGCAGCTGCGCTTCACCAGCAAGGCGACCTGGCCCCCGACGACCCGGTACTGCGACCTCGCGCAGGTCGGGGCGCTGTACTACACGCCCGACACGCGCACCGCGGCGAACTTCGAGCTCGGCGCGTTCGCGCCGAGCGACCGCAGCCTGAAGCTCGCCGTGTACTCGGTGACGCTGCGCGTGCGCAGACAAATCTATCGGGACTGGCTGTACCTGGAGGTGACGCCGCAGATCCTCTACCAGGAAGCGAACGGATTCAGCGCGACCCGCTCCCTGATGCAGAATCTGGAGATGCTGTTCGGCGAACGCTACCTGTAGCTCAGCTGCAGCAGGCGGCGCTCGATTCGGCATTCTCCGTTGGAACGCAGCAGGCGCTCTTTTCCCCGCCGTGCTTCTCTTCTTCTCCGTAAATGGGAACGCTGCCGAGCGTATGGAACGTTTCCCAGGCGACGCCCTGCGGATCCTCGATCCAGTACTTGTCTGACTTGGCGTAGCAGCACGAGGCCGCGGCCTGGTCGAGCGCGGCGATGCCGGCTTTAGAGACGTGCTCGCGCAACTCTTTCAGCTCGTCGTCGGATTCCACCTGGAATCCCAGGTGGTTGACCCCGGCCGCGCGCCCGCGTTGCGAGATGGCGAAGTTGACCTTGGGATCGTCCAGCATCCACTTCGCGTAGTCGCCCTTCTCCACGGACGGAGGCAGGCCGAACAGGCTCGAGTAGAAACGCACGCTCTCCTGCAGATCACGCACGGAAACGTGTACATGGAATCGCTTCATGAGACTTTCTCCTTTCGTTTGCGAGCGGCGGGTTTGCAAACCGGAGCGCAAGTCTCCCCGCCGCAGCAGTTCTCAGTCAAATAGGAAACCAAAGCGCTCATCTCTTCGAAATTCGGCGCGTAGTAGATGAACCGGCCTTCCTGCCGCGAGACCAGCAACCCGGCGCTCGCCAGCTCCTTCAGGTGGAAGGAGAGCGTAGCGGCGGCCATTCCGAACTTGGCCGCGATGTCACCGACGCAAAGGCCTTCCGGGCCTTTTTGCACGAGCAGCCGGAAAATGGCGAGGCGCGCGTCCTGGGCCAGGGCGGAGAGGCTGGCGACGGCGGTCTTTGATTCCATAGTTCTAGTATTATCGAAATATTGGAACCTTGTCAAGCCGCCCGCTGCCGGCAGCTCACCGCCGTATTAAGATCGCCCCTCAACTGGAGGAATGCCCATGAAACACATCACAAGCTGGGTCGCAATCGTCTTCGCATCGCTCGCGGCCGGCGCCGCGGGAGCGCAGCAATATCCGTCCAGGCCGGTGAAGATCATCGTGGGCTTCGCCCCGGGCGGCGGCTCCGATTTCATCGCCAGGGTCGTCGCGCAGAAGCTGACCGAGCGCATGGGAGCGCAGGTCATCGTGGAGAACCGCCCCGGAGCGGGCAGCATCCTCGGGTCCGAGTACGCGATCAAATCGCCGGCGGACGGCTACACGCTGCTGCTCACCCCCGCGAGCTACACCGTCAATGCGAACGTGTACAAGCTGTCGTTCGATCCCCTGAACGACATCACGCCCATCGTGCAGCTCTCGCGCGGACCCTACGTGGTCGCGGTACACCCCTCGGTTCCCGCAAAGACGCTGCAGGAACTGGTGGCGCTCGCCAAGAGGGACGCGGACAAGCTCGCGTATGCTTCGAGCGGAAACGGCAGCCACGTGCACGTGGCCACCGAATATTTTCTGTATACGGCCGGAATAAGGATCACGCACGTTCCCTACAAGGGAACCGGACCCGCTCTCAACGACACGATCGCGGGAACCACCCAGCTCATCTTCGGCAGCGTCGCGACCGCGCTTCAGTACGTCAAGTCCGGACGCCTGAGAGCGCTCGCGGTCACCACGCCCAAGCGCATCGCGGCGGCCCCCGACGTTCCCACGGTGCGCGAGTCGGGATACCCGAGCTACGAGGTCACCAACTGGCACGGGCTCGTGGGTCCGAAGGGATTGTCGAAGGACATCGTCGAGCGTCTCAACAAGGAAGCGAACGAGGCGTTGAAATCGAAGGACGCGGAAAAGGTTCTGGCGGGCGACGGCCTCGAGCCTGCGGGGGGCTCCGCCGCGGAATTCGCCGTCATCCTCAAGAACGAGGTGGCACGCTGGGGCCAGGTGGTGAAGCAGGCCGGCGTCAAGGTGGACTAGCCGCACGCAATCGCCGTTCGATCTACGGGACGGGCAGCTCCGTGGATACCCTGACCCACGCGCTCTCCGGAGCGCTCCTCGCCCGCGCCACCGCGCCGAAGGACGCACCGCCGCGCTCGCTGCCGCGGCGGGTGGCCGCCGGATTTTTCGCCTGCGCCGCTCCGGACCTCGATTTCGTCGTGGTCTTCGTCGGGCCGGTCGAGTACCTCGCCAACCACCGCGGCGTCACGCATTCGCTCGTCCTCCTGCCGCTGTGGGCGCTCCTCTTGTCATGGGTGCTCGCGAAGATCCTGCGCGAGCCGCGCGGCGCTCGCGCGCTCTACGGGGTCACCGCGCTCGGCCTGGCGCTGCACGTCGCGGGCGACGTCATCACCAGCTACGGCACCATGATCCTCGCGCCGCTTTCGGACTGGAGGGCACAGATCGGCACGACCTTCATCATCGACCCGTGGTTCAGCGGAATCATCGTGGCGGGTCTCGTCGCGTCGGCAGTTCTTCGCGGCTCCCGCTGGCCGGCGGTCGCGACGGGCGCGCTCCTCGTCGGCTACGTCGGCTTCCAGTATCTGCAAAAAGAAAAGGCGATCGAGTTCGGCGAGCGCCACGCCCGCTCGCTCGGTCTTGGCGGCGCGACTGTCAACGCGCAGCCGCGGCCGGTCTCGCCTTTCAACTGGACGGTGTTCGTGTCCGACCCCGAGGCGCATCGCTTCGCCCACGTGAACCTGAACCGGACGGACCCGCGCAGCTATCGTCCGGGGGACGGCTTTGTCGCGATGCTCGATTCCGTCTATTTGCCCATGCCGGCGGCCCGCTGGGAAACGCGAACGCGCTACGGAGAAGGCGCGGCGAGCGCGCTCGCGCGGGAAGCCTGGAATTCACCGGCGATGGCGGTCTATCGCTGGTTCGCCGATTTACCCGCCTTCGACGGCACGAGCGCAGGCTCGACCTGCGTGTGGTTCATCGATCTGCGCTTTTACACACCGGGGCGCAGCACGCAGCCGTTCCGCTACGGCGCCTGCCGCGAGGGGCCCGAAGCGACCTGGCGGCTCGTTCCGCCTTGAATCGCGGACCTCAATCCAATTTCACTCCGAGCCGCTTGCCGATGTCGCCCCACTTGTCCATGTCGGACTTGATCAGGGCGCCGAATTGCTCGGGCGTGCCGCCTGCGGGGTCCATGCCTTGCTCGACCAGGCTGCGCCTGACCTCGGCGACCTCGAGCACGGCGCGAATCTCGCGGTTGAGCAAGCCGACGACGGCACGAGGCGTCCTGCTGGGCGCGAGCATGCCCCACCAGCCGATCACTTCGAACCCCGGGAGTCCCGACTCGTCTATCGTCGGGACATCGGGCACCGCCACGGACCGCCGCAGCCCGCCGCTGGCGAGCGCGCGCAGCTTGCCCGCTTTCGCGTGCGGCATGCCCACCGCGATGGGCGTAAAGGACAGCTGCACCTCGTTGGCGAGCTGCGCCGTGATCGCGGGGGCGATGCCCTTGTAGGGAATATGGGTCATCTGGATTCCCGCCATGGACATGAGCAGCTCGGTCGCCAGATGCGGCGAGCTTCCCGGCCCGGAGGAACCGTAGTTGAGCCTTCCCGGGTTCGCCTTGGCGTAGGCGATGAATTGCGTCAAGTCCGTGGCGGGAACCGAGGGATGCACGAACAGCACCAGCGGCGAGGTCGTCGCCAGAGCGACCGGCGCAAAATCGCCGACCGGGTCGTACGGCAGGTGGCTGATCAGCTTCGCGCTGCTGGAAAGCGACGAGAACGCGAAGAGCAGCGTGTATCCGTCGGCTTGGGCCTTGGCGACGAGATCGGCGCCGATGATGCCCGAGCCCGCCGGCCGGTTGTCGATGACGAAGCTCTGCTTGAGGCGCTGCGTGAGCTGCTGCGCCAGGATCCGTCCGACCACGTCGGTGCCGCCTCCGGGGGCGAACGGCACGACGACGCGAACGGCGCGCGCCGGGTATTCGTCCGCGGCACGGGCCAACGATCCGGCGCACGCGAACGCGGCGATCCACAGGATCAGTGTGCGGCTCATCGGTTCTCCCGCAGCTCCGCGTAGTAGTATATTCTCGATGAGGTTGCCGCCTAGCTTCTCCCTCCTGGCCGTTTTCCTGTCCCTGACGCTCGCGCTCTTCACGGAAACCGCGATCGCGCAAGCCTATCCGACGAAGCCGATACGGATGATCATCCCGTTCCCGCCCGGAGGCGGGACCGACATCGCCGCTCGCACGATCGCCAACAAGCTCTCGGAGAACGCCAAATGGACCCTCGTCGCGGAGAACAAGCCCGGCGCCGGCGGAAATCTGGGCGTCGAGCAGGCGGTCAAGTCTCCCGCAGACGGCTACACGCTGGTGGTCGGGCAGACGAGCAACCTCGCGATCAACCCGGCGCTCTACGCGAAGCTGCCCTATGACCCGCTTAAGGACCTGAGTCCGATCGTGCTCATCGTCTCCGCGCCGGTGGTGCTCGTCGTGGCGTCGAATTCGCGCTACCGTTCCCTGGGCGATATGCTGGCGGCGGCGAAGACCGATCCGGGCGCGGTCACGTTCGCATCGCCGGGGAATGGAACGGTGTCTCATCTGAGCGGCGAGCTCCTGCAGCGTGCCGCCGGCGTCAAGCTCACGCACGTGCCCTACAAGGGCGCGTCGCAGGCCTTGACCGATACTCTGGGCGGCCAGGTTCAGTCGTTCATGTCCTCAGTCCCTTCGGCCCTTTCGCAGATCAAGGCGGGGAGGCTGCGCGCGATCGCGGTGACCTCCGCGAAGCGCTCTCCCGAGCTGCCCAGCGCGCCCACCATCGCCGAATCCGGCTACAAAGGATTCGAGGCGAATACCTGGTACGGGTTGCTCGCTCCGGCCGGCACACCCGCACCCGTCATTGCGAGGCTGAACGCCGAGGCGAACCGCGCCTTGGCGACGCCCGAGCTGCAGCAGCGGCTCGCAGCCGAAGGCGGCGAGGCCCTGGGCGGTTCGCCGGAGCAGTTCGCCTCGTTCCTCAAGGCGGAGCACGCCAAGTGGGGGCGCGTCGTTCGCGAGTCCGGTGCCAGGGCGGAGTGAGTGAGCGCATGAAAGCGCAGCCGAAAAAACGCGACTACGCCCCGCAGGCGCGCGGCGCGCTCGAAGGGGTGCGCGTCCTCGACCTGTCGCGCCTCGTGGCCGGCAATACGCTTACGCAGCTGCTCGCCGATTTCGGCGCCGAGGTGATCAAGGTCGAGCCGCCGGCGGGCGACACGCTGCGCGCCTGGCAGACGAACGGCGTGCCGGTCACCTGGAAACTCTATTCGCGCAGCAAGAAGAGCCTGTGCCTGGAGCTGCGCAAGCCCGAAGCGCGCGAGCTGCTGCTCAAGTTGCTGCCCTCCGCCGCGCTCTTCATCGAGAGCTTCCGGCCGGGAACCCTGGAGAAGATGGGCCTCGCGCCCGAGGCGCTCCTCGCGCGCAACCCGAAGCTCGTGGTGGTACGCATCTCCGGCTGGGGCCAGGACGGCCCGTACAGCCAGCGCCCGGGCTTCGGCACGCTGATCGAGGGCATGTCCGGTTTCGCTTCCATGAACGGCTTCGCCGACCGGGAGCCCGTTCTGCCGCCGATGTATCTCGCCGACAGCGTCGCCGGGCTGCACGGCGCAGCCGCGGCGATGATCGCGCTGCGCGAGGCGGAGCGGGCCGGCGGCTCGGGACAGGTCGTCGACCTGCCGCTGCTCGAGCCGCTTTTCAACATCCTCGGGCCGCAGGCCGCGAACCTGCGCCTCACGGGGAAAGTAAAGGCGCGCACCGGGAACCGCTCCACGACCACCGCGCCGCGCAATGCGTATCGGACTCAGGACGGTCGCTGGGTGTGCCTGTCGGCGTCGATCCAGAAAATGGCGGAGCGCCTGTTCCGCGCCATCGGCAGGCCGGAGCTGATCGAAGATCCCCGCTACGCGACCAACTCGGAGCGCCTGCGCCACGCCGACGAACTGGACGCCATCATCGGCGCCTTCATCGCGCAGCGCACGCAGTCCGAGAACGTCGGGTTCTTCGAAAAATCCGAAGTCACCATCGGGCCGGTCTACGACATCGCGCAGATCCTCGAGGATCCGCACGTGACCGATCGCGAGCTGATCGCGGACTATCCCGATCCCGACATGGGCGCTTTTCCCATGCACCATGTGACCCCGCGTCTCTCGCGCACACCGGGTGCGATCCGCGCGCCGGCACCGAAGCTGGGCGAGCACAACCGCGCGCTGCTCGCCGAAGTCGGCGTGAACGAAGGCGCGTATGCGAAGCTGGTCTCGGCCGGCATCGTGCGCGAGGGCGGTGACGGGCCGAAAGGAGAGCAGGAATGAAGCCCGGGCTCCCGGTGTGGCGTTCGCTCTTGTATGTGCCCGTGAACGTCGAGAAATACGTGGAGAAGGCGCACACCCGCGGCGCGGACTGCATCCTGCTCGACCTGGAGGACAGCGTGCCGGCCGCGGAGAAGGACCGCGCGCGCACGCTCGTCGCCGGTGCAGCCGCGCGCGTGCGGCGCGGCGGGGCGGACGTGGTGGTGCGCATCAACCGGCCGGATGCGATGACCGCGCGCGACCTGGAGGCATCCGTCGGCCCCGACGTGAACGGCATCGCGGTGACCAAGGTGGACGATGCGGCCCACCTGCGCCGGCTGGACGAACGGGTTGCCGGGCTGGAAGCGAAGCGCGGGCTCGCGACAGGCCATACGCGCTTCATCGCCATGGTCGAGACTCCCGCGGCCTTTTTCCGCATGCCGGAGATCGCCCTCGCGGTGGAGCGCACCGCGGCCATGGACATCGGCGGCGAGGACTTCGCGCTGGAAACCGGCATGGAGCCGACCGAGGACGCGCTGCTCATGCCCAAGCAGCAGATGATCTTCGCGGCGCGCGCCGCGGGCATCATGCCGCTCGGTTACATCGCGAGCGTCGCCGCGTTCGGCGATTGGGACGCGTTTCGGCGCATGGTGCGCAGATCGCGCCAATTCGGCTTCATGGGCGCGAGCTGCATCCACCCCGGGCAGGTGACCATCGTGAACGAGGAGTACTCGCCCTCCCCCGAGGAAGTCGCGCACGCGAAGCGCGTGATCGAGGGGAACGCCAGAGCCGCAGCCGAGGGGCGCGCCTCGTTCGCGATCGACGGCAAGATGATAGATATACCAGTCGTCGCGCGCGCCGAGCGCCTGCTCGCGCGCCACGAAACGATCCGCGCGCGCGAGGCCGCGAAGCGCGCTCCGAAATAAACCACACGGAGAACAGCATGCGACCCATTTCTCGACGCGAATTCCTTGCCGGCGCCGCAGCCGGCGGCACCCTGCTCGGCCTTGGCGCGGGCGCGCTCGCGCAGGCCGACAAATTCGACCTCGTCATCAGGGGCGGCGAGGTGCTCGACCCGGCCCAGAAGCTGCGCGTGCGGCGCGACGTCGGCATCAGGAACGCGGTGATCGCGGCGCTCGAGCCGGAGATCGCCGATGCGCGCGCGAAACAGACGCTCGATGCCAGGGGCAAGCTCGTTCTGCCGGGCCTCATCGACATGCACGCGCATGTCTATCCGCAGGTTTCGGCGATCGGCCTCCCCGCGGACGAGCTCGTGCCCTATACCGCGACCACGACCTACGTGAGCGCGGGCGACGCGGGCGCGAACACCTTCTCGGCGCTGAAGCACTACATCGTCGCGCAGGCGCGCAGCCGCATCTACGCCTTCGTGCACATCTCCTCGATCGGGCTTTCCGGATTTCCGGTCGGCGAGATGCTCAACATCGACTACGCCGACGTGGACCAGGCGGCCAAGACGCTGGCGGAGAATCCCGAGCTCGTGCTCGGCGTGAAGGTGCGCGAGACGGTCGAGGTCGTCGGAACGAACGGCCTCGAGCCGCTCAAGCGCGCGATTCTCGCCTGCGAGCGCTCCGGCGTGCGCGGCGCGCGCGTCATGTGCCACATCGGCAACGCGCCGGGCGAGCTCTCGGCCCTGCTCGACCTGCTGCGTCCCGGCGACATCCTCACGCACGCCTACTCGGGCGCCGGCAACAACACCGTGCGCGACGGCAAGGTCCTCGCCGCGGCGCTTGCGGCGAAGAAGCGTGGCGTCCTGATCGACGTGGGCCACGGCGGCGGCAGCTTCGACTACACCGTGGCGGAACCCGCGATCGCGCAGGGCTTCACGCCCGACACGGTCGGCAGCGACATCCACGCGGTGAGCGGCAACACTCCGGGGATGCCCTATCTGCCCTGGGTGATGAGCAAGTTCCTCAACCTGGGGTTCTCGCTCGAGCAGGTCGTGGCCATGGCCACCGCGACCCCGGCGAAGATCATCGCAAGAGTGGACAAGCTCGGCACGCTCGCGATCGGCGCTCCCGCGGACGTCTCCATCCTCGAGCTGGTGGAGGGACCGGTGGACTTCGTCGACACGCGCAAGAACGCGCGCAGAGGCAGCCGCCACCTGAAGCCGGTCGCGACGGTGCGCGCGGGGCGGCCCTTCGGCCGGCCCTACCCTGTACCCTTCAGCTACCCGTAGGCCTGCGCTGGTCCAGGGCGGGCTTGACCGCGTCGTAGATGAAGCGCCCGGCGCGGTACAGCGTGAGCACGCGC
>CAYQVE010000087.1:0-11785 GCA_964420785.1 uncultured Enterobacteriaceae bacterium | reverse complement strand
CGTCGTAGCGGGCGCATTCTTCGGCGGCAAGCGCGAGCAGGTCCACGCGTTCATCTGTTTCCAGCCCCTTCAGGGCGTCGAGGCGGCTGGCAAGCAGGATCTCGTCGATCAGCGCATCCAGCTCGGCGATATCCTGCTCCAGCTCGGCTTTGCGCCTCGGGTCGGCGCTCTCTTTCATCAATTCCACCGCGATGCGGATGCGCGCCAGAGGCGTGCGAAGCTCGTGGGAAGCGTTCGCGAGCAGGGACTTGTGTGCGCCCACCAGCTCCTCGATGCGCCCGGCAGCCCGGTTGAAGCTCTCGGCGAGCTGCGCCACCTCGTCGTTTCCCTCGACCCGGACGCGCGCCGAAAGCTCGCCCGCACCGAGCGACTCGACCCCCGCCTGCAGTCGCTCCAGGCGCGAAGTCAGCCGGCGCACCACCGGATACGCGCCGACACCGACCGCGAGCGCAAGCAGCGCCAGCACGAGGAACAGCCCGTAAGGCGCATGCCGGTGGTCGCGCGGCGCGCGCGCGGCCAGCCACCTGCCGTCGTGCAGGCGTACCGCCCAGGCGGGGCCGCCCCCGCGGTGAATCCAGCCGCCGCGCTCGCGGCCTGGCTCGGGTGCGGGCAAAGGCGCACCCACCGCGGCAAGCGGGGAGCGGTCCGGGGCGAAGAGCGCAATGTCGGCGCGCAGGTTGGCGGCGAGCTTCTCGAGCGCCGCCTGCTGCTCGGTCCTTGGCGCCCCCGCGGGCGGCAGCGCATTTTGGGCAAGCGTCGCAGCCACTTCGAAGGCCTGGCTCCATGGGCCGTCCTCGCCGAACGCTCGCCACAGCAAGCCCGCGGCGGGCGCGAACACGGCGAGACTCGCAAGCACGGCGAAATAGATGCGAACGTAGAGCTTGCGCATCCCGCCCTCGATCAGTCCTGTGCCTTGGCGAAGACGTAGCCGCCGCCGCGCACGGTGATGATGCGGCGCGGCTTCTTCGGATCGTCTTCGATCGCCGCGCGGATGCGCGACACGTGCACGTCGATCGAGCGGTCGAAGGCCTCCAGCGGCTCGCCCTTCACGAGATCCATCAGGGAATCGCGCGAAAGCAGCCGGCCTGCGTTCTCTGCGAGGGCGAGGAGCAGCGCGAACTGGTAAGCGGTGAGCGAGCGCGCCTCGCCATCCACGCGCACGGCGCGCGCGTCACGGTCGATCTCCAGGCGTCCGAAACGCAGCAGTCTCGACGCGGTGCTCCTGCCGCGACGCAGGATCGCGCGCAAGCGCGCGAGCAGCTCGCGCGGCTGGAACGGCTTGGGCAGGTAGTCGTCCGCGCCCAGCTCCAGCCCGACGATGCGATCTGCAGCGTCGCCGCGCGCGGTGAGCATCAGCACCGGAGTGTCCAATTTGGCGCGCAGCTCGCGGCACACGTCGAGTCCGTCCATGTCGGGCAGCATCAGGTCGAGCACCAGCGCATCGAACGGCTCGCGCGCGAGCCGCTCGAGCCCCGCGCGGCCGGCAGCGGCGATCGAAACGCGAAACCCCGCCTCGCCGAGGTACTCGGACACCATCTCGGCGAGCCGGGGATCGTCTTCGATCAGGAGAATGCGCTCGGCCATGCCTCCCTAAAACCGCCGTGGGGCTCTCGCACGATATGCACTGTATGCGCCGCCGAATTGCGCCGCAAGCCGACGCTCACCGGGCTCAGCCATGTCGCCAGCCGCTGCGGTGCTTCTCCACGCGCGCCGCGAGTTCCTTGCGCTGCGCGGGAGTGAGTACTTCGGCCGCGTCGGCAAGGGATTGCGCAACGCGTCGGGACGCCTGCTCGGCGAGCTGGAGATGCTCGGCGCGCAGCGCCTCGATTGCGGTCCGGTCGACGCTGTCCTGCGTGAGCAGCTCGAGCGCTCTCCCGCGCGCCTCGCGTATCCTCTCGCGAAGCGGCAACAGGTCTTTCGCAGCCTGCTTCACGATCGGCGCAAGCTTCTGTTTCTGCTCCTCGGTGGCGTCGATCTCGACGTAGAGGTGCTTGAGCATGCGGTCGAGGTGCTCGTCCAAGGCCGCGGGATCGAGCGGGCCGGCCGCGAAGCCGCCGCGGTGCCAGCCGCAGCCGCCCCCTTGCGCGAAGGCTTTGATGCCGATACCGGCGGCGATGCCGCCGATCAGCGTGGCGATCGCGGCGCGCTTGAAGAATCTCCTGCGCTTCTCGGGCTTGCTCTCTTGAGTTTCCATGGGTTCGTCCTTTCCTGAGTTACGGGGAACGTGTCCCCGGGGAAGGAAGTGTCGCGGCTGCGGGTAAGGGGGGTTTGTCCGCCGCGTAAAGTTATGTAAAGCTCCCCTGGTGCCTGAGCTGCCCGACGTCGTCGTCTATATCGAGCATCTGGAAAGCCGCCTCGCGGGGCGAACGCTCGAGCGCGTGCGGCTCGTGAATCCCTTCGTGCTGCGCAGCGTCAAGCCTCCGATAGCCTCCGCCCAGGGAAAGAAGGTCGTCGGCGTCCGGCGAATGGGCAAGCGCATCGTGATCGCTCTCGAGGGTGAGCTCTTCCTCGTGCTGCATCTGATGATCGCCGGCCGGCTGCGCTGGCTTGGGAAAGATTCGAAGATGCCGGGACGGATAACGCTCGCCGCCTTCGAATTCCCGAGCGGCACGCTGGTGTTCACCGAGGCCGGAACGAAGCGCCGCGCCTCGGTCCATCTGGTCGAGAGCGAGACCGCGCTAGCCGCCATGGACCCCGGCGGACTCGACGTCCTCGCAGCCGGCCCCCAGGAGTTCGCTGAACGCGTGAAGCGCGAGAACCACACGCTCAAGCGCGCGCTCACCGATCCGCGCTTGTTCAGCGGCATCGGCAACGCTTATTCGGACGAGATCCTGCACCGCGCGAAGCTCTCCCCTTTCGTGCAGACCCAGTCTATTTCGGAAGAGGACCTCGGGCGGCTCCAAGATGCCGCGCGCGCGACGCTCGCAGAATGGACCGAGCGCTTGCGCCGCGAGGCGGGCGCGGATTTTCCGGAGAGAGTCACCGCCTTTCGCGAAGGCATGGCGGTGCACGGGCGATTTCGCAAGCCCTGCCCGGTGTGCGGCTCGCCGGTGCAGCGGATCGTGTACGCGGAGAACGAGACCAACTACTGCGCGCGCTGCCAGACCGGCGGCAGGATCCTCGCCGACCGCGCCCTGTCGCGCCTGCTCAAGGCGAGCTGGCCGCGCTCGATCGACGAGCTCGAGTGAACGGCCGATCCTTGCTATTGCCCGGCTCCGGGGCTAGATTCTTGAGCGCCGGCGGGATCGGCCCGCCGGCAACCGTTCAGACGGAGGTCGATCATGCACGGCTTTCCAATTCCGATTACCGCCCTGTACGCGGGCGTGTTGGGCATCCTCCTCGTGGCGATCAGCGCGCGGGTCAGCGTGCTCCGGGCGAAGTTCAAGGTGATGTTCGGTGACGGCGGTCAGGAGCCCCTGATGCGCGCGATACGCGCGCAAGGAAACTTCACCGAGTATGTCCCCCTGGCGCTGCTGCTCATCGGCATGGTGGAATGGGCGGGGACGAGGCCGTGGGTGGTGCACTCGCTCGCCGGCGGGCTGCTCACGTCGCGGCTGATCCACTATTGGGGAATCACGGCGCGCAAGGACCCGGGCCGCGGAATCGGGGTGACGATCACCTGGATCGTGCTCGCCGTCTCGGGGCTCGTAGTCCTGTACCAGCGCTCGGTCGCCTGACCGCGGCAAGTCCAACGCCGTGCGGAGATCAGCGATACACGACGATGCCGATCACGACGGCCAGATCGAGCAGGACCCAGCCCACGCAGGCCAGGTAGATCGTCTTGTCGCGCTTCTGAAGCCCGTAGACGAACCACAGGCATGCGCCGATGAGATACGAGACCCAGGAAATGAGTGAGACGCCGCCGGCGTTGTGCTCGATCCAGATGGCGAGCACCTGCGGCACGGTCATGAGCATCGTGAACACGGACAGCCCCCTCAGGAGCTTTTCCAGACCGGTGACAGGCGGCAAAGCCTGCGCCCGGGCTACAGAGGGACCATCGCAAGGAAGCATCGTCATGGTAGTCGCTCCTTATCGCTCGCGCTCATGGCGATGCTACCTGGGGTTCGCATGAATTGTCCGACTATTTCACCACCAGCACCCCTTTCATCACGGGGTGGAGGCGGCAGATGTAAGGCATCTCGCCCTTCTGCCGCGCGGTGAATCGCCAGCTCTTTTCCGGGGCCAAGTCACCGGACTCGACGCGCGCTTCGCGCGCAGTAACGCTGTGCGGCAAGAAATCCTTGTTGGTCCAGACCACCGTGTCGCCGACAGCCGCTTCCAGGCGCTCGGGGACGAACTTCATTCCCTCGATGCGCACCGCATGCGTCGTTCCCGCGGCGTGCGCGCCGGCCGCGGCCAGCGCGGCGGCGCAAGCCAGAACGAGCGCCGCGCCGGACTTCACCGACTATTTCTTCGCCAGGGACGACTGGATCATCTTGGCGTGATCCAGGTGCGCGGCGATGGCGGGGCGGACCTTGACGATCAGGTCCTTCAGATCCGCGTTCTTCGCGCTCGGTATCAGGACCTTGTCGATCGCGTCCAGGACCTGCTGGTGATACGCCACTTCGTGGTCGACGTACGCCTTGTCGAACGCGGCGCCCTTCAGGCCTTTGAGATTCTTCGTGTTCTCGGCCGCGCCGGCCTTCAGGCTCTTGCTGGTGGGACTGTCCTCGGGCTTGACACCGAGCTTCTTCGCGAGCGCCCCCGCCTGCTTGTTGACCGCGGTATGGTCGGTGATCATCTGCTGCGCGAACTTCGAGACTTCTTTGTTCTTGGTGTTGGACTTGGCGAGCTTGCCCGCGTCGATGTCGATCTGGTTTGCCGCCACCACGATTCCGGCGATCTGCGGATCGGACGGTCCGCCCTTGTCCTGGGCGGAAGCGGCGACGAAAAAAAGCGAGGCCGCCAGTGCGACGGCGATTTTCGATGAGTTCATGGTTTCTCCGATTGGTAGGATTTGGGTTTTCGTTCGGTCACGAGCGGGAACCTGTCCCGCCCTCTTCGAGCCTCGCCATCACGCCCGCGACGATGCGGTCGCAGCGTGCTCCGGCGAAAGCGAATGCGTCGCCGTAGGCGAGATCGATTTCCTTCGAGAGCGCCTCGCGCAGAAGGCCCCGCGCGCGGAAGAAGCGCGAGCGCACCGTCGCCTCCGGCACGCTGAGCGCAGCGGCGGTTTCCTCGACGGAGAGCTCCTCCAGCGCGCGCAGCACGAACACGGTACGGAACGCGTCGGGCAGCTCGTCGATCTTGGCTTCGAGCAGCCGGCGCGTCTGTGCGCGCCGCGCGGCATGTTCGGGTTGCTCCGGTAGCGTTTGGTTCACGTTTCCCTCCGCGGCTTCCTTGTCCTCCTGCGGCTCGCCGCCCAGTTGAATCACTTCAGCCCCGCGGCCGCGCTTGCGGTTGCGGGAGATTGCCTCGTTCACGACGATGCGGACCAGCCAGGTGGACAGCTTCGCGTCGCCGCGAAAATTTCCGATCGCGCGGTACGCGAGCAGCCAGGCTTCCTGCGCCGCGTCCTCGGCCTCGGCATCGTCCTTCAGGATGCTGCGCGCCGTACGGTAGAGGATCTGGTTGTGCCGCCGCATCAGCAGCTCGAAAGCATGCTTGTCGCCGGTCGAAATGCGCTGCGCCAGTTCCGGGTCGGTCAGCTTGCCGTAGGCGATTGCTTCAGTCGCGGGTTGCATGGGCACCTCTTACCGTTTTTCACACTGGTTTCACGCCATTGGATGGAGATTGTGCGCCCCGCGTTCCCGGCCCCGGGGAGTTCGCGGAGAACAAAAACGGGGCACGGCACTGCCGGGCCAGTGCCCCTTTGCTTCGTTCCTACAGAGACTTGAGGTACTCGATCAGATCGCCTTTTTCCTGCTCGTTCAGCCCGAGCCTGAAGTTAGCATCGTAGTGCTCGATGACCTCCCGCAGAGTTGCAAAGCGCCCGTCGTGGAAGAAACCGCCCTTCTGGTGCGTCCACAGTCCCGCGAGCGGTGCGGTGCGATACATGTGGGTCGGCGAGCGATCGGCCTGGAAGGAATCGACTCCGAGCTCGGCCGGCGAGTGCAGGTTATGCCCCGGCTCTGTATACCG
Organism: uncultured Enterobacteriaceae bacterium; assembly: GCA_964420785.1. Taxonomy (GTDB): domain Bacteria; phylum Pseudomonadota; class Gammaproteobacteria; order Burkholderiales; family SG8-39; genus VBDM01. The sequence goes on along the minus strand of CAYQVE010000087.1, from coordinate 5,704 downwards.
CGGCGGAACGTGGCAGGTCGCGCACTTGCCCGGGCCGTCGAAGACTTCCTTACCCCGCTCCGCGGCAGCCGCGTCGAAGCTCCCCGCGGGAGGTTTGGGCGCCTTGAGGGCGAGCTGATAGGCATGAAGGGCGGGAAGCCTGGCCGTTACCGAGTCGGGCGTGCCGCGCGTATTCCACGAGCCGCTCCTCGCGGACACCGGATACTGGACGGGATCGCTCAAGCGCTGATCGAAGAACGTCCCCGAGCCGTGCATCTCCGTCACGGCGACGTAGGCGTTCCAGTATGGCACCGAGCCGAAGCCCGTCCAGGTATGGAGGTTCACGCCGGCGAGGCCGAACGCGGGCGGAATCAGCGTGCCCGCCTGCCCGCCGTCCGGACGGAAAGCCTTGCCGTCCTTGTCGAGCTCCGCGTCGAAGCGCCCGGGGCCCCAGCTGTTCAGCACCGTCTTGACGGTGGCCACGTCGACTCGCAGCAGGTCGGCGATCGGGGTGAGGTTGGGAGCGAGCGAAACGATGAGTCCGACGTTCAGGTCGCGGTTCGCCCAGCCGTCGAGGCGCTTGCCGATTCCGGGCGCGAAGGAGTCGTCGACGGTCGAGTGGCACAGCGCGCACTGGACGCCCATCGATTTGATGTTGCCCGCTCCGTCGAAAATACCGGTCACGCCCACCACGGCGTTGAGCCTGAGGAGCGCGAGCGTCGTCGCCGGATCGTCGAGATTGACCCTGCCCGCCCTGATCTGCGACTTCAGCTGCTCGGGCAGTGCTTCCGCATCCACTTTGAGGCCGACCGCAAGCGCCGTCTTCGGGCTCACCCCCGGACCGACGCCGCCGTTTCGTGCGCCGGCGATCGCCTGATGCAGCCTCAAGGTATCGCCCCACCAAGCCTCGTCACCGAAGGTATCGAAACGAAAGATCTGCCTGCCCAGGTCGATCGTGGCCTGCGCCAAGTGATCCACTTTCTTGTCTTCTTTTGAAAGTTCGGGTCCTTCGCCGGCGAGCAGGCTGGGCTCGTCGAGAAGGACAAGCGCTGCGAAGAGAAAAACCCCTAGAGATAGAATGGATTTGTGTTTCATAGGGCCTCCGTTGTGAAACCATTGCTCCCTGACGTGCGTGCATTGGATGAAGGCCGTGATTCGCACGTTCCCGCGGGAGTAAACACGTGCAAGGAAGGAAATGCTTCCCGGAACTCCGTAAAATGAAGCCCTGCGGAAATCGGGAACGCCGCGGGTCGAAGCGTCGTCGAATCGCTACAGAAAAAGAGCCGCGCAACTACACATGAACCCCGTACTCCGATGGATGGGCGGACGCTTAGCCACCTATCTGGCACAGCCGATCCGCGGCGCCCAGACCGCAACCGCCTCGCTGGAACAGCTCGCGGCCGCGCTCAAGCCGGGCGATGTCCTGCTAGTCGAAGGGAACACGCGCGTCAGCGTCGCCATCAAATACCTGACCCAGTCGACCTGGTCGCACGCGATGTTCTATATCGGCGATGCGCTAGGTCCCCCTGCTCCCGGCGAATCGCCCAGGGTCCTGATCGAAGCCGATATGCTCTACGGGATTCGCGCGGTACCGCTGTCCGACGTCTCCGGCATGAACACGCGCATCTGCCGGCCTGTCGGAATGTCGAAGGAGGACCTGCAGGCCGTGATCGAGTTCGCCGTCTCGCGCATCGGCGGCCGCTACGATCTGAAGAACGTTTTCGACCTCGCGCGCTATCTGATACCCACGCCGCCCGTCCCGGTGCGCTGGCGCCGCCGCATGATCGCCTTCGGCAGCGGCGACCCGACGCGCGCCATCTGCTCGACGCTGGTCGCCCAGGCGTTCCAGTCGGTGCACTACCCGATCCTGCCCGAGGTCAAGTACGTCCACGACGGGACGCCCGGATGCAACGACTGCTATCACGAGGTCATGCACATCCGGCACCACAGCTTGTTCACCCCGCGCGACTTCGACATCTCGCCCTACTTCGAGGTGGTGAAGCCCACCATCTCCAGGGACTTCGACTATCACCGGATCGCCTGGGCCCAGGAAGATCCCGTCTGACCGGAGAAAGAGCGGCAATGCCCAAATACGAAACCACGCTCACCGCCAGCGAGACCGTCGCCGAGGGCACGATGGCGTTTCATTTCGCCAAGCCCGCGGGGTTCAAATTCGAGGCCGGGCAGTCGATGAACGTGTCCCTGATCGATCCGCCCGAGACCGACGCCAAGGGCAATGCGCGCACCTTCTCCATCGCCAGCGCGCCCCAGGAGACCGGGCTCGCGATTGCGACGCGAATGCGCGACACGGCGTTCAAGCGGGTGCTCAAGGGCATGCCCGCGGGCGGCCGCGTGAGCCTGCGCGGTCCGGCGGGCATGTTCACGCTCGACGGGACGGACGCGCGGCCCGCGGTGTTCCTCGCCGGCGGGATCGGCATCACGCCGTTCGTGAGCATGCTGCGCGACGCGGCGCAGGCGAAGCTCGCGCGGGACTTGTGGCTCTTCTACTCCAATCGCCGGCCCGAGGATGCGGCTTTTCTCGAGGACCTGATGGGACTCCCCAAGCGCCATGCCCGCATCCACTTCGTCGGAACTATGGTCGAGATGGACAAGTCGAGCCGTCCCTGGAGCGGCGAGCGGGGGTTTCTCGACCGCGCCATGCTCGAGCGCCACCTGAAAGACCTCGCTGCGAACGTCTACTACATCGCGGGTCCTCCCGGCCTGGTCGAAGCGATGCAGAAGGTGCTGACGACCGCGGGCGTCGCCGAGGACGCGATCCACACCGACGAGTTCTTCGGCTACTAGCGGTGGTTCCGCGGGTCCCGCCCGAGGCAGCGGTTTCGCAGTTCCCCTTGAACCTACCCAAATTGGGCAGTAATATGCCCAAAATGGGCATTAAAAAAAGGATCGCTCCCGCCCCCCGCGCCGGCCTCGCGGACGCGCTGTTCTCCAACACGCAGCAGCGCATGCTCGCCTACCTGTTCGGCCAGCCGCAACGCAGCTTTTTCGCGACCGAGCTGATCGGCCTGGCCGGCGGCGGCTCGGGGGCGGTTCAGCGCGAGTTGGCGCGGCTCGAGCAAAGCGGCCTCGTCACCGTGAAGCGCGTCGGAACGCAGAAGCACTATCAGGCGAACCCGCGGTCGCCGATCTACGCCGAGCTGTGCGGCATCGCGCAGAAGACCGTCGGCCTCGCCGAGCCGCTGCGCGAGGCGCTCGCGCCGCTGGCCAAGCGCATCCAGGCTGCGTTCGTGTTCGGCTCGGTCGCCAAGCGTAGCGACACCGCGGGCAGCGACATCGATCTCATGGTCGTGAGCGACGACCTGGGCTACGCGGATGTGTTCGGCGCTCTGGAGCCGGCGGCGGCGCGTCTCGGGCGGCCGGTGAATCCCACGGTGTATTCGCGGCGCGAGCTGGCGAAGCGCAGGAAGCAAGGCAACGCGTTCGTCACGCGGGTGATCGCGCAGCCGAAGATCTGGCTGATTGGCACGGAAGATGACCTCGCCGCTCGATAACTTGTGCGGCCCCGGCAAGTCTTTGCGCGCCGAGGCGCCCGATGCCAAAGAGCTTGCAGGCCTGAAGCGCTCCGGCCGCACGCGCCTCGCGGACGCGCAGAACCCTTCGAACTCGCTCGAAGGCCGCTTCGATCTCGCGTACAACGCGGCTCATGCCCTGTGCCTCGCGGCGCTGCGCCGCCTCGGGTACCGCGCGGAGAATCGGTACATCGTCTTCCAGGTGCTGCCGCACACGCTCGGGCTCGGCCCGGAAGTGTGGCGCGTGCTCGCCAAGTGCCACGAAGTCCGCAACCTGGGCGAGTACGAGGGCGACCTGAACGTCGACGACCGCCTGCTGGCGGACCTGATTGCAGCGTGCAAGGCGGTGGGCGCAGCGCTCGACAAGCTCGCTTGAGAGAAGGAAGGCATGCGTCGACGACTGCTCCAACCTGAACACCGGCCGCTCGTGCGCCTGTACCGCCGCGCGCGCGAAGTGCCCGGCTTGAAGAAAGTGCTGATCGCCTCGGGCGTGCGCTACGACCTCGCGGTCAAGTCGCCCGAGTACGTGGAGGAGCTGGTGCAGCACCATGTCGGCGGCTGCACAAGGCCTTCCTGCGCTACCACGACCCCACCAACTGGCCGGTCCTGCGCGAAGCGCTCAAGCGCATGGGCCGCGCCGACCTCATCGGGCCGGGAAAGCGCCACCTCGTGCCGTCGTGGCAGCCGGAGGGGACGGGGGAGGAGCGGGAGGGGCGGCGGAGTCCTCAGGGTGCGAAGGGGCGGGCGACGCCGTTTCGGACGCAGCATACGGGGTTGCCAGATGCGCGGGTCAGGGCGCCCTATCAAGCGATCAAGTCAACCGTGGCGTAGCTCAACTGGATAGAGCGCCCTGCTTCCTACATACATCGAGTGCGAAGAACTTGATTGTATGAGTAGGGAGGTTGCCGGTTCAAGTCCGGCCGTCACGCCACCCTTAGCTTCGTTGCTGAGGTAAGGGCGCGAGACGCTCGGAAAGGCACCGTTAGTTCAGGCGGACGCGGCCGCGAATCGAGGGGATCCCGCCGGCGATCGCGATCGACCAGACGAACCCGGTGCGCACTTCGCGCTCGACGGTCGGGACGATGACGGAGCACTGGGCGACGGAGCCGACGCCTTAGCAGACACGAGCGGCACACATCACCCGTCCGTCCGGCACCGGATCCACTGCGCCTGCAGCCCGAGACGCTTTACTTCGGCTTCGATGAACGATCGATCGACGTCGGTCGCGGCAAGCATGAAGCGGATGTCGCGCACGTGCTTGTCCTGGCCGCCTTCGCGCAGGTACTCGAGCTTTCGAAGCACGACGTATTCGGGCGGGGCGATCCAGGCGCCGCCGTCCTCCAGCTCGATCCGGCGGCGATGCTCGAGCGCCCATGCGTGCAACGGATCGCGCAGCGCGAGATAGATGTCCGCCTTGAACTGGCTGGCATGGTGAATCAAGTTGAACATGCCCCGGCTGCTGCGGCTCAGCTCCAGGCGCAGGGTCTCTTCCGGAGGAACGTAATAGTCCGCCTCGGGAAAAGCCGATCGCAGAGCGGCTATATCACCGACACGCAGCAGCAACACGACGTCGATATCCGCCGTGAGTCGCGGTTCGCCGTAGACGCTGGCCGCGACCGACCCCGTGATGCAATAGGGCAAGCCGAGACGTTCGAGCGGATCGATGAACGGCGCGAACGGACTAGGTGCCGGCATGCAGCAGCGATCTGCGCGCTTCGTGCTCCAGACGCTCGACCGGCCAGTCGGGATGCGCCATTCGCAAGCCCGCCACCCGGAGCTGGATGCCGGCTTTGCAGAGCGCGGCGGTCAGGCTCAGTTTTTGCGCCGGCGTCATCCGCCGGAAGCCTTCGATCTGGAGAGGGTGCATCGGCTCGATCATGGCGCGAGAATCATACACCGGCCGGCGGCACCGCTTCGCGAACGGCGCCGACCGGGTTGACACGCCGTATACAATAGCGACATGCAGCACCGCACCAACGGCGCGGCGATCGTCATCCGCGGCGCTCGGCAGAACAACCTCAAGAACCTGACTCTCGAGATCCCGACGAACGAGCTGGTGGTCGTCACCGGCGTCTCGGGCTCGGGAAAGTCCTCGCTCGTCTTCGACACGCTGTACGCCGAGGGGCAGCGGCGCTACGTGGAGACGTTCTCGCCGTACGCGCGCCAGTTCCTCGACCGCATGGACAAGCCGCAGG
>CAYQVE010000086.1:10792-11808 GCA_964420785.1 uncultured Enterobacteriaceae bacterium | reverse complement strand
AATCAGTTGCATGTAGCGTCGATCAAGGTCCTGGCGTAGCTCGCGATGTCCGGCTTGGCGAGCTTTCGTGTGACGACTTTCTGGCCGTCAACGGTTTCCGCCATTTCGAGCAGCAAGCGCGCCACTCTGCCGTACACGTCCATCAGGGCGAGGCTGCCGATTTTTTGATCGGCTTCGCGAAGCCGTTTGACCAGTCCTCGCATGACAGTCATGGCCATCTCGAAATTTTCGGCCAGGCATTTCTTGAAATCGCGCTTCGCAAGACTCAGCACCTCGCAAGCCTCGAGTGCAACCACGCTCGCCGAGCGCGGCTCGTCGTCGATCAGGCCCATCTCTCCAAAGAACTCGTTTGGTCCCAGGATCGCAAGGATCACTTCGCGCCCCTCGTCATCGCTCATCATGACCTTGAGCCGACCCGAGATCACCACGTAAAGGGACTCCGTTATGTCGCCCGCGGCAATGATGGAGGTCCCGCGGGGGAAACTCTTGCGGCTCACCACGCCGGTGAGCAACGCCAGCTGATGCTCGGGCAACGTGGAAAACAGCGGGACGTTGCGCAGAAGCAGCATCGACACGCTAGCTGGGGCGGTCATCTGGTCCGTCCTCCCGGGAAACCCGGTTTTACCGGCATATCTTAGCAGACTCGCGAAGACCCTTTCACGCTGCGGCTCCGCTCGAAATTCGCAGTACTTCAGCAGGCGCGCCAGCCAGAACAGCGATTCAGCCGGGTTATAATTTGGAACCGCACGGCGATTGAATTGAATTCGCCCACCTTCGTCCCCACCATTCCGTCATGTCCAAAAAAACCAGACATTCCCGGTTGCTGATACTGGGATCCGGCCCGGCGGGCTACACCGCAGCCGTCTACGCCGCGCGCGCAAACCTGAAACCCGTCGTCATTACGGGCCTCGCGCACGGCGGACAGCCCATGACGACGACCGACCTTGATACCTGGCCGTCCGCCGTTAAGGGAGCGCAAAGGCCGGAGCTCATGGAACGGTTCCAAAAGCCCGCCC
>CAYQVE010000086.1:0-10782 GCA_964420785.1 uncultured Enterobacteriaceae bacterium | reverse complement strand
GATCATATTCACACTGTGAGCCTACAGGAGCGGCCCCTTCGGCTACAGGGTGACGCGGGTGAATACACCTGCGATGCGCTCATCATCGCCACGGGCGCCTCCGCCCGCTATCTCGGACTGGAATCCGAGAAAAGGTTCATGGGAAAAGGCGTCTCCGCCTGTGCGACCTGCGACGGATTCTTCTACAAGGGTCAGGACGTCGCTGTTGTCGGCGGTGGGAACACCGCGGTGGAGGAAGCCCTCTACCTTTCCAATATCACGCGTCACGTTACCGTGATCCACCGACGCGATAAATTCAGGGCGGAGAAGATTCTTCAGAAAAAGCTCTTCGATAGAGGCAACGTCACGATGCGCTGGAACCACGTTCTCGACGAAGTCCTCGGCGACGCAAAGGGGGTGGCCGGCGTCCGCATCAAGGACATCCAGACCGGCGCCACGCAACAGATCGACCTACAGGGACTATTTATCGCCGTGGGCCACACCCCGAATACCGGCATATTCGAAGGGCAACTCGAGATGAAAGGCGGATACATCGTCACCCGCGGCGGCAGCGAGGGTAACGCCAGCGCGACCAGCGTCCAGGGAGTGTTCGCCGCGGGGGACGTACAGGACCACGTCTACCGGCAGGCCGTGACCAGCGCGGGCAGCGGTTGCATCGCAGCGCTTGATGCAGAAAAATATCTGGACGGTCTGCGCTGAGCCCCAACAAGCCCCGCGATGTCGCGCCGAGGACGAAATCATGCGCAAACGCTCGAGTAACGGGCTTCTCGAGGACGAAGCTGCCCTGTTTCGCGACGCCGTGCGCGATGCGACGCCGCTCGAATCGTCGGCCCGGGTGGAGCCCGGGACCAAGGCGCCGCCGCCCGTGCCGATTCAATCGTTGCTCGACGGGCATGACGCGCTCGTCGAGAGTCTGGCCGGTGCGCTCTCCTCGGATCAATCGATGGAGACCGGGGAGGAGCCCTGCTACCTGCGAAGCGGCCTCACCCGCGATGTGCTGCGCAAGCTGAGGCGAGGGCATTGGGTCGTGCAGGACATCGTCGACTTGCACGGGCTGAACCGGCGGGAGGCACGGTTGTCGCTGGCGGAGTTTCTCGGCGGGTGCCTCAAGCGCGGACTGCGGTGCGTTCGCGTGGTGCACGGAAAGGGTCTGCGCTCGCCCGGACGAGAGCCCGTGTTGAAGGGAAAAGTACAACAGTGGCTGGCGCAGCGCGACGAAGTCCTCGCCTTCTGCGAGGCCCCGAAGAATCACGGTGGGAGCGGTGCGCTGCTGGTGCTGCTGAAACCCTGGGATCGAGGCTAGTCGAGACCTTCTTTCCCGGATTCCTCGGCCCGAATGACCCGATGCCGCCGCTAGACGGCCGCCTCGTTGGTCTCGCCCGTCCGGATACGCACCACCTGCTCCACAGTGCTCACAAAAATCTTCCCGTCGCCGATCTTGCCGGTGCGCGCCGCCTTGACGATGGCCTCGATTGCGCCTTCGAGCATCTTTTCGGTCACCACGACCTCGATCTTGACCTTCGGCAGGAAGTCAACGACATATTCGGCGCCGCGGTAAAGTTCGGTGTGGCCCTTCTGGCGACCGAAGCCTTTCACCTCGGTCACCGTCAGTCCGGTGACTCCGACTTCGGCAAGGGCCTCGCGAACTTCGTCGAGCTTGAAAGGCTTCACCACGGCTTCGATTTTCTTCATGGCATGCTCCCGCGTTGACTGCTGCCTGGCAGTATAACAAACGGGCGCCGATCGCCTGATCAGGCTCGCGCCATCACCGGGCTATACATACGGCTCCCGGTAGCGCGATGTGATCGGATAGCGCCAATCCTTGCCGAAACCGCGGTGGGTGATGCGGATACCGATCGGCGCCTGGCGGCGCTTGTACTCGTTGCGGTGGATCATCTCGACAACACGCTTCACGTCTTCGGTCCTGAAGCCGCGCGCCACCATTTCAGCGGGGCCCAGATCGTTTTCCATATAAGCCGAAACGATGGCGTCCAGGACATCATAGGGAGGAAGACTTTCCTGGTCCGTTTGGTTGGGCCTCAGCTCGGCGGATGGCGCGCGGGTGAGCACGCGCTCCGGAATAACGCGCGCTATGCCGTTCCGATGTCGGCATAACCGGTATACCAGTGTCTTTAGAATGTCCTTGATCACCGCAAATCCACCGGCCATGTCCCCGTAGAGGGTCGCGTAGCCGACCGCCATCTCCGACTTGTTGCCCGTCGTCAGCACGATCGCTCCGAACTTGTTCGACAAAGCCATCAGTAGAGTACCGCGGATTCGCGCCTGAAGATTCTCCTCCGTTGCGTCCACGGGAAGACGCGCAAACTCCTTCGCCAGCAATCCCAGAAAAGCGTCGAATGCGGGGCCAATCGGGATCTCGTCGTAGCGCACACCGAGATTCTTGGCGAGCTCGCGCGAGTCTTCGAGGCTCATTTGGGAGGTATACTGCGAAGGCATCATGACCGCGCGTACACGCTCTGACCCGAGCGCATCGCAAGCGATGCACAGCGTCAACGCCGAGTCGACCCCGCCGGAGAGGCCGACCAGCGCGCCCGGAAATCCGTTCTTCCCGACGTAGTCGCGTACCCCGAGGCAAAGTGCCTTGTAGACCTCGGATTCCAGTGACGCCTGCTCCGCGATCCTGGCTCGCTGCGGCTCGGCGTCGGCCACCGTCACGAATTCCAGCGTCTCCTCGAAAACCGGGAGCTGGCATACCACCTCCCCCCGCCGGTCGAGCGCAAACGAGGCGCCGTCGAACACCAGCTCGTCCTGCCCTCCCACCATGTTCGCGTAAACGAGCGCCATCCCCGTCTCGATCACGCGTTCACGCATCACGTCGTACCGGGATTCCTGTTTGCGCATGTGATACGGCGAAGCGTTGAGCACGAGCAGAACCTGCGCGCCCGCCTCGCGGGCCGCCTGCGGCGCCTTCGCCCCCCAGGCATCCGCGCAGATGTTGATTCCGATGCTGACGGCATCGGGCCGGGTCGTTAGCGGCCCCTGCGGCCCCCACGTGTCTTCGCAGATGTTTACGCCGAAGCGGGTCTCTCCCACCTGAAAGACACAGGGAAGGTCTCCGGGCGCGAAGTAGCGCTCCTCGTCGAACACGGTGTAGTTCGGCAGGACTTGCTTGTAGTAGGTTCCCACCACCCGCCCGTCCCTTACGACGGATGCGGCATTGTGGCGTTTCCCCCCATCTTCATGCGGATGCCCGACGACGAGCGTGATGCCGCGCACTTCGCGCGCCAGGCGCTCGAGCGCGGCGTTGCAGTCGCGATAGAAACCGCCGCGCAACAGGAGATCTTCGGGAGGGTAGCCGCACAGCGCGAGCTCCGGCGTAAGCATCAAGTCCGCGCCGCCGACGCGCGCCCGTTCGCAATACCGGAGGATCTTGCTGGTGTTGCCGGCGAGGTCGCCTACGACACAGTTGATCTGGGCAATCGCGATCTTGACGATGCTCGCCATCCGGCAAGTTTACCATCGGCGGACGAGCCCTCGCGCCGGGACGGTTCAAACGATTCTATAATCGGCAACCGTGAGCGCCGCCTCGGACCGGGTCGATTGAAGGAAGACACGCCTTCGGTCAAGGTCATCGATACGCTCCGGGCCGTTGAGCCGGGAGCATGGAATGCGCTCGCCGCGGGACATCCCTTCTTGCGCCACGAATTTCTGCATGCGCTCCATGAGACGGGCTGCGCCTGCGAGGGCACCGGTTGGTCGCCTCGCTACCTAACACTGTGGCAGCGCGCGTCGCTCGTGGGTGCCATGCCGCTCTACGCCAAGTCGCATTCCTACGGCGAGTACGTCTTCGACTGGGCATGGGCCGATGCCTATCACCGTCATGGGCTTTCGTACTATCCCAAACTGCTCGGTGCAGTACCGTTTTCGCCTGTCACCGGATCCCGACTGCTTGCGCGCGACGGTGAGACCCGGTCGCTTCTCGTTCGAGCCGCATTGCGCCTCTCGCTCGACGTCTCGTCGCTGCACGTGCTGTTTCCCGCCGAGCGCGAAGCGCGCGAGTTGGAGGCCGCGGGAATGATGCTGCGCCGCTCAGTCCAGTTTCATTGGGAAAACCGTGGCTACGCGAATTTCGACCAGTTTCTCTCCGATCTCGCTTACGCGAAGCGCAAGAAAATCCGCCAGGAGAGACGAAGGGTGCAGGAAGCAGGCGTGCGCGTGCGACGGCTGGTCGGAGCCGAAATCCGCGACGAGAACTGGAGCTTTTTCACGCGCTGCTACAACAACACCTATCGGGCGCATCACTCGACGCCTTATCTGAACCTGGAGTTCTTCCGGCGGCTCGGCAAAACGCTCCCCGAACACCTCCTCATGGTGCTTGCAGAGATCGATGGAAAGCCGATCGCGAGCGCCCTCAATATTTTCTCGCCGGAAGTGCTGTACGGCCGTTACTGGGGCTCGGTCGCGCACGTCCCGCTGCTGCATTTCGAGCTCTGCTACTACCAGGCGCTGGATTTCTGCATCGAACGCGGCATCCGGATCTTCGAGGGAGGCGCACAAGGCGAACACAAGCTCGCTCGGGGCTTCATGCCGAACCCAACGTGGTCCGCGCACTGGTTACGCCATCCGGAGTTCGCGGACGCCGTGGAAAGATTTCTTGCCAGGGAGTCGGAAGGAATCGAGCGCTACGTGGACGAGCTCAACGAACGGAGCCCGTTCCGGGCAAAAAACTAGAAAGACCTACTTGTTCTTGGGCAAGCCGCAGAGAAGCGCGGCGACTTGGCGCGGTGCCTGCTGAGCGGGCGCCGGTCCGGTCGCAACCGATGTCGCAAGAGCCGGCTTGTAGGGAGAGCTGAAAATCGGGTCGACAGTCTTCTGGCCCTGAGCTGCTCGGGTTAATCGGTCGCGCTCCCGATCGCCCTGACGCGGTCGGCGCTCCCGCGTCGCCGGGTCGCGTCGGCCGGATGACCTGCTCATCATCGAGGGTGCGACACTCAGATCGGGCTCGAAACCCGGAACGATCTTCCTCGGGATGCCGAGCCGTATGGTCTTCTCGATCGCATCGAGCCGTTCATGCTCCTCGGCGCAAACGAGCGAGATCGCCTCACCGCTCGCTCCAGCCCGGCCGGTGCGACCGATGCGATGCACGTAATCTTCCGGCACGCCGGGGAGCTCGAAATTCACGACGTGAGGCAAGTCTTCGATATCAAGCCCGCGCGCTGCGACATCGGTCGCCACCAGGACGCGAACATTTCCCGACTTGAAGTCGGCAAGCGCCTGAAGGCGTTCCGGCTGGCTCTTGTCGCCGTGGATGGCGGAGGTATGAATGCCGTCGCGGTTCAGCTGGTATGCGAGGCGATTCGCGCCGATGCGGGTCGAAGTAAAGACCAGTACTTGTCGCAAATCGCGCGACTGCACGAGATACGCGAGCAGCTCGCGCTTGCGCTCGCGCCGGACCGGATGCGCGATGTGCTGCACCGATTCGGCAGCGGCGTTTTGCCGAGCCACCTGCACGAGCACCGGGTCGTGCAGGAACGACTCGGCGAGCGTGCGAATGTCTTGGGACAGGGTGGCCGAAAACAACAGGTTTTGGCGCCGCTTGGGCAGGAGCGCCATGATGCGTCGCACATCCGGGATGAATCCCATGTCGAGCATGCGGTCGGCCTCGTCGAGCACAAAAGCCTCGACTTGCTGCAGGTTCACCGCCTTCTGCTGAACGTGGTCGAGCAGCCTGCCGGGGGTCGCCACCAGAAACTCGACGCCCTGCCGCAGGGCCGCCGTCTGCGGTTTCATGTCGATCCCCCCGAACACCACGGTGCTGCGCAGACCGACGTACTTTCCATACGTGCGGACACTCTCCTCCACCTGCGCCGCAAGCTCCCGCGTCGGGGTGAGAATGAGCGCGCGCACCGGATGGCGTGCGGGAGATGCGCTGGGGTTGGCGTGCCGCGCTAGCCGTTGCAGGAGCGGGAGGGCGAATCCCGCGGTCTTGCCGGTGCCGGTCTGGGCGCCCCCCAGGACATCGCGACCTTGCAGCACCAACGGGATGGCCTGCGCCTGGATCGGCGTAGGCTCGACGTAGCCCTGCTCCGCGACCGCTTTCAGCAGCTCGGGCAGCAGATTCAGTTCAGCAAAACTGGGCAAACGTAAACTCTAATGGGGTGAACCTGCGGACAGGACAGATGACAAGCGCGCCCATTATAGCAAACGGCGTCAGCGCCCCGCTCCCTGACGTTCCAGCGCCCACGCCACGTGCTCTCGAACGAGCGCAGACGATTCCCGCGCCCGGGACCGCAGGGCGGCGACCGCACGCGTGCTTTTCGGGGCGTTGCCGAGTCCCACGGCGAGGTTGCGCAGCCAGCGTTCGTAGCCGATTCTCAGGATGGCGCTGCCGCTCATCCGCTGCCGGAACTCCGCCTCGGTCCAAGCGAAAAGCTCAACGAGCTCGGCGCGATCCAGACCGTTACGCACTCGGAAATCCGGCTCCGGCGCGAGCCGCGCGTAGCGGTTCCACGGGCACACGAGCTGGCAATCGTCGCAGCCGAAGACACGGTTCCCGATGAGTGGGCGCAGTTCGACCGGAATGCTCCCCTTCAACTCGATCGTGAGGTAGGAAATGCACCGCCGAGCGTCGACGACATAGGGAGCGACAATCGCGCGCGTAGGGCAGATATCCAGACACTTGGTGCAGCTGCCGCAATGCTCGCCGACGGGAGCGTCCAACGGAAGCGGCAGATCCGTGTAGATGTCCCCGAGAAAGAAGAACGAGCCTGCTTCGCGAGCGATCAGCAGCGTGTGCTTGCCCCGCCAGCCCAGCCCCGCCTTGCGCGCCAGCTCCACTTCCATCACCGGTGCCGAATCGGTGAATACGCGAAAACCGAATTCACCGATTTCGCTCGCAATTTTTTCCGCAAGCCGCCGCAGCCGCGCCCGCAGCAGCTTGTGATAGTCGCGCCCGAGCGCATAACGTGCGACGAAGGCCTTGCTCCCGTCGGCAAGGATGCTCCAGCTGTCGGCCGCATCGGGTCGATAGTCCATGCGCGCGGAGATGACGCGTAAGGTTCCGGGAACGAGCGACGCCGGTCGCGTCCTTTTCGCACCGTGCTTTCGCATATAATCGAGTTCGCCGGCGAAGCCCGATGCGAGCCATGCAGCGAGGCGGGGCTCGACCGCCGAGAGGTCGGTGTCGGCGATTCCGACGGCCTGGAAGCCCAGCTCCCGTCCCCAGGACTTGATCGTCGCGGCGAGCATCGCAAGATCGGTGGACCGCATTCGTCGCGCCCGGACTGCCTTCAGATGACCCATCCTCCAGATCATAGCCAGCCGCCGGTCAGGGCGCACTGGGCAAACATCTATTTGGCGGACGAAAGCGCAACCACAGGCGTCGGGGCGAAACTGGCCGCCGGCACCAGACCGGGCATGCGGATTTACCTGCGCGGCGACCTCGGCAGCGGGAAAACCACCCTGATTCGTGGCTTATTGCGCGCACTGGGCGTTAAAGCTACTGTGAAGAGTCCGAGCTATGCCCTGGTTGAACTTTATGTGGTTTCGAGATTAAACTTGTACCACTTTGATTTTTATCGATTCCTGGATGCTCGAGCATTTGAAGATGCGGGCCTGGCCGACTACTTCCACGGCACGGGATTCTGCCTGGTGGAATGGCCGGAGCGGGCCGGCCATTCCCTTCCTCGACCGGACCTCGAGCTTATTTTGGCCTATTCAGGCACGGGAAGAGAGATCAGTGTCAAAGCCTGCAGCGCAGCGGGGGAGCGGTGTTTAGCGGAATCCAGGGACGCCTGATCGCGTGCACAAGAGCACTTTGGTGCGCGGCGCCAGTCGCTGCTCTGATCCTTTCAAATTCGCTCCTTGCCGAACCGTCCTCAGAATCCATTCGGGCGATCCGCGTCTGGCCTGCGCAGGACTACACGCGCGTGACCGTTGAATCCGGCCAGGCGCTGAAGCACAACCTGCTCAGAGTCCGCAATCCTGAGCGGCTCGTGCTCGATCTGGAAGAAGTCGATCTGCAGAGCGTGCAGCAAGGTTTCTCCGACAAGATCTCCGCGAGCGACCCCTACATAGCCAATTTTCGCGTGGGGCGCTTCAAGCCCGGTGTGGTACGCGTAGTGCTCGACCTGAAGAGCGAAGTGAAGCCGCAGATTTTCACTCTTGAACCGATCGGAGAATACGGGCACCGCCTAGTGCTCGACATTTACCCGGTCGAGCCCCTAGATCCGATATTGGCGCTCTTGCAAAAGCGCGAACTGAAGACCGCACCCGGGATGTTCGCCGACGGAACGACCGATGGGCAAGGGGAAGCCAGCCAGAGCATGAAGCAGCCGCAGCCGGCCAGTCCCCGCGTTGACCGGCTAGTCACGATCGCCGTGGACGCCGGGCACGGTGGCGAGGATCCAGGAGCCCGGGGACGCCGCGGGACCCGAGAAAAACACGTCACCCTTACGATAGCGCGCAAATTAAAGTCCTTGATCGACGCCGAGCCCAATATGCGCGCCATGCTGACTCGGGATGGCGACTACTTCATCGAGCTCGGGGCGCGGGTCGAGAAAGCTCAGCTCGTCAAGGCCGATTTGTTCGTGTCGGTCCACGCCGACGCTTTCATCAAGCCCCACGTTCGCGGCTCGTCGGTATTTGCGCTCTCGGAACGCGGCGCCTCGAGCACCGCTGCCCAGTGGCTGGCGAGGGGCGAGAACAGGGCCGATCTAATCGGCGGGGTCAACCTCGCGCGCAAGAGAGACCGCTATCTTCAAATGACCCTCAACGACCTCAGCCTGACGGCCCAAGTCAACGACAGCCTCAAGCTCGCTCGCGCTGTGCTAGGAGAGCTGGGCGGCGTGAACCCCTTGCACAAGGGAAGCGTCGAGCAGGCGGGTTTCGCGGTGCTGAAATCACCCATCCCCTCCATCCTCGTCGAGACGGCGTTCATCAGCAATCCAGACGAGGAGACACGTCTGAACGACACGGCCTACCAGGAAAAAATCGCGCACGCGATTCTTCGCGGCGTCAAGAGTTACGTCACGAAGAATCCCTCTCTACCCCGATCGACCCTCGCGTCGATTCGCTGATTCCCCGGTCGGCGTGCCCTAGGTTCCTGCCCTCTTCAGCCGTTGCCTGACATACTCGAACGCGAGCGGCGTCACCGACAGCACGACAATTCCGACGATGACCCACGCGAGGTTCTGCTTCACGACGGGGACGTTGCCGAACCAGTAACCCGCGTAGAGCAGCGACAGCACCCACGCGAGCGCGCCGGCCAGGTTATAGGCAATGAAGTTCAAGTAGGTCATGCGCGCGATGCCGGCGACGAATGGGGCGAACGTCCTCAGGATGGGCACGAAACGGGTGATCACGATGGTCTTCCCGCCGTGCTTCTCGTAGAACGCGTGCGCGTGGTCCAGCGCCCTTCGATTGAAGAACCGCGATTCGTCCCAATGGAAGACTCTCGGGCCTATGAAGCGGCCGATCGCGTAGTTGACGGTGTTTCCGAGCACGGCCGCGGCGACCAGAACCAGCGCGAGCAGGTGCACGTCGATGCCGCCCCCGGCCGCAAGCGCGCCCGCGATGAAAAGCAAAGAGTCTCCGGGAAGAAAGGGCGTCACGACCAGGCCGGTTTCGCAAAAAATGACGACGAAGAGCAGCAGGTAAACCCAGGCGCCGTGTTGCTGTAGCAGTACTGCGAGGTGCCGGTCGAGATGGACGAGCAGATCCCAACCGGAGAGAAGGAGGTCCACCGCCGCATTCTACCGCGACATATAATTTGAGCCGCAAGCCGATTGGAAACGGACGCTCGAGCGCCGTTCGACCGGCTTCCTTTGGAAGAATCGTAAACGTGCCCGCCATCCGCCCGCTGCCCGAAACGCTCATCAGCCAGATCGCGGCCGGGGAAGTGGTCGATCGGCCGGCGTCGGTTCTGAAGGAGCTCCTCGAAAACAGCCTCGATGCGGGCGCAACCGACATCGGCGTCGCGCTCGCCGAGGGCGGCATCAAGCAGATCCGCGTCGTCGATAACGGCTCGGGCATCGCGAAGGACGACCTGCCGATGGCCTTCGCCCGGCATGCGACGAGCAAAATCGCCTCGCTCGAGGATCTCGAGCGGGTCCGCTCGCTCGGATTTCGCGGCGAGGCGCTGGCGAGCATCGCCTCGGTCGCGCGCGTCGTCATGACGAGCCGCGCCGCCGGAGCGGCCCGCGCCTTCGCCCTCCGCGCCGAATGGGGGAGCATCGGCGCTATGGAGCCCGCGGCGCAAGCCACTGGGACCGCCGTCGAAGTCAATGAGCTCTATTACAACACCCCGGCGCGGCGCAAGTTCATGAAGAGCGACGCTACCGAATTTGCTCACTGCGAGGAAGTGTTCACGCGTGCGGCGCTGTCGCGGTCCGACGTCGCCCTTACCCTGAGACACAATGGGCGCGTCGTCGCGCGGCTTGCCCCCGCCGACCCCGCGCAGCGGATCGAGGCGGCTCTCGGGGCGGAGTTCGCGCAGTCGATGCGCCCGGTCGACGCGAACGGCGTGCTGAAACTCTCGGGCTTCGCCGGGTCGCCCGCGTACACGCGTGCCTCCCGCGACGCGCAGTTCGTCTACGTAAACGGCCGGTTCGTGCGCGATAAGCTGCTTTCGCATGCGCTGCGCGAAGCGTATCGCGATGTCCTGCACGGAGAGCGCCATCCCGCGTACGTGCTTTTCCTCGAGATCGACCCGCGCGGCGTGGACGTCAACGTCCATCCGGCGAAGATCGAGATCCGCTTCCGTGACCCGCGCGCCGTGCACCAGTTCGTGTTTCCTGCGGTTGCGAAGGGTCTTCGCGGCAC
>CAYQVE010000085.1:0-11877 GCA_964420785.1 uncultured Enterobacteriaceae bacterium | reverse complement strand
GGAGGCGGCGCTCGAGCTGCGGCGCGCCGGCGAGCGGCGCCCCATACTGCTCCTGCAGGGATTTTTCTCGCCCGAGGAGCTCGAACCCATCGCGGCGAACGGTCTCACCACCGTGGTGCACGATCCGGAGCAGCTCGCGATGCTCGAGAAGGCGCGGCTGCCGAAGAGGATCGCGGTGGTCGCGAAGCTGAACACCGGCATGAACCGGCTCGGCTTCCCGGCGGGAGATCTTCGCGGCGTGCTCGATCGCCTGCGCGATTGTCCGAGCGCCGATGCGATCGCGCTCATGACGCATTTCGCCGACGCCGACGGCAAGCGCGGCGTGCGCTGGCAGCTCGAGCGCTTCGATGCGGCGACCGCGGGCGTCGACCTTCCGCGCAGCGTCGCCAATTCCGCCGCGCTCCTGCGCTACCCGGACACGCACAAGGACTGGATCAGGCCGGGAATCATGCTCTACGGCTGCTCGCCTTTCCCCGACGAAAGCGCGGCAGCGCTCGGGCTGAAGCCCGCCATGACTCTGTCGAGCGAATTGATCGCGGTGCGGAGCTTGAGCGCGGGCGACGGCGTCGGATACGGGGGCACCTTCGCGGCGAGCGGCCCGATGCGGATCGGCATCGTCGCCTGCGGGTACGCCGACGGCTACCCGCGCCACGCGCCCACCGGCACGCCGATCCTCGTCTGCGGCAGGCGCACGCGCACCCTGGGGCGCGTGGCGATGGACGTGCTGTTCGCCGATCTCACCGGCATTCCCGAAGCGGCGGTCGGCTCGCCTGCGACGCTGTGGGGCGAAGGGCTTTCGGCCGACGAAGTCGCGGCGAGCGCGGGCACCGTGAGCTACGAGCTCTTGTGCGCGCTCTCGCAGCGGGTGCCTGTCTCGGAGACGCCCTGATGGCCAAGGCGAGGAGCGTCTACGCCTGCACCGAATGCGGCGGCGAGTCGCCGAAGTGGCAGGGACAGTGCCCCCACTGCGGCGCCTGGAACACGCTGGTCGAAGGGCTTGCAGAATCGGCGCAGAGGCACCGCTTTTCGGGCGTCACGAAGGGCTCGGAGCTCAAGCGGCTCGCGGAGGTGAGCGCGCGAGACGCGCCGCGCATGGCGAGCGGGATAGACGAGCTCGACCGGGTGCTCGGCGGCGGATTCGTCGCGGGCGAGGTGGTGCTGATAGGAGGCGACCCGGGCGTGGGGAAATCCACGCTCCTCCTCCAGGCCCTGGCGCGCATGAGCGGCTCGCGCAAGGCTGTATACGTGAGCGGTGAAGAATCCGCCGAGCAGGTTGCGCTGCGCGCGCGGCGCCTCGCGCTCGACTCCGACAGGCTCGAGCTGCTCGCCGAGATCCAGCTCGAGCGCATCCTCGCGACGCTGGGAAAGGCGAAGCCCGAGATCGCCGTCGTCGATTCGATCCAGACGCTGTACTCGGAGCAACTCACGTCCGCGCCCGGCTCGGTCGCGCAGGTGCGCGAGTGCGTGGCGCACCTGACGCGCTACGCCAAGGCCGGTGGGACGGTCGTGGTGCTCGTCGGCCACGTCACCAAGGAGGGCGCGATCGCGGGCCCGCGCGTCGTGGAGCACATCGTCGATGCAGTGCTCTACTTCGAGGGCGACACGCACCAGAGCTTCCGGCTCATCCGCGCCTTCAAGAACCGTTTCGGCGCGGTGAACGAGCTGGGCGTGTTCGCGATGACCGACAGGGGCCTGCGCGGGGTTTCCAATCCATCGGCGATTTTCCTGTCGCAGCACTCCGGCGAAGTCGCAGGCTCGTGCATTCTCGTCGCGCAGGAGGGCACGCGGCCGCTGCTGGTCGAGATCCAGGCCCTGGTGGACGCGGCGCACGCGCCCAATCCGCGGCGGCTGACGGTAGGGTTGGAGCAGAACCGCCTTGCGATGCTGCTTGCGGTGCTGCATCGCCACGCCGGAATCGCCTGCTACGATCAGGACGTGTTCGTGAACGCGGTGGGCGGCGTGCGCATCAGCGAGCCCGCCGCCGACCTCGCGGTGCTGCTCGCGATCGTATCCTCGCACGTCGACAAGCCGCTGCCGGAGAAGCTCGCGGTGTTCGGCGAGATCGGCTTGGCGGGCGAGGTGCGCCCCGCGCCGCGCGGCCAGGAGCGGCTGAAGGAAGCCGCCAAGCTCGGCTTCACGCAGGCGATCATCCCCAGGGCCAACCAGCCGAAGCAGAAAATCGACGGGCTCGAGATCATCGCCGTCGAGCGCGTCGCCGACGCGATCGCGCGGTTTCGGGCCTAGAATCGAAAGTGAAAGGGACGACGTCTTGAAGAATGCCCAACCCGGAATCCTGGCCCCTATTCCGCGGCACGCGCGCTATCTCACGTTCGGGCTGAAGCAGGGCGTGCGCCCGCAAGCTGCGCTCCGGGCCCTGGCCGCAACGGCGGACGGCGAGACCTGCGTCGTGGGCTTGGGCGCGGTCCTGCTCTTCGCGCTGCAAAAGGGAATCGAGGGGCTGCGGCCGTTTCCGCACCACAAGCGAGAAGGCGTCGACGTGCCCTCGACCCCCGCCGCCCTGTGGTGCTGGCTGCGCGGGGAAGAGCGCGGCGAGAGCGTGCTGCGCGCGCGCGAGGTCGAGAAGATCCTCGCGCCCGCTTTCGAGACGAGCGGCGTCATCGACGCATTCAAGCACGGCCGCGGGCTCGATCTGACCGGCTACGAGGACGGCACCGAGAACCCGAAGGGGAAGAAGGGCGCCGAGACCGCGATCGTGCAGGACAAGAGGGCGGGATTCGGGGGCGCGAGCTTCGCCGCGGTCCAGCAGTGGGTGCACGACCTCGACAAATTCGCCGCGCTGCCGCGGAAGGATCAGGACAACACCATCGGCAGGCGCAGGAGCGACAACAAGGAGCTCGGCGACGCGCCGCCTTCTGCGCACGTGAAGCGGACCGCGCAGGAGAGCTTCTCGCCCGAAGCCTTCGTGCTGCGGCGCTCGATGCCCTGGGCGGACGCGACGCGCGCGGGGCTCGTGTTCGTCGCCTTCGGCAAGTCGCTCGACGCCTTCGAGGCGCAGTTGAAGCGCATGGTCGGCGCCGAGGACGGGACCCCCGACGCGCTGTTTACGTTTACGCGCCCGGTAACGGGTGTCTTCCTCTGGTGCCCGCCGGTGAGGAAGGGGCGGATCGATTTGCGCGCGATCGGGTTGTAGGTGGGGGCTCATTGACGAACTAGGTCTCGAAGCATGCGAACGCTGCTCCTCATGCTAATCAAAGCCGCCATGGGAGAGGATCGGCGAATTACCTGGGTTCTGCGCGCGGTCCCGACGGGAGTCGCTGCGTTCTATAAGAAGCTTGGCTTCACCGGATCTGAAGTCGCAATGGAGCGTCCGGGTGCAAAGACATCTGATGTTTAACGGCGCGTCGGGGAGGACGAGTTACGGGTCTCGCGCCCGCCCAGCGCCCAACGCGGTCTCGAACAGGCAGCTTGTATGCAAGATCTTCTGGCAAAAGTTGTTTTGATCTCAGGTGGGACTACCGGTATCGGTCTCGCGGCGGCAAAGGCGTTCGTCGCGAGCGGCGCGAGGGTGGTGGTGGCCGCGAGAAACCCGGGACGTGGCCTTCATGCGGAGCAGGAACTCAAACATCTTGGCGGCGACGCGATCTTTCAAAGGTGTGACGTGACTGAGCCATCATCCGTCGCGGACCTCGTAGCCTGTGTCACGAGTCGTTTTGGTCAATTGAACTGCGCGGTGAACAGTGCCGCATTCGATTCGCGACCTGTCGCCACGCACGAAGTGCCCTTCGACGAAGCGGGCAAGACAATTTCCACCGACGTTCTCGGGGTCCTCAACTGCATGAAGTACGAAATCGCCACAATGCTCCAAGGTGGCGGAGGCACCATAGTCAACGTTTCATCGGTAAATGGGCTGTCCGGGGCACCTACTGCGGCGGTTTACAGTGCGGGAAAGCACGCAGTCATCGGTCTGACTCGTTCAATGGCCAAGGAATACATTGCCCGCGGAATTCGCATAAACGCGGTCTGCCCCGGCGCGACCGCAACACCGCGCCGCGAACGCCGGACAGAACACCTGACGTCAAAAGAACGCCAAGAACACGAGGAACGGTTCTCCCAAACAATCCCGATCGGGCGGCTCGCCAGGGCCGAAGAGATCGCGAGTGCAATTCTTTGGTTAAGCTCTACCGCATCGTCCTATGTGGTCGGGCACAGTCTCGTTGTTGATGGTGGGCTAATGGCCTGAGCGAAATGTTTGCTGACTCTTCGGAAGGGCTGCGCTAGGTCGACGGTGAACAGCGGTGCCCCTAACCCTCGATCACGTATTCATTTGCTCTGAGAATCCAGATGTGGCGGAGCGCGCTCTGACCGACTTCGGCTTGCAGTTCGGCCGACGCGGTATCCACCGTGGTCAAGGTACCGCCAACGCTTGCGCGTTCTTCGACAACGCGTATCTCGAGCTTTTGTGGCGGCATGAAGACGAAGAGCTGCAGTCCGAGGTGGTCGGTCCAGTCGGGCTCTGGCAACGCGTTCGCTGGCGCGAGACCGGAGCTTCGCCATTCGGCATTGCGTTTCGTCCCGAGGGGAGCGAAGTACCCGTCGAGACGTGGTCCTACGCGGCACCTTTCCTTCCCGCAGGAGGAAACCTTCCTATCGTGACGCCGCGATTCCAATGGCACGAACCTCTCACCTTCATTTCTCTCACGTCGCAGGCACCCGTGACATTGCCGCCTGAACGACGACCGCCGCTGAATCACCGTGGCGGGCATCACCGATTGACGGGGGTCACGGTATATAGACCGGAAAGACGAGAGATCATTGCTGTGGCGGTGGTAGTTTACCGAATAGGCGGCCGTGAACGGGACCCAGGGTCGCCTGCTCCTGTATTTGGTCCCTCGGACGCTGAACGAAAGGGAGTGAAGAATGAAATTCAAGTCGTACCTGGCATTCGCTGTTGTCGCGCCCTTCTTGATGGGCGTTTCCGCCAGTTGGGCTCAGTCGGGCGGTCACAGGCTGATCTCGCCGAACGATCTTGAGTGGGCCGATGTTCCCTCGTTGCCGCCCGGAGCGAAGATCGCGGTCATAGAGGGTCCGATGAGCGATCCCGTTCCCTTCACGGTGCGGTTGAGGTTTCCCGCCAACTACAATATCCCCGCGCACTGGCACCCGGCCGTCGAGCGGGTGACGGTGATCTCCGGAACCATCAACATGGGCGTGGGCGACAAGCTGGACAAACAGAAGTCGACGGCTCTGCCCCAGGGACACATGATGATCCTGCAGCCGAAGACGAACCATTTCGCCTGGACCAAGGAGGAGGTCGTTGTGCAGCTCAATGGAACCGGACCTTGGGGCGACACCTACGTCAATCCCGCGGACGATCCCAGAAAGAAATAGGAGAGCCCGGCTAGCCCACGACGACCGAGTGGACGATGTTCAGCCGAAGGATGAGTCGGGCCGCGCTGGCGGCCCGACTCGTTTGTCTCCTCGTTCTCTCCGGTTGCGCAACCGAGGACGTCAACCGCGATCTGTCCGGATCGATCGACGAACAAATCGCCATGCCTCCCGGCACCCTGAGCGATTGCGATCGCGCTGACTTCGATCAGCCCCCGAAGCTCATTTCCGGTGGTCTACCGCTTTATCTCGTGGGCCGCCGCCTTTCCGGTCTCGAAGGCTCTGCCACCCTCAATTTCAACGTGCTATCTGACGGCCGCATTGACGACATTCAGGCCGAGTCGCCGGAGTCCCGTTCGTTTCGCGACCACTCGGTCATCGCCTTGAGGACTTGGAAACTGGAACCCGCACTCAAGGATAACGCGCCCGTAACGACTTCATGCAAGATGCGCTTTATCTACCAGGTCAAGTGAAACGCCAGCGGTTTAAAAAATTAACGTCATTAGCAGGGAGAATTCCATGAGACTCATCTTGATTCTTGCAGTGGCCGTGCCGATGGCGGGCTGCCATTCGATAACGACCGAACCCGGAAATGAAACCGTCATCATTGACAACCCGTGGTTCTTCGGGCACGGAGGAGTGCGGGACGAAACGCAGAAACCCGGGCTGTCCTGGTACTGGTTTACCACCAGGGGCGTCTCCGTAGTGATGACGCCGCTCAAGTACGATGAACCGCTGGACCATTTGGCAACAGCCGACAACAACTTCATCAACTACAACAGCTACATCGTATTGCAATGGAAAGACCCCGCGTATCACGTCAAGAATTTCGGGTACGAGAAGTGGTACGAGCACAACCTGAAAGAGCAATACCGGACAATCGTCAGGGATGTCACAAAGAGATATCAGATGACACCAATCATGATTGACCCGCCTACCTTGCAGAGCATAGAGGGAGAAATAGCCAGCCAGTTCAGGAAGCACATCCAATCAACCGGGCTGCATGTCGCACTAATCAACGTCAATATGGGTAAAGCGTTGCCGGACAAGCCCGTGATCGATGAAATGAACAATACGGCTGCTCAGCAGCAACGCCGGAAGACGGAGGTGCAGCGCAAGCTCGCCGAGGATTCGAGGTTTCAGGCCGAGCAAAGCCGCGCAAATGCTGACAACGCTTATCGCCAGCAAATGAAGCTCGATGCCGCGCAATTCGTTCAGTTGGAGTCAATCAAGAGGTATTCGGAGGCATGCAAGGAATCCAAGAACTGCGTAATCGTGCAGGGCAGTTCCCCGGTTCTCGTAGGCAGGTAAGGCGCTAATTGCTCCCCACCGCCCTCGCCGCGGCGATCCCGCTGCGCACCGCGGCCTCGAGCGTCCCCGGGTATTCGCCCGCGACGTAGTCTCCCGCGAGCACCAGGCCGGGAATCGCGGTGAACGCTTCGGGCCGGACGAGCGAAGGCGTGCAGGAGAACGTCGCGCGCTTTTCCGTGATGACCTGCGACCATTGCGGCGAGGGCAGCTCGCCGAGCGCCGCTTTCAGTTCGGTCCCGACCCGCGCCGCCAGCTCCTCCTTCGTCAGCTGCTCGTGCGCCCCCGATGCGCTGATCACCGCTGCGAGCAGGCCCTTCGGTCCGCCGAGCCGGCCGCGGTCGAACACCCACTGCGCGATTCCCCCGCTGAAGCCGAGCATAGCTGCGGGAAGCGATACGGATTCGGGATACTTCAGGTAGCAGGTGACGATGGGCTCGTACGCGAAGGCGTTGATCGCGGAGAGCGCTTCGTCGAGCGCGGGCAATTGCACCAGCAGCTGCCCCGCCTGGTGCGGACCGCAGGCGATCACCACGCCCGCGAACGTCTGCGCGTCGTTGAGACGGAATCCGCCCGGGACGCGCGCGATGCGGCGCACCGGCGCGCCCAGTTCGATGGCGCCGCCGCGCGCTTTCACGTATTCCGCCGCGGGTTCGGGGAAGAGGCGCCCGAGGTCGGTGCGCGCGATCAGCAGATCGCTCGCTTCGCGTGTGCCGGTGAGGCCGTAGCGCAGCACGTTCACGAAGATCTGCGCGGAGGCGCGCTCGACCGGAGTATTGAGCGCCGAGACGCACAGGGGTTCCCATACGCGCGTGCGGAGCGCGCCGGTTTGAGCGTGCCCGTCCAGCAGGCGCGCCACGCTGCAGTCGGGCACCACGCGGAAATTCTGCAGGCGCAGGGAAATCAGGAAGCGCATCGCGGCACGCGCCTCGGAGAAGGCGAGCTCGCGCGCGCCGAACAAGGCGGCGAGCAGGTTGAGGGGGTAGGGGAGCCGCGGCGCGCGCAGGTGAAAGCCGTCGGCGTACCGCAGCTCGAGCGGCAGCCGCAGAAGAAGCTCCTCAGGGTCCGCGCCGACCAGGCGCATCAGGCGCAGCGTCTCGCGATACGCGCCGATCAGGACGTGCTGGCCGTTGTCGAGGTCGACTCCGTCGATCGACACGCGCCGCGCCCGGCCGCCCGGGCTGCGCGAAGCTTCGAAGACCGTGACGCGGACGCCTTGCTCCGCGAGAGTGGCCGCGGCGGCGAGACCGGCCCAGCCGGCGCCGACGACCGCGGCGCCGCTCAAGCCGTGACCCAGGTCCGCCACGCGATCCAGAGCTTGCGGATCGGGGTCAGCGCGGTGCGCTGGTCGAGCACCCGGTAATCGTCGCCGGCGATCTCGTCGAGCAGCGCGCGGTAGATCGCGGCCATCATCAGCCCCGGGCGCTGCGCGTGGCGGTCCTCGGCCGGCAGGAGCGCGAGGGCCTCGTCGTAGCAGCGCCGGGCGCGCTCGACCTGGAAGCGCATCAGGCGCTCGAAGCTGTCGGTGTGATTCGCGTTGAGAATGTCCGCCGCCGTCACGCCGTGCTCATTCAGCTCGTCGATGGGAAGATAGATGCGGTTTTTCCGCGCGTCCTCTCCCACGTCGCGGATGATGTTGGTGAGCTGGAACGCGAGCCCGAGCTTTTCGGCGTACTCCAGCGTCTTCGCGTTGCGGTAGCCGAAAATGCCCGCCGCGAGCGCGCCGACCACGCCCGCCACGCGATGACAGTAGTGCCGCAGCGCCGGAAAATTCAGGTAGCGGCTCTGGTTCAGGTCCATTTCCATGCCGTCCATGATCTCCTCCAGCTTCGCCCGCGCGATCCCGAAAGGCGCGATCACGGGGGCGAGCGCGCGCGTCACCGGATGCTGCGGGTCGCCTGAGAAAAGCCGCGCGACCTCGCCGCGCCACCAGGTCAGGGTCGCGCGCGCGACCGAAGCATCGCTCGGCTCGTCCACCGCGTCGTCGACCTCGCGGCAGAAAGCGTAGAGCGCGGTGATCGCGCGCCGGCGCTCGGACGGCAGAAACAGGAACGAGTAATAGAAGCTCGAGCCGCTGTGCGCGGCTTTGTGCTGGCAATACTCGTCGGGAGTCATTCCATCACCAGCGCGCGCCAGAGCATCAGCGGCCAGTCGAACGCTTTCAACACCGGGCGATGCCGGAATACGTCCCCTCGCACCCGCTCGAGTTTCTCCAGGATTCTCGACCCTCCCTGGACCACGGCGCGGGTTTCCAGCCCGATGCGCCCGGGCAGCCGGATCGCGAGCGGCGCGCCGGCCAGCATCATCGATCTTGCGCGCTCGATCTGGAAGCGCATCAGGTCCCACCAGCCGCCGGAAGCGTCGCCCGCGGCGATCTGGTCTTCACTGACGCCGAACCTCGCCATGTCGTCCTGCGGAAGGTAAATGCGGTTCTTGCGGAAGTCGATTTCGACATCCTGCCAGAAGTTGATGAGCTGCAGGGCGGAGCAGATCGCGTCCGAGCAGGCGACGTTGCGGGCGTCGCTTTCGCCGTACAGGTGCAGCATCAGGCGCCCGACGGGGTCGGCGGAGCGGCGGCAGTAATCCATCAGCTCGGCGAAGCTCGCGTAGCGCTGCTTCGCGACGTCCTGCGAGAACGCGTCGAGGAGGTCGTGGAACGGCGCAAGCGGAAGGCGGTGAGCCGCGACCACTTCGCCCAGCTCCCGGAAAAGGGGCGAGCGCGGTGAACGACCGGCCTCGATCCGGCGCAATTCCGTGCGGTAGCCCGCAAGGAGGGCAAGACGCTCATGCGGCCGCAGATCGCCTTCGTCGGCGAAATCGTCCGCCGTGCGCGCGAATCGGTAAATGAGCGACACGGGGCGGCGCAGCGCCGCCGGAAGCAGCACGGAAGCGACCGGAAAGTTTTCGTAATGGCCGACCGACATTGCCCTATTTTTCAAAGGGTTTCAGCCTTCTTCGGCTGACAGTATAGGAGGCTTTGCTGTAGAATGACACGCGCATTGCGGGGCCGCTTTGTCGTCAGCCCGCGAAGGTGGCGGAATTGGTAGACGCACTGGATTTAGGTTCCAGCGCCGCAAGGCTTGGGGGTTCGAGTCCCTTCCTTCGCACCAAGAAACGGGGTTTTTCGGGAATGCAAACGAGCATCGAAGCGTTAAGCAGGCTGGAGCGGAGGCTCAACATGGCGGTTCCGGCCGAGCAGATCGATCGCGAAGTCGAGCAACGGCTGCGCAAGCTCTCGCGCACCGTGCGCATGGACGGTTTTCGGCCCGGCAAGGTTCCCCTCAAGATCGTCGCGCAGCACTACGGGCCGCAGGTGCGGTCGGAAGTGATCGGCGACGCGGTGCAGAAGGCGTTTTCGGAAGTGGTCCAGGAGCAGAAGCTGAAGGTCGCCGGCTACCCGCGCATCGAGCGCCGCGAAGGGGGCGACGCGAAGCAACTGACTTTCAGCGCCACCTTCGAGATCTACCCTGAGGTCAAGATCGGAGACTTGGCGGGCGCGACGATTCAGCGACCCACCCACGCGGTGGACGATGCGGACGTGGACCGCACCCTTTCGATCCTGCGCAAGCAGCGCGCGAGCTGGGAACCCGTCATGCGCGCCTCGCAATCGGGTGACCGCGTCACCGTGGATTTCACCGGCCGCATAGACGGGAACGAATTTCCCGGAGGCAAAGGCGCGGGGGTGGCCGTGGTGCTCGGCGAGGGCCGTATGCTGCCCGAGTTCGAGTGCGGCCTCGAGGGCGTCGGCGCCGGCGACCGCAAGACTTTCCCGGTGGCTTTCCCCGCCGATTACCCGGGCAAGGACGTCGCGGGAAGGAGCGCAAACTTCGAGGTCAGCGTGCAAAAGGTCGAGGTGCCGAAGCTCCCTGCGATCGATGCCGAATTCGCGAAATCGCTCGGTGTGGCAGACGGCGACATCGCGAAGATGCGCGAAGAGGTCAGGGAAAACGTCGAGCGCGAAGTCAAGAAAAAGGTCGAGAGCGAGGTCAAGCAGAAGGTCATGCGCGCGCTCATCGATTCGACGACGCTCGAGCTGCCGAAGTCGCTCGTCGAGATCGAGATGCAGCGCATGGTCCAGCAGACGCGTGCGGACCTCGAGGCGCGCGGCGTCAAGCTGGAGAGGCTGCCCGTGAAGCCCGAGGCGCTCGAGGCGCAGGCGCGGCGGCGCGTCGCGCTGGGACTGATCCTCGGCGAGCTGGTGAAATCGCACGAGCTCGGAGCAAAGCCCGAGCAGGTGCGGGCGCTGGTAACCGAGCACGCCCAGACATATGAACAGCCCTTCGAAGTGGTAAGATGGGTCTACTCGGAGCCGCAGCGTCTGAGCGAATTCGAGGGTCTGGCAGTCGAGTCGAACGTCGTCGGCTGGGTCCTGGCGCATGCCAAGGTGGAGGATAAGGCGATCAGCTTCGAAGAACTGATGGGAGCAGCCACGTGAGTCAGGATCCGCAGAGCCTGGGCCTGATTCCGATGGTGATCGAGCAGAGCGGACGCGGCGAGCGCGCGTACGACATCTACTCGCGCCTGCTCAAGGAGCGCGTTGTTTTCCTCGTCGGTCCCGTCAACGAGATCTCGGCCAACCTGATCGTCGCGCAACTCCTCTTCCTCGAGTCGGAAAATCCCGACAAGGACATCTTCTTCTACATCAATTCCCCGGGCGGCTCGGTGTCGGCGGGGCTCGCCATCTACGACACGATGCAGTTCGTCAAGCCCGACGTCTCCACGCTTTGCGTCGGGCAGGCGGCCAGCATGGGCGCGCTGCTGCTCGCCGCGGGCGACAAGGACAAGCGCTTCTGTCTGCCGAACTCGCGCGTGCTAATCCATCAGCCGATGGGCGGCTTCCAGGGCCAGGCGTCCGACATCGAAATCCACGCGAAGGAGATCCTCTACCTGCGCAAGCAGCTCAACGAGATCATGGCGAAACACACCGGCCAGAGCGTCGAGCGCATCTCGCGCGACACGGACCGCGACAACTTCCTTTCCGCGGAAGAAGCCGTGAAGTACGGGCTCGTGGACCGGGTGCTGACTTCGCGGGCCGACGCGGCAGCGGCAGCAGCGGCGGCCTGAAAGCGGAAACCTCATGACCGAAAAAACGGGCGGCGAAAAACTTCTCTACTGCTCCTTCTGCGGCAAGAGCCAGCACGAGGTGAGGAAGCTGATCGCCGGCCCGTCGGTGTTCATCTGCGACGAGTGCATCGAGCTGTGCAACGACATCATCCGCGAGGA
>CAYQVE010000084.1:0-12036 GCA_964420785.1 uncultured Enterobacteriaceae bacterium | reverse complement strand
GCATCTTCACGAGGAGCGCCATGAGCTGGCCCTGCTCGGGCGAGATCTGCATGCCCGCGTGGGGCATGCCGTGAGTCGTTTCGCGAAGCTCGCGCAGCACCTCCCACTCGCGCACCGAGTGCTCGACGAGGTAGCGGTAGAGGTTGTCGGTCATCGAGAGCGTGCGATTGGACATGGAGATCGGCCGTTTCGGGATGAGGTACCATTATTTCCGAAAGCCATCGGGGCTGCAGGCTCCCGACAAGACGGTGTCCCGTCCAAGTTCCTGCCTCACGTGGAGGACGTTCATGGACACCGCCCATTCCCGCTCGCACGTCGCACGTCTTCTCGTCTCGAAAGGGCTTCGAGCCTTCGGCGACGGCTTCGTGAGCCTGCTCCTGCCGGTCTATCTCCTCGAGCTGGGCTACAAGCCCCTCGAGGTCGGGATCATCGCGACGGTCACGCTCCTGGGCTCCGGCATCGTGACACTCGGCGTTGGGCTTCACGCCTATCGCTTCCACTATCGGTCGCTACTCCTCGCGGCTTGCGCGGTCATGGTGGGAACGGGCGTGGGCTTTGCGTTCGTCACGGATTTCTGGCCGCTCCTTCTCATCGCCTTCGTTGGAACGCTGAACCCCTCGAGCGGCGACGTGAGCGTCTTCCTGCCGCTCGAGCACGCGTTGATGTCGCGGCTTGTGGACGACAAATCGCGCACGGCGGTCTTCGCCCGCTACAGCCTCGTTGGATCGCTCCTCGCGGCCGTAGGATCGCTTGCCGCGGGCGCACCCTCCTTCGCGGCGCACGCATTGGGAGTCTCGGACCGCGCCGCACTGCAGGCGATGTTCGTCGTGTACGCGCTGATCGGTGTGGCAACGGCGGCGATCTATCGCGGGCTTCCGGCGGCCCCTACCGTCGAGGCGCGCAAGCCCCCCGCGCCGCTCACCCAGTCGAAACGCCGCGTCTACACCCTCGCCGCGCTCTTCAGCCTCGACAGCTTCGCCGGCGGGCTCATCGTTCAGTCGATGCTCGCCCTGTGGCTCTACGAGCGCCACGGCCTGTCGCCCGCGGCCACCGGCACGATCTTCTTCTGGACGGGCGTGCTCTCCGCGATTTCGTTCATCGTCGCCGTGCGCATCGCCGCGCGCATCGGGCTCGTGAACACCATGGTCTTCACGCACATCCCGTCGAGCATCTGCCTGATCCTCGTGCCGTTCGCGCCCAACCTCGCGGTGGTGATCGCGCTCATGCTGGTGCGAAGCGCTCTCTCGCAGATGGACGTGCCGACACGAAGCTCGTACGTGATGGCGATCGTATTGCCGGAGGAGCGACCCGCGGCCGCCAGCATGACCTCGGTGCCCCGAAGCCTCGCCGCGGCCGCGAGCCCGTTCCTCGCCGGCTACATGCTGGGCCTCTCGACCTTCGGCTGGCCGCTCGTCCTCGCCGGTGGCCTGAAGATCGGCTACGACCTGATGCTGCTCGCGATGTTCCGGCGCGTGAAGCCGCCGGAAGAGGAAGCCGCCGCGCGGACGGCCAAGTGATCAGCGCGCCGCGAGATCGATGACGGCCTGGGCAAACGCGGCGGGTGCTTCCTGCGGGATATCGTGGCCGATGCCTTGGAGCGTTCGACGCTCGTAGCGTGCCGCGAAGCGTGACTCGTTCGCATCGTTGAGCGCAGGCGGCGTCACCCCGTCTTCGGTGCCGTGCAGCGCGATCGTCGGCACCGGGATCGGCGGCTTGGTCGCGAGTCGTGCCTCGATGCTGGCGTAGCGCGGGTCGCCGGCGGCGTAACCATAGCGGTGGCGATACGAGTGCACGGCGACGTCCACGAAGTCGGGATTGTCGAACGAGGCGGCGGTGCGCTCGTACGTGGCGTCGTCGAAGCGCCACGTCGGCGACCACTGCTTCCACAACAGCTTGCACAGCCCGTGGCGATTGGCGGCGAGCCCCGCGCGTCCCCGCTCGGTGTTGAAGTAGTACTGGTACCAGTAGCGGTGCTCCTGCGCGGGATCGGCGGGGCGGGAGGCTGCGGTGATGTCCTGGATCTGGTAGCCGCCGCAGGACACGAGGCCATTCACGCGCTCGGGCCAGAGCGCGGCGACGATGCAGGCGGCGCGCGCGCCCCAGTCGAATCCGGCAAGCAACGCTTTCCCGATTTGCAGCGCATTGAGAAGATCGACGACATCCTGCGCGATCGCCGCCTGCTCGCCTGAGCGCATCGACGCGGGATCGAGGAAGCGCGTGGCACCGTAGCCGCGAACATACGGCGTGATGACACGAAATCCCTTGTCGACGAGAACGGGGACAACGTCGTCGAATGCGCGCAGATCGTAAGGGAATCCATGCAGCAACACGACGGCGGGAGAACCGCTCGCCCCTGCCATTTCGCAGGCGATCTCCAGGACGGGTGTCCGCACACGCTCCACAGGTTCCTCAGCGATCGTCGAGGTCGAGCAGTACGGGCTGGTGATCGGAAGCCTGCGTGGCCGGATCGACGCTCACGCCCCGAACGCGCGGCACGAGGTTCTCGCTCACGAAGATGAAGTCGCAGCAATAGGGCTCGCGCGCGTAGCGATGGTCGTGCAGGCAGAAGGTCGGCGCATGGGGCTTGCGGCCATGGGCGGCGACCCAGGCGTCGCGATACGCGGGCAGCTCCTCCGCGGTCGATTGCTGGATCTCCGCATGAGACGGGTGTTCCGGCGGAAAGTTGAAGTCAGCCGTGAGGATCGCCGCCGTCGTCTGCGCCGTCGCATCGAACGGTCCACCCTCCGCGGTCGGAAAGCCCGGCGCGAGCGCGCGCCGGCACGCTTCCTCGTGAAGCTCGCGCAGCCGCAGTGCTTGCATGCGGCGCTGGACGACGGAGTAGTACTCGAGGTGCGTAGTCGTCACGCGAATCGGCCCGAAGGGTGCCTGCAGCGTCGATTCGACGGCAACTCGCGGCATGGACTCCTTGCCCGCATCGGCCGGCCACGGCAGCGCGTGCCGGCGAACGGAGAGAATCGAGTAGCGCGTGAAGATCGCGTTGCCGAAGCGCCGGCGCCTGCCGTCGTCGCCCGCCACATCGACGCCGGAGCCCTCGGCCCTGCGGTAGCCGGGGAGGAGTGCCGCAAGCGCCGCGAACTCGTCGCGCTCGTCGTTGCCTTCGAGGCCCGGGAAATTGTCCGCGACTTCCTGCAGGCAGAGCACGTCGAAGTCGGCGATCGATCGCGCGGTGCGCACGACACGCTCGAGATCGACCCGTCCGTCGATCCCGCGTCCCCACTGGATGTTCCAGGTGATCAATCGCACGCTAGTCTCCTAGCGTTTCGAGACGTTACCAATTTGCGGTGTTTTGCTCTGGGCGCTACAAGTTGCTTGGGGCATCGCGTTTCGATCTGTTTCGAGCGATGTGAGTGAACGATGTAGACGGGGATGTAGCCGGCTAATTGTAGCGCCGCTCGCTTCGTCGATGGACAAGAAAGGTCGAAATGGGCGGCCTCACGGAGTCTAAATTGCGCGCCTGGGTTCGCGCTGGCGCGCCGATACACGGCAGATCAGACGGCGATCTTCGATGCCCCCTCACTTCACACGATGTATGTGGACAAGCCGATGCGCGGTCACGGACTGATGCAGGCCATCGCGCGCGTTGATCGCGTGTTCAAGGACAAGCCTGGCGGGCTGGTGGTGGATTACTTGGGCTTGGCCGACGAGCTGAAGCAGGCGCTCGCGACGTATACGGAGGCGGGCGGCACCGGAAAGACAGCTCTCGATCAAGCCGAGGCCGATGCTTTGATGCTCGAGAAGTACGAGGTTTGCCAAGGACTGTTCCATGGTTTCGACTGGAGCGTGTGGGTGACTGGCACACCGCAGGCTCGGCTCTCATTGCTGCCCGCCGCGCAAGAGCACATCCTGGCGCAGCAGGACGGTAAGGCGCGCCTGCTGCGCACGGTCACTGAGCTTTCTCAGGCATTCGCACTCGCGGTTCCGCATGTGGACGCGCTGAGGATCCGTGACGATGCGGGCTTCTTTCAGGCAGTGCGGTCTGTCCTCGCCAAGTCCACGCCCGGTGAGCGAAAGACGGACGAAGAGCTGGATCTTGCCATTCGGCAGATCATCTCGAGGGCGGTTGCCTCTAACGAGGTCGTGGACATCTTCGCCGCTGCGGGTCTCAAGAAGCCCGACATCTCGATTCTTTCTGATGAGTTCCTGAGCGAGGTACGTGGATTGCCTCAGCGCAACCTTGCCGTTGAGCTTCTCCAGAAGCTGCTCAAGGGCGAGATCAGGACGCGAGGGAAGCGAAACATTGTTCAAGCGCGCTCGTTCGATCTGCTCGAGCAGGCGGTGCGCAAGTACCAGAACCGCGCCATCGAGACCGCTCAAGTCATCGAGCAGCTGATCGAGCTTGCCAAAGACATGCGCAAGGCGAGTGCACGCGGTGAACAGCTTGGCCTTTCAGATGACGAGTTGGCGTTCTACGATGCGCTGGAGGCCAACGACAGCGCCGTCAAGGTGCTTGGCGATGAAACGCTCAAGACGATCGCGCGTGAGCTTGTCGCGACCGTCCGTAAGAACATCACCATCGACTGGACGATCCGCGACAACGACCAGGCTCAACTCCGCGTGCTGGTGAAGCGGATCCTCCGCAAGTACGGCTACCCGCCAGACAAGCAGGAAAAGGCGACCCAGACGGTATTGGAACAAGCGGAGGTGCTGTCTGAGGGGTGGGCGGCCGCATAGGAGTTTCACGGTCGCGGTTCCTAAGCTATGGCGCGAAGGCTCACCCCATGAGCCGGCGGGTGATTATATTGTCACCCTGCGTGGCGGCTTCGTTGATTCTCCAAGACTTGCGCGGTATATCTCTTGCATAACTTTTGAAATCTGCTATAACATTATGACAAATAAGTCTATTATCGAAATGACCTTGTGCAATGGGGTCGCCCGAAGCCACAAGATGTGCTTGCCAATGTCCATTTTTACGCAGAAAATCGAGGCTTCGAAACTGCTTGGAGCCCGTGGTGAGCGCAATCGTTCGGAAGGATCAAACGGAGGTCGAAGATCGGCTCTCGCAGCTCGGTCTCGACCGGATCGGTTTGTTGGAAGTCGTGAAGGCGTGCGTCGCCGCATACTCGGGGTGCACTGCCAACGATCCGCCGAATGCCCCCGGCTTCGAGTCTTGGCGAGCCGGAGTGCGTGCCATGCGCGAAATCTACTTGCCGAAGGGTTGGGACAAGGACGATTCAGGCGGCTACTGCACGATCGTGAACCCGACGACCACGGTGCGCGTCGCCATGATGAACTCGGACGGCGGCGCCGGGCTACCGGGCGACGAGGTCCCGCAGAACAGGTCGCGCAAGGGGGCATGCTCGGAGCGCGCAGCCGTAGTGAACCAATTGTGCCTTGCGAACGATTGGCCGATTCCAGATGACGCGCCCGGCCATCATGATTTCACGACCTGGCACTTGTGCGTGTACATCAGTGTGGAGACGGTCCGCGCGGAGCTCTCATTGCTCAACGAGTTCGAGAGCGGCTATTTCACGGGTGTGTTCGAAAAGATCATTCTGGTCGGCAAGGGCGACTGGGACGAGCTCGAATTTGGGGGAGATCGAGACAGTGATGGCGGACCCGAAATTGAGGTCGAGGTACGGCGGCGATAGTGGGAAGGAGTGCTAATCGTCAATGTTCAACCCGGCACGACTTACACTCGCGCGGCGCAGGCGCAAGTACACCAAGAAGGGACTTGCGGAGGCGCTAGGGCTCGATCAGAAGACCGTCATCAGATACGAGTCCGGAGAGGTTGAACCGCCAGCGCAGGTCATTCACCAGCTGGCGGGTGTGCTCGCGTTTCCGAATTCGTTCTTCTTCGGCACCGACATCGACGAGCCCATGGCCGATGCGGTGAGTTTCCGCGCACTACGGACAATCCCAGCTCGCGATCGAGACGCCGCAGTTGCGGCAGGGGCACTCGCTTACCTCGTGGCGAACTGGGTCGATGCGCGCTTCGAATTGCCGAGCGCAGCCATGCCCGAATACAAAGAAGCATCCGATCCCGAGAGCGCGGCGAGGACATTGCGACAGGAGTGGGGGCTTGGCGAGCGACCCATCCGGAACATGGTTCACCTACTCGAGGCGAAGGGAGTGCGAGTCTTTTCGCTTCGCGACGAAGCGCGCGCTGTCGATGCATTTTCGATGTGGCGCCGCGACGTGCCGTTTGTATTCCTGAGCTCGGCCAAGACGGCAGAGCGCAGCAGATTCGACGCAGCACACGAGCTCGGGCACCTGGTTCTCCATCGCCATGGTGGTCCAGGCGGTCGGGTAGCAGAGGACCAGGCGAACCATTTCGGGTCGGCATTTCTGATGCCGAGGTCCGACGTATTGGCGCGACTCCCCCGTTTGCATCGGCTAGATCAGATAGTTCATGCAAAACAGCGGTGGGGCGTTTCGGTCGCGGCGCTGAATTACCGCCTTCACCAGCTAGGGGTCACATCAGAGTGGCAGTACCGCACCTTCTGCATTCAAATCAACGAGCGCCGCTTTCACGTGACCGAGCCGCAGCCAATGATCCGCGAGATGTCCCAAGTGTGGGAGAAGGTATTCGCCGCGCTGAAGGGCGAGGGCATTGGGAAACATACGATCGCTCGAGATGTCGCGTTGCCGGTTTCCGAGCTCGAGAATCTTCTGTTCATGCTGACGCGCATGCAGGGCATAGAGGGAACTGGAGCCGTCGTGAGTGCGCCGCGCGGCAAGTTATCGTTGGTGATCGCGAGCGGAACCGACGAAGATCATGTTACGAAAACGGCGTGATTGCCCAGTCGCGATTGATGTCAAAATGGTCCCTGAGTTGACGCAAGTAAGAACCATGGAGCTCGCGAGTCAGTGGCGAACAACGCGGACTTTCTCAATGCTGATGACGCGTGGATCTGGCGCATTGTTCATCGTGACAACATGGCCTGGATCATCAAGAACGGTCTTCACTGTCGAAGCTCGAAGAAGGTCGATCCCAATTTCGTCAACATCGGGGACACAGACATTATCGAGAAACGAAAGTCCCGACGTGTACCGGTGGCGCCGGGCGGGCACCTCAGCGATTACATTCCGTTCTACTTCACGCCGTTTTCGCCGATGGCGCTCAACATCAAGACAGGCTACCGAGGCATCACGCAACGGCCGCACGAGGAAATAGTCATTTTGATCGCAGCGTTTCGGGATCTGCATGCCAAGGGTATTCCAGTTATCTTTACGGATAGGCACGCGTACGCGACACTCGCTAGGTACTTCGATCACCCTCGCGACCTAGACAAGATCGATTGGAAAATCCTACAGCGTCGCGACTTCCGTAGAGATGATAACGATCCGGAGAAGGTGGAGCGGTACCAGGCCGAAGCACTCGTTCACGGCAGTCTTAAGGCCGACGCACTCAGCGCGATTGTCTGCTACTCAGAGAAGGTAAAGAGCGAAATCGAGGAGATGGTGAACGCTGCGAATCTTTCCGTAGAGGTGACGGTGTCAAGGGAGTTTTACATCTGATGATTACCTACAAGCAGGGCAATTTGCTTGAGGACGATGCGGAAGTATTGGTGAACACCGTCAACACCGTCGGCGTGATGGGCAAGGGAATTGCTCTGATGTTCAAGGAGCGGTTCCCTAAGAACTTTCGCGAATACGCATCGGCCTGTGCTGAGGGGAGGCTGCGGACCGGAAAGGTGTTTGTCACGAGCTCTGATGAGCTTGATGGGCCCAAGTGGATCGTGAATTTCCCAACCAAGCAGCATTGGCGTCCACCGTCAAAGATGGAATGGATTGAAGAGGGCCTTCGAGATCTTCATCGGTTCCTAGTCGAGAAGAAGATCAAGTCGGTGGCGATCCCGCCGCTCGGATCAGGCAACGGCGGTTTGGACTGGGAAGATGTTCGACCAAGAATCGAGGCGCTTCTCAGTAATCTCGACGTAGACGTGCGCGTCTACGAGCCAACCGAGAAGTATCAAAACGTCGCCAAGCGAAGCGGGGTCGAGAAGCTTACGCCGGCCCGTGCTCTCATTGCTGAGCTCGTTCGTCGTTACTGGATCCTCGGAATGGAGTGCAGCCTACTCGAAATTCAAAAGTTAGCTTGGTTTCTCGAGCAGTCAATCGAGCGGTATTCGCCAGACAATCCGCTTGATCTGCGTTTCACCGCGGACAGGTACGGTCCGTATGCAAACCGACTTAGCCATCTGTTGAATAGTCTCGACGGGAGTTACTTGCATTGCGACAAGCGCATCGCTGACGCGAGCCCGTTCGACGTCGTATGGTTCGACGACCGAAGGAAAGACTTCCTTCTGACATATTTGAAGGGTGACGAGGCGAAGGCTTATGTGCCATCGCTTGAGCACACGGCCGCGGTGATCGACGGCTTCGAGTCGCCGTACGGAATGGAGCTGCTCGCCACTGTGGATTGGCTTGTCGCGCGTAGTGATTGCGACCCTACGATTTCAGGCATCCGATCCGGTCTACAACGGTGGCCCGCGGGCACGCAAGCCGCGGAGCGAAAGAACAAGGTATTCGATGATCGCTCCATCGGCATTGCTATCGAACGCCTACAAGAGCGTTGGTGGAAATAGGAGTCAGATTCGATCATTGTTGCGACTCCGCGGCGGTGGAATCATGGCGAGGGTATTAGTGCTTTCCTAGAGTGGCGATGAGGGATTAATTCGCCGCCCTTCCACCCCGACTAACCCCATCCGGGCTAGAGCCGTTGCGCAAAAATGGGACGAAGTGAGGGTGGCCTTTCGTAGTGGCAAGATCGAATTGCGCTCCAACGCCTTGAGCCATCGGCACTTGCTGGGGTATTTCCCGCTCTTGGCTACTCGTGTAGCTACATGCGACCCGGCAGCGAGGTGAAAAAAAAGCCCCGCCGGGGCGGGGCTCGACCGAAGTAGGCTTGCTACGGAAAGTAGAAATGCGCGTACGTCGGGGTGGCCAACCAGTGGCGGGGGAACTCGATTACGGTCGTCTTGCCGTTTGCGGTCTTCACGGCGAAAGTCGTGCTCCAGGTGTGCAGCTCGTTGGAACAAGTGGCGTTCATGTCCGCGGCCTGGATCTTCCAGCGCTTGACGCCGTTGATGCTGGTGGCCGTATCCAGCGTCGCCGACATCACGATCCATTGGTGCCCATCGTTGTCGGTCTTGTAGGCGTCCCCTTGATGCGGGATGTAGGCGCCGTCGATGCTGGAGAATCCCTGGTACGCGCCGCCCTTGCCCGGGATGGACTTGCCCTGGAACAAGCGCTGCTGGGTCGCGAAAAAAGTGCATTGCCCGAAGGGCCTCGCCATGATCGAGGGCACGATGGAGACCATAAAAGTGGCCGAACCGCTAGTTGACGTCACCACTTTCAGCGCGGAGGTCTGCGCGGCGGTGAGGTTCGGCATGGTGGGATCGATCGTGATCTGGTTGGGCGACCAGGACGTCGCCTTCACCGGCTTGTTATCGATGTAGACGGTGCCGGCGGCGCCGAAGCCCGAACCGTTGATCACCCACGGCAGCACGCCTGCGTAGTAGTCGACGGCCCTCATGCCGTTCCATTTCTTGCCGCAACTCTCCTGGAGCACACCAGACGAAATCTCCGCGGAGGGGACGTCCCTTCCGCCCACGCCAGAGATCTTTGGCACCACGGCGACCGCCTTCAGCGTCGTGCCCGTCGCGCTGCCGCCGGCCATGGCGCCGTCTCCCGCATGAAGGAACACGGGGATGGATCGACCGGTGCGTTGCCGCGCTTCGGATTCCGCGTAGCGATCGCGCACGAGGAAGAGCTCCCCGTCCGTCTCGATCATGCGAATGTCCTCGATGTACTTCTGGCCCGAGATCCTGCCGTAGGCCGTCAAAGACCCGGTGAGCATGTTGCGTTCGGCGACCTCGAAGACCATCGGCGGGATCGCGAGCGACTCCGGCATCAACTCGCCGTTCTCGAAGATCCGGAAAATCTCGGTAATGTGAAGTCCGCCGGCCGTCGCCGCGATGAAGGCGCGCAGGGCGGCCTCATCGAGTGCATACCGGTTGGCGAACCCCACACTCGTGGAGACCGAGGTGTCGTTGCCCATCGTCTCGGAGGCATTGGCGGCCGGCAGGCACGCGATGACCGCGGCACACAGGACCAGGGCGCGCGACGCGCCGATAACCGCGCGACGGTTGTCGCGCCTTGCCTTGCATTTCGATTCCATAAGGTCACTCTCCTGAGGTTGTGTTGTGTTCAATCCGGCGAAATGCCGGTGAACAAAACGCAACATCGACTAGTGACCGGTGCCGTTATGGACACGGGTGTCCATAAGCCAAAGCACTGTTGTGATACGGGCCCAGGATGAGCCAGAAAGGGCCGCCAAATTGGAGCAGGCGACTGGCAGGAACGGCTTCCAGATCGTGCCATGCCGTCGAGGAGCGCGACCTCGGCGGTACGATCCCTACGTCGGCACTCTAGTGGAGTTGATAAGGTGAGTCTACCGCTCGTGGTTGGGGCCGCAGACTTCCCGATAGCGATCGCACGACGAGGGGGCTACACAGGCGGCTCGAGCGCACGTTCGCACTTGAGGCCAGGCTTGCACCTGAGACCGCCTCCACATGCTGAGCCGAGGCCGCTACCCGGGCTGCCTGGCTACACAACGTTAGGTGGAGGTCTCGAATGCGCCCTTGCAGGCACCGCAGGTCACCATTCGCTTCAAATTGAGCGGGGCCCAAAGGTAGGCGCCACAGTGGGGACATCGGATCACACATGTATTCGGGGGACACGTTGGGGTGTCCCGGCGGAGCGTACGTTAGATCAAACGGGGAATCGTGACGCCCACTCGTCTGGTGCGGTGATGGCGCAGGGGAGGCGCCCGGCGGCGCGCGAGGGACTGGTGCATCTCCCTGTTGACGATCGACCTTGTACAGGTAGCCGATTGCGATGTATCCGAGGCTCGCCCCGGGAATCGTGCCAGCAATCGCAGTTCCGAAGCCAGCCACCCCGAAATAGGATCCGATGAGGGCGCCGATCACGGCGTAAAGCGTTGCGACCGAGCGTCGCCGGTTACTTCAGCTGCGATCGCGCTGGTATACGTTCTAGCGGTGCCACCACAGGACGAACAAGGCGGTCACGGCGACAAATGTGAGCATGCGATTTGCCCAAGGCCTCGCAATGTGTAGATGATCTCGCGGGAAGAGGGTGTCGCACAACACACGGCGGGAGGCTTGTGCTACACGAGTGACCTGCCCCCTCAGCTTAGTACGAGTTTGATCTAGAGTCTGCCCCACTAGGGAGGCAGACGATGAAAAGGAAGAAATACACCGGCGAGCAGATCATCGCTGCTGGCGGAAGAAGCGGGATAGATCGCGCGCCTCGGGGGGGAGGGAGCACCTGAAGATACTTCCAGCGCCTACGCACCAGTTCTCGCCAGCACTTTGGGTTGGAC
Organism: uncultured Enterobacteriaceae bacterium; assembly: GCA_964420785.1. GTDB lineage: Bacteria > Pseudomonadota > Gammaproteobacteria > Burkholderiales > SG8-39 > VBDM01. The sequence continues at coordinate 668 of CAYQVE010000084.1, read as the reverse complement.
TAGGCCGTGTCGTGCCCCACAACTCCACCCTGAGCCATGTTTGATTTCCGTTCTGATGCACCTCGTCGACACGCACGTTCATCCCCGGTTCCATGGAGGGGAGAGACTGCGGGAATTGTGCTCCGGGCCCTTCGCGCGCCCTAATCGAGACCAGGGTTTGCCCGGCTGCGCCCGGCGTTACAGATGCGAGTTCTACGGTTCGGTCTATGCCAGCGCCGGGATCGCTATAGAGGATGTACGTACGAAGTCGCGTGACCTGTGCTGGATCGTCATCGATTCCAGTTATGAAAGTTCCCCGCCCGGTATCGTCAGTGGGTTCGGCGACGACCGTGCCGCGGCTTCTTTCCAGTACGCGGGTGCCCGGACCCTGCGGCGCAAAAAAATCACTCGCAGTGACGCACGCACTGACATCCTTGACCTTGCTGGGCAAGAGCGGCTGGACACGCGGATGAAGTATTTTCCGGCCATCGTCGGCGATTACGACGGGCCTATCCACGTTCAGTGCCGCGCCCACTGCTTTGAGTATCTGCAATGAATACGCGGTCACTCGTATTGTCAGGACGACGTTCGGGATAGAACTCCGCCCTTTGTTTGCCATCGGCAGCCGCGCGAGCTCATCGAATTGGTATCGCGCGGCGCACACTTTCATTGTAGGGATGTCATTCAGC
>CAYQVE010000083.1:2347-12097 GCA_964420785.1 uncultured Enterobacteriaceae bacterium | reverse complement strand
CCGACGCGCGCCAAAGCGGCGACTGGCGGGAAGTGGAGCCCATCCTCCAGGCCACCTACGACGAGACCCTGGACTTCCTCCGCGTCCTGCGCGAGGCCGGGACCCAGGACGCGGGGGACGGCCAAACCCCCGACCGGGTCCGCATGGGCGCCACCTTCCGGTTCGGCGGCTGGCACGGGAAAGCGGCCCCGGCGGGGGGAGCCCAGGCTCCAACTGGCCAGGAGGGCGAGGCGGGACGGCAGGCGATTGACATGAAACGCGGGCGGATGGAGCGCCCCGTGTCGCCCGGGGTGACCGGTCCCGGGCTTGCGGCATGGCGCGCAGCGACGGGCTCGGGCGCGCAGGGCGTAGTTCGCTCCTCCGCGCTTGTCGAGGATCGCACCGATTCGAGCTTCGCGGGCCAGTTCGAGAGTTTCCTCGAGCTGCAGAACGAAGGGGAGTTTCTCACGGCCGTGCGTGCGTGCTGGGCGGCTTTGTGGTCGACGCGCGCGCTGCGCTACATGGCGACGCACGGGCTCGCCGCGGCCGACACCGCGATGGCGCTGATCATCCAGCCCCTGGTGGCGGCGCGCGCATCCGGAGGCGGCCTCTCCCGCACCGCCGATGGCGACAAGGTGATCAACGCGGCCTGGGGATTGGGCTCGGCGATCGCGCAGGGACAAGTCGCACCGGACCGCTACGTGCTCGATCCCGGCGGAGACCTGAAGGAATCCACGCTCGGGAGGAAGTACCACAGCGTGGGCTGCGCTCACGGCAGAGCCGCGCTTTCGCGTTCGCTCTCCGGCTCGCGCTGCCTTGATGACGAGCAGATAGCCGAGCTCGCCCTGCTGATGCGCGAGGCGGAAGAGCTCCTCGGAGAGCCCGTCGAGATCGAGTGGGCGGTGGACGAAACCGGGATCAAGCTCCTTCAGGCGCGGCCGCTGCGCGTGGGGAAGCCGCAGGCCGAGACGCAACTGCGCGACGAGATCTGGCTCGCGCATCCGCGATTGAACGGACATCCTTCGGGAATCGGCTGGGGAACGGGACGCGCGCGTGTTGTCAGTTGCGAGTGCGAGCTCGAGCGCGTCGCGCCCGGCGATGTGCTGGTGACGACGGTGGCCGGGCCGGCTCTCGGTCAGGTGCTGACGCACGTCGCGGGCGTCGTGGCGGAGCTCGGCGGCAGCACCTCGCATCTCGCCTCGCTCGCGCGGGAGCGCGGCGTGCCCATGGTCCTGGGCGTGCTCGATGCCACGCAACGGATCCCGGACGGGTCCATGGTCGCGGTGGACGGCGTCGCCGGCGTCGTTCGCTGGATGTCGTAACCGAAAGCGGAGCGGCGGTGGCCGGGCGCGCAAAAGTGGTGATCACGGACTACGTCTGGGAATCGCTGGAGGTGGAGCGTAAAACGCTCGGCGATCTCGCCGAGATCGTCGCTCTGAAGACGAAGAAACCGGAAGAATTCCTTTCCGAAGCCCGCGACTGCGACGCGCTGCTCAACACCTACGCAGGACCGATCACCGCCGAGGCGATGGCGGGCATGCCCAGGTGCAAGATCATCGCCCGCTACGGAATCGGCGTGGACACCATCGATCTGGATGCCGCTACGCGGGCCGGCATCATCGTCACCAACAATCCCACCTACTGCATCGAGGAGGTGGCGGAACAGACGATGGCGCTGATCCTCGCGTCCGCGCGCAAGGTCCCGTTCTACGACCGAATGGTGAGAAACGGCCGCTGGGAAGTGCCCCCCGGCAAGCCCATCTTCCGGCTCGCGGGGCGCGCGCTCGGCCTGGTCGGTTTCGGCAACATCGCGCGCCAGGTCGCGGTGCGGGCGTCGGCCTTCGGCCTCGAGGTGCTCTACAGCGATCCCTTCGTGAGGGAGGGACAGTTCAAGGTTCCGGGAAAGGCCGTCGATCTCGACACGCTGCTGCGCGAATCCGATTTCGTGTCTCTGCATCCACCGCTCACCCCGCAGACGCGAAAGATGATCGGCGAGGACGCTTTCGGAAAAATGAAGCGGACGGCCGTCCTGATCAACTGCGCGCGCGGGCCCATCGTCGATACCGATGCCCTGGTTCGCGCCCTGGACGCGAAGCAAATCGCGGGCGCCGCGCTCGACACGGTGGATCCCGAACCGCTCCCCGACCCCCATCCCTTGCGCGGCCGCGACAACGTCATCCTCAATCCGCACGTCGCCTGGTACAGCGAGCAGGCGATGGCGGGACTTCAGGCCGGAGCGCCGGGCGAAGTTCGCCGCGTGCTTTCGGGAGAGTGGCCGCTGAACGTGGTGAACCGGGCGGTGAAGGCGAAAAATCGGGCGGGCTGGTAGTACAGGATTCTCGCTAGGGGGAGACCATGACTTTCATGCGCGCTGCGGTGGTTGCGCTGACCTGTCTGATTTGGGCGGGCGGGGCTTCCGCTCAAGGGAAGTGGATCAAGCTCGCCGCCTTCCCTGAGCCGGCGGAAGAGCTGCTCGGCGCTTCGGCTGGCGGCAAGATGTACGTGTTCTGCGGCCTCGCGCCGGGATGGAAGCCGATCGGCATGGTCTACGAATACGATCCGGCGGGCGACAAGTGGACGAAGAAAAAACCGATGCCGCTCGCTTCGCATCACGTCTCCTTTACCGAATACAAGGGCAAGATCTACGCGTTCGGCGGATTCGTGCTTCCGCAGTCGGGCCCGCCCGCCTGGGTTCCGATCGACAACGCCTGGGAGTACGACCCCGCGACCGACAACTGGCAAGCGCCCGCGCCGCTGCCGACCAAGCGCGGGTCGCCCGTCGCCGTGACGGTCGGGGACAGGATGTACGTCATCGGCGGCGCGACCACGCTTCCGGGTTCGACCGCGGTCCATCCGGCGCGTCCGCACTACTCGGTCGGGGCGGTCGAGGAATACGATCCCGCCGCCAACACCTGGCGCGCGCGCGCGCCGATTCCGACGCCGCGCAATCACGCCACGGCCGGCGTGGTGAACGGAAAGATCTACGTGATCGGCGGTCGCGTCGGCGGCGCTTTCGTGTCGAGCGGCTCCTCCAACGTCGGCATCGTCGAGGAATACGACCCGGCGGCGGACGCATGGGGCGCGCCGCGCGCGCGCATGCCGAGCGCGCGCAGCGCGATGTCCTCGGGCACCTGGAGCGGAAAGATCTACGTTACGGGAGGCGAGGGGCAGGATTCCGTGGCGATGTTCGCTTTCCGGGCGCTCGAAGCGTATGACGCGGCGTCGAACACCTGGACGGTCCTTCCCAACATCCCGGTAGGGCGCCACGGGCTCGCCGGTGCGGTCGTCGGAAACCGCCTGCACATGGTGAGCGGCGACGTGCAGTCGGCGGGCACCGGGGTGCACGTCCACACCGAGTCGCACGACGCTTACGAGCTTGACGGCGGGAAGAAGTAATCTGCTCCTGATCCCATAGCAGCGGTGCGGGTCGATCCGCAGGGGTCGGGGGAGTGGAGCGGAGTCTCCAACTCATCAGTCCTGAGCTAATACCAATGTGCGCTGCTGGCCGATTGCCGCCACTCCTGGACCTGTTTGCGCCGCATCACCTGCAGCGTTGCCGCGCGCTACTTGCCGGGAATGACGGGAAGCAGAAGATACGAGGCGCGGCTTCCCCCGGTGTGAATCACGTTGGTTCCGCTGTTGTAGTCCGCGCTGTAATGCGTGTACGGAAAGCTGCCGACGCCGTCGCGGGGCTGGATGTCGAGCCGAATGCGATGGCCTTTCTTGAAGACCATGCATGTCGGCCAGATCTCGACATCGATTCGAACGACTTCGTCACGTTTCAACCACTGACGCTCCCGGTGCAAATGATAGGGTCGATAGGGCAGGCTGAGCGAGGGGTCGAGGCCGCGGTGCGACGCGCGCAACCAGCCTTTGGCAACCGGGACGGGCTGGCTCTGCTGACCCAACTCGAAAACGTCTTCTCCATCCGGCCCGATGTTGCGCAGGGTCGCAAAAACATCCATGTCCTCGGTTGTACTCGACACCCAAAGCGCGAGCACGACGGGCCCTGTGATTTCGGTGTCCTCCGACAAGGGCGCGCTTTCGAACGAGACTCCCATCTTGGGAAGGCTTCCCGCGAGGGCGGTTGATGTCCACGACGCGGAAGCGACTCCCGCCTTGGTCATGGCGCTTGCGGAATAGGAAACCGACGAGGCCTTGCGCGGCGCTTCCTCGACAAGCGCGCCTTCGATTTCTCCCTCGCGCCGCGCGGCTTCCGTGTCGAGATGGAACTTCGTCCACCGGGTGCGGCCGAGCGGCCACTCGTTCTCGGCGCGCCATTGATAGTTGCGGTGGCCCCCTTTGCGGATGAGGAGCTTGACCGGGGGCTCGCGCATGATTCCGGTATCGCTGCCCTTCAGCCAGTGATCGAAGAAGCGCAGCTGGTCGTTCCGGCCTTCCTCGGAATAGAACGAGTGATAGTGCGTACCAGCGTGGATGCGGAGTTTCTTCTCTTTCGATGCGGCGCGCACGTAGCCTTCCGTGTTCCCGCGCAAATGCAGCCCCATGCCGCTCCAGTTACCGGCGCTGTAGAGCGGAACGTCGATGTTCTCCCACGCGGCCCGGCGGCCCCGCCACCATTCCCCGTCGAGGTTGTTGCGCATGTAATCCCACAGCCAGGGCGTGGAGAACGCGTCGGTCGCTGAAGCCTGAGGCTTGCCGAGCAGATGGTGGGCCATGTGGTTGTTCCACCAGTTAGTGGCGAAGCCGAAGGAAAAGATTCCGCCGTGATAGCCGAAGTCGCGGTACATGTCCGCCGCGCCTTCCCAGGGAATCATCGCCTTCAGCGACGGCGGCCTGAGGCCCGCGACCAGCCACTGCGTCATCGCATAGTAGGAGATGCCGTTCGTGCCGACCCGGCCGCTGCTCCAGGCCTGCTTCCCCGCCCACTCGATGGCGTCGAAGAAATCGCGCGACTCGGAGGGCGACCAGGGATCGGTCCTGCCGGGGGAGTTTCCCGAGCCGCGGCCGTCGACGCGAAGTGCGACATAGCCGCGTGGCACCCACCACAACGGGTTCACCGCCTCCCAGTTCATGTAGGGGTTCGGCGCTTCCTCGAGATCCGGAGGCGGAATCCACAGCTTGTCCTTCTGGTAGGAGCCCAGATTGACGATGACCGGAAACCGCCCGGTCGTTTTCGGACGGAACACGTCGGCCTTCAGGCGCGCCCCGTCGCGCATCGGAATCTCGAGGTCCTTCTCGACGACCAGGTCGAAGCGCGGCTGCGATACGCGATCGCTCGTTTTCGATTGCTTCGCCAAGGCGTGGAGAGCTGTTATTCGATCTTGATCTTTGCCTCGCGCAGGAAATCGCCCCAGGCGTGCGTTTCCTTCTCCACCAGCTGCTGGAACTGCGCCGGCGAGGACGAGAGCGTAACGTCGAGCATTTGCTTGGACAATTGCTCCTTCAACTGCGAGTTCGACAGGACTGCCGCGACCGACTGGTAGATCTTGTCGATGATCGGTTTCGGGGTCGCTGCGGGCGCAAACATTCCCTGCCACGCATTGGTGCCGATGCCGGGGAATCCCTGCTCAGCCATCGTCGCGACGTTGGGAAGCTCGGCGAGGCGGCTCGGCGCCGTGGTGGCGATCGCCTTCATCCTTCCGGAGCGAATGTGCGGCAAGGCGGAAGACAGGTTGAGAAACGCAACCGGCGCCTCGCCCGCGATGATCGCCGGGATCATCTGGCCGGCGCCGCCTTTGTAGGGAATATGGGTAAGCGTGATCGCCGCGGCTTTCTGGAGTTTCTCCATGTCCAGGTGCGGGTAGCTTCCCAGGCCCGCGGACGCGTAGTTGATCTTTCCGGGGTCCTTCTTCGCGAGCGCGATCAGATCGGCGATCGAGTTGGCGGGAAAACCCGCCGTCGTCGCGATGATGTGCGGAATTTCGACCAGTTTCGCGATGCCCACCAGATCCCGAGAAGGCTTGATCTGCAGCTGATGCGCGAAGGTATTTTCGTTGATGCTGTTGGTGGAGACATTCCCGACGAACAGGGTGTAGCCGTCGGCGGGCGCTTTCGCGACGGCTTCCAGGGCGAGATTGCCCGAGGCGCCGGGGCGGTTCTCCACGAGGACGCTCTGGCCGAGGGACTCGGTGAGCTTGGCGGCGACGATTCGGGCGATGATGTCGGTTGCACCGCCCGGGGCGTAGGGTACGAGGATCTTTATCGGCCGGGTCGGAAAGGCATCGGCCGATTGGGCGGCGGCCGGGAGCGGCGAGACTCCCAGGGCGGCGGACAGCATGCCCGCGGCGGTTCCGGCCAGGGCGCGGAATCGGGAGCCGCTACGCCTTGCGAGTCGAACCATGATCTCTCCTCCGGTGTAATCGACCCCGCGCCGTGGAAGCGTCGCGAGAGTTTTTCGCCGCCATCATAGCGCGATCCGGATGCCGCGGAAACGGCGCGCACGGCCGTAGGGTTCGGCGTTAAACCGCCTTATAATTCCGGGAATGCGGCTGCTTCCGAGCCGCAAATGATTACGGCGGGCCTCCCCGCATTGCAGTCTGGTGAACCTGGTCAGGTCCGGAAGGAAGCAGCCACAGCTAATCGTTGCAAGTGCCGGGGGTAAGGCTCGCCACCTGTTTGGGATTTAGGATCGATAGAAAGGCGTCATGTCGTACCAAGTTCTCGCTCGCAAGTGGCGTCCGCGCACGTTCGAGTCGCTTATCGGGCAGGAGCACGTGGTGAAGGCCTTGCGCAACGCGCTGGATCAGAAGCGCCTGCACCACGCTTACCTGTTTTCCGGGACCCGCGGTGTGGGCAAGACCACCCTCGCCCGGATCCTCGCGAAATGCCTCAATTGCGAGACGGGCGTCAGCTCCAGTCCCTGCGGGAAGTGCTCGGCCTGCATGGAAATCGACGCGGGCCGCTTCGTCGACCTGATAGAAGTCGATGCCGCAACCAACACCAAGGTCGACGAGATGCGCCAGCTCCTGGAGAACTCGGTATACGCACCGAGCCGCGGGCGGTTCAAGGTATACGTCATCGACGAAGTCCACATGCTCTCCACGTCGGCGTTCAACGCGATGCTGAAGACCCTCGAGGAGCCCCCTGAACACGTCAAGTTCATTCTCGCGACGACCGACCCCCAGAGGATCCCTGTGACGGTGCTCTCGCGCTGCCTGCAATTCAATCTCAAGCAGGTGCTTTCGCGCGCGATCGCCGCTCACCTCGAGGCAATCCTCGCGGAGGAAAAGCTTCCGGGCGAAGGCGGGGCGCTCAGGCTGCTGGCAGAGGGTGCGCGCGGGAGCATGCGCGACGCCCTGTCGCTTCTCGATCAGGCGATCGCGTACAGCGCGGGAAACGTCACGGAGCAGGCCGTGCGCGCCATGCTCGGCACGATCGACGACAGCTTCCTGTATTCGATCCTCGAAGGGCTCGCGCGCGGCGATTCGGCCGCCGTGCTGGCGGTCGCGGAGGACATGAGATCCCGTAGCGTTGGATTCGACGGCGCGCTTGCCGACCTCGGCACGCTCCTGCACCGCGTCGCTCTCGCTCAGGCGGCGCCCGACGCCGTGGAAGCAGAGGGAGGGTTGCGCGAGCGATTGGCGGGTCTGGGCCGGGCTCTTGGTCCGGAGGAAGTCCAGCTCTACTATCAAATCGCGATTCACGGACGGCAGGATCTCCCCTTTGCACCGGATGAGTTCGCCGGCTTCACGATGGCGCTCCTGCGCATGCTCGCCTTTTCCCCGGGAACGCGCGACCCCGGCGAATCGCAGCGGAACGGCGCGGCAGGAGGCGAGCCCCGCGAAGGGGCAAGGCAGGGTCAGCCGGTCTCGCGGGCGGCGTTCGACGGCGATTGGCCCAAACTCGCCAATTCGCTCGATCTGGGCGGTATCGCGAAACAGCTCGCCCAGGCGAGCGCGCTCGGAACCTTCGACGGCCAAACGCCTCGGCCTTGCGTACCTCCGGCTTGGAAGCATCTGGCGGAAAGGAGCTACCAGGAAAAGCTTCGCGGGGCTCTTCAGGAGCGCTTCGGCAAGCCCGTGCGCTTGACCGTGACGATAAGAGAAACCACCGGCAACAGCGCCCGCGATCGAGCGGCTGCGGCAGTCAGCCGGGACGAGTTCGTACGCGACCTGGTCGAGAATTTCGACGCGACCATCGTCGAGTCCTCGATCAAGCCCGTGCGGTGACGGAGACGCTTTGATGAAGGAGCAAATTGCGGGCTTGATGAGGCAAGCCCAGCAAATGCAGGAAAACATGCGCAAGCTCCAGGACGAGCTCGCCTCGATGGAAGTGGAGGGGCAGTCGGGCGCGGGCATGGTCAAGGTGGCGATGACCTGCAGGCACGATGTCAAGCGCGTCAACATCGATCCGTCCTTGCTCGCCGACGACAAGGACATGCTCGAGGACCTCGTGGCGGCCGCGGTCAACGACGCCGCGCGCAAAGTCGAGGCGGCCGTCCAGGAAAAAATGTCGGCCTTGACCGGCGGTCTCGGTCTGCCTCCGGGGATGAAGCTGCCGTTCTGACGAACACCCGATGAAGTCGCCCACCGCTCTGGAAGAACTGATCGAGGCGCTGCGCTGTCTGCCGGGAGTCGGACCCAAGTCCGCGCAGCGCATCGCCTATCACCTGCTGCAATACGACAAGACGGGGGCAGCGAGGCTCGCGCAGTCCCTGCACGGGGCGCTGCAGAGCATCCGCCGCTGCGCCAAGTGCAACAGCTTCACCGAGCTCGAGCTGTGCGCCCTGTGCGGATCGCCGCGGCGCGATCCCTCTCAGCTTTGCGTGGTCGAGACGCCGGGGGACCTGCTCATGATGGAGCAGACCCTGGCGTATCACGGCCTTTATTTCGTGCTCATGGGGCGCCTCTCGCCGCTCGACGGCATCGGGCCTCGGGAGATCGGGCTCGACGTCATGCAGCGGCGCCTGGCAGACGGGGAAGTCAAGGAGGTCATCGTCGCGACCAATTTCACGAACGAAGGCGAGGCGACCGCCCACTACATCAGCGAAATGCTCAAGGGCCGCGACCTGCGGATCACCCGGATCGCGCGTGGCGTGCCGGTCGGCGGCGAGCTGGAGTACGTCGACACCGGCACTCTTGCGCAGGCTTTCGTCGAGCGCAGGCCGCTATGACAAAACCCCTGGAAGGCTTGAAGGTGATCGAGTTGGGACAGCTGATCGCCGGACCCTTTGCCGGGAAATTCTTCTCGGAGTTCGGCGCCGAAGTCATCAAGATCGAGCCGCCCGAAGGCGATCCCCTTCGCAAATGGAGAAAGCTGCACCAGGGCACCTCCCTTTGGTGGTACGTGCAGAACCGGAACAAGAAGTCGGTGACGGTCGACCTGCGGACACCGGAAGGGCAGGAGGTGGTTCGCAGGATCGCCCGGGACAGGCGACGCGGCACTGGGAAACTTCCGCCCGGGCCGGCGGTTCGCCGATAAGCTCTCGCCGCTCAAGGACAAGGGAAAGAAGCAGATCGACTTCGTCGTGTTCCGAGAGAACACGGAGGGCATGTACAACGCCATCGGCGGCGTCTTCAAAAAGGGCACGCCCGACGAGGTGGCGATCGCCGAAGACATCAACACGCGCAAGGGTGTCGAGCGCATCATTCGCGCCGCGTTCGAGTGGGCCAAAGCCAACGGCAAGAAGAAGGTGGCGATGGCCGACAAGAACAACGCCATTCCCGCGCACGAGCTGTGGCTGCGCACCTTCAAAGAAGTCGCCGCCGGCTACCCGGGCATCGAGACGCGCCACTACTACGTCGACGCGCTGGCGATGGCCATGGTGCAGACGCCCGAGGCCTTCGAGGTCATCGTCACCACCAACCT
>CAYQVE010000083.1:0-2337 GCA_964420785.1 uncultured Enterobacteriaceae bacterium | reverse complement strand
CGACATCACCCGCTACCCGCAGGCACGGCTGGTCCCCGGGCTGGTCATGCTGCGGCTTTCCGGATTCGGGCAGACCGGGCCCTACCGCGATCAGGCCGGATTCGGCGCGATCGGGGAATCGATGGGCGGGTTGCGCTATGTGACGGGGTATGCCGACCGGCCGCCGGTGCGACCGAATCTTTCGATCGGCGACGCGCTGGCTGCGCTGCACGGCGTTATCGGCGTGCTCATGGCGCTGCGCCATCGGGAAACCGAGGGAGGAAGGGGCCAGGTCGTGGATGTCGCGCTGTACGAAGCCGTCTTCAACATGATGGAAGGCGCGCTGCCCGAATACGATGTGTTCAAGGAGCTGCGCGAACGCACCGGAAGCAACCTGACCGGCATCGTTCCGTCGAACACCTATCCCACTCGCGACGGGCAGCACGTGGTGATAGGCGCGAACGCCGACAGCATCTTCAAGCGGCTGATGAGCGTGATGGAACGCGCCGATCTTGCCGGGGACCCGGCGCTCTCCGAAAATGCCGGACGGGCAAAGCGAGCCGAGGAGCTCGATGGGGCGATCGGGGACTGGACTGCACGGCACGACGCGAAGGACCTCGTGCGAATTCTCAATGATGCGCAAGTCCCGAACGGCAAGATCTACAGCATGGCCGACATCGTCAGCGACCCGCAGTATCTGGCCCGGGAAATGATCCGCGAAGTCAGGCTCAAGGACGGCACACCCGTCAAGGTGCCAGGCGTCGTGCCCAAGCTCTCGGACACGCCGGGCGACATCGATTCGGTCGGACCGGAGCTGGGAGAGCACACCGCGACCGTGCTCGCCGCCCATGGCTACAGTAAGAAGGAAATTGCCGGCCTCAGGGAGCGCAAGGCCATCTAGCGGGCGCGAGAGTGCAGCATACCTACATACATGAGGTGGTCGCCCGCGACGGTCTCCAGATCGAGCCCCAGTTCGTTCCGACGGAGCAAAAGATCGAGCTGATCGACGCGCTGTCGGAAACGGGGCTGGCGAAGATCGAGGTCACTTCGTTCGTTTCGCCCAAGGCGGTGCCGAACCTGCGCGATGCCGAGACGGTGATGGCGAGCATCAGGCGCAAGCCCTCGGTGAAGTACGTCGCCCTGATCGCCAATGTGAAAGGGGCCGAGCGCGCGATTGCAGCGCGTGCCGATGAGGTGAACCTCGTCGTTTCCGTTTCCGAAACCCACAATCGGGCCAATGTGCGCCGTTCGACCGACGCTTCATTCGAGGGATTCGGTGAAATCATTCGCGAGCTGGAGAGAACCGGCATCGCCGTGGCGGGCGCGCTGTCCACCGCGTTCGGTTGTCCGTTCGAAGGCGGGCAGTCGTCGGAGCGGGTGATGCAATTCGTCGGCCGCTATGTCGAGCTGGGGGTGCGCAGCGTCACCCTTGCCGACACCACCGGAATGGGGCATCCCAAGCAGGTTCTGGATCTGTGCGCCGAGGTGAGGAAGCGCTGGCCAGAACTGGAGCTCGCGCTGCATTTCCACAATACCCGGGGAATGGGGCTTGCCAACGTCCTGTCGGGACTGGCCGCGGGAGTCCAGCATTACGAGGCATGCCTCGGCGGACTGGGCGGTTGTCCGTTCGCGCCGGGGGCGACCGGAAACATCTGCACCGAGGATCTGGTGCACATGCTCGAATGCATGGGCTACACGACCGGAGTGAACCTCGACAAGCTTCTCGCGGTATCCAAGCGCCTCGGCGCGATTGTCAGCCATGACCTGCCCGGGCAGGTCGTGAAGGCCGGAAAAGCCACCGACCTGCACCCGATTCCCGGCGACCTTCACTGACTCGATATATGGGGCCGCCCGTGAGCATCAAGGGACGCGGCGCCGCGGACAACCCGCAGGGGCGCTTCGAGACGCTCGCGCGCAGCCGCGAGCCGGAAGCCGAAGTCCAGTCCAGGCCCGAAACGGTGGTGACGCTGCACCAGGCGCGTTCGATCATCGCGCGCAACGACTCGCCGGATCCCCCCTTCCCGCCGTCCATCCACCCCCACCCGGGTCACATCCAAACGCAACCAAATCCCGATCCGGTATGGCTGGATGCGAATAAAACAAAAATATCCTCAATCGACTCGGCTCTGGATCCGACAAATCCACATCCCCCAGAATATTGAAGGACTGCGCCGCCACCTGCCCCGAATCCGGTGTCAGTCCATGCGTTACTTCCAATCCATACTGATCCGCCTGATGCCCCCCATCCCGCGAAAAGGTATTCCCCACCGGCCCGGCAATCCCCGCACAAATCGAAAACACCCACAACAGCGCCGGCAACCAGCCTGGACCTTCGGGCGCAGGCGTACTTGCGCAGCT
>CAYQVE010000082.1:0-12302 GCA_964420785.1 uncultured Enterobacteriaceae bacterium | reverse complement strand
GGAGGCAGGGCTTGTGGACGGGAAGGTTTCGTTAGGTCCGATCACGTCCACCTGGTCGATGGTCATGCCCAGACGGGCGAGCAGCTTCTGCGACGCCGGACCCGGGCCGATGCCCATCACGCGCGGCGGCACGCCTGCGGTGGCAAGGCCGAGAATGCGCGCGCGCGGCGTGAGGCCGTTGCGCTTCGCGCTTTCCTCATCGGCGATCAGCATGGCGACCGCGCCGTCGTTCACGCCCGACGCGTTGCCCGCAGTCACGGAGCCGTCCGGGCGCACGACGCCCTTCAGCTTGGCGAGCGCTTCGAGGCTCGTTTCGCGCGGATGTTCATCGCGGTCGACGACGAGCGCATCGCCCTTCTTTTGCGGAATCGTCACCGCGACGATCTCCTGCGCGAGCGTGCCGTCCTTCTGCGCGCGCGCCGCCTTCTGCTGCGAACGCAGTGCGAACGCGTCCTGATCGGCGCGGCTGATCTTGTAATCGGTGGCGACGTTCTCGGCGGTTTCGGGCATCGAATCGATGCCGTATTGGCTTTTCATAAGTGGATTGACGAAACGCCAGCCGATCGTCGTGTCCTCGATTTTCGCCGCGCGCGAGAACGCGCTGTCCGATTTGGGAATAACGAAGGGGGCGCGCGACATGCTCTCGACGCCCCCCGCGATCATCAATTGAGTCTCGCCGCAGCGGATCGCGCGCGCCGCGGTGCCCACCGCATCCAGACTCGAGCCGCACAATCGGTTCACGGTGGAACCCGGCACCGTCTGCGGCAATCCAGCGAGAAGCAGCGCCATGCGCGCCACGTTTCGATTGTCTTCTCCCGCTTGGTTGACACAGCCGTAAATCACGTCGTCGATGGCGCCCCAGTCTACCGAAGGATTGCGCTCGATGAGCGCCTTAATCGGGAGCGTCGCGAGATCGTCGGTGCGGATCGAAGAGAGCGCGCCGCCATAGCGGCCGAAGGGCGTGCGAACGGCGTCGCAGATGAATACCTCGGTCATGGCGCCTCCGGCGTTCTCATGCGGAAGAATCTATCAGACGAGGCCGGTCACGGGAATGGCCGCACCGTGGATCGCGCGCGCGGCATCGGACGCCAGAAACAGGACGACGTCGGCGAGCGCCTCGGGCGCCACCCAGCGCCGCGGATCGGCGCCGGGCATGTCGGCGCGATTCTGCGGCGTGTCGATGATGCTGGGCAGGAGGCAGTTGACGTTGATACCCTTGTCGCGCAATTCGGACGACATGCTCTCGGTCAACCGGATCACCGCGCTTTTCGCCGCGCTGTAAGCGCCCATGTTCGCTTTGCCGGCGAGAGCCGCGAACGCTCCGATGTTGACGATTTTTCCGTGCCTCGCGGCGAGCATTTTAGGCACGACTGCCCGTGCTGTGTTGATCACCGATTTCGCGTTGAGATCGAGCATAAGCTCCCAGACGTTTTCAGGAGTCTCGTGCACCGGGTACCCCATGCGGAAGCCGCCGGCGATATTGCAAAGAACGTCGATCCCGGGGAACCGAACCGCCGCCACGGCCTGCGCCACCGACGCTGCGTCGAGCAAATCGGCGCCAAGGCACGCCTTGCGCTCGTCGTCGCGCCCAAAGATGGACCGCAGGACCTCGTCGTCGAGATCGATTAGGATCAAGGAGGCGCCCGCCGACGCGAACGCCGCGGCGACCGCGCGGCCGAGATTGCCGGCGGCACCGGTGATGAGACACACCTTGCCTTCGAAGGTCACCTGCTTGAGCCGGTTCGCTGCGAGATCGGGCGGGCGGATCCCGCGGGGAGCCTACGCAGCCTTTTCCGGGCGGCCTTTGTTCACCCAGTATTCGGGCGCAGCCTTCGTTTCGGCGAGCGCCCGCGCGTCTTCGAACCCCGGTGCCATGGATGCCGAGGTGCCTGCGAGCACCTGGTGGTGCTCGATGTTGAGCAACCTCAGCCAGCTCTGCTGCCCCATGGTGAGCGCGATGAAGCAGCCCAGCTCGACCAGTTCGGGCTCGCTGAAATGCCTGTGGAGCCGTTCCCAGAACGCATCATCGGTGTTCAGGTGCCAGGTTATGGCCTCGGCATACGCAAGAGCCGCCTTCTGGCGCTCGTCGTAATTGCCGGACTTCTCGAAGTTCAGCAGGTCTTTGACGTGATCCTCCATGACGGCGCCGCTCGAGGCCGCCTTGATCGAGCGCTGATTGCCGCAGTATTCGCATTGGACAGAGCGCGACACGTAGAGCCGGCACAGCTCCTTGATGGAGTGATCACAGACGCCGTTCTTGAAGACGTCGCGCCAGGAGTTGGCGAACGCCCAGAAGCATTCGGGTACATGCGCGCGCACCGCGGAGCTCTCCGGCCGCGGCGTCCCCTCTCGCTGGCAGCGCTCCATTTCCTCGCGCATTTCCGCGTCCATCTTTTCCAGCGGAACGTAGCTGATTCTCTGCTTTGCCATAGGGTGTCCTCGCCGGGCCGCACTCGGCCGGTTTCTCAAAATCCGGTGGTTCGAAGTCTGCCTCTTCGGAGACGGGGTTGCAAGGTCGACGGGATCGGCTGAGACATCACTGCGGTTTGATGCCTGCCGCCTTGATGACGCGCGCGTACTCGTCGATTTCGCTGCGCACGAAACGGCCGAACTCCGCGGGTGACATGTCCATCGGGTCGTTGCCGAGGTTGCCGAGTCTCTCGCGCACGCCCGGATCGGCGAGGGTCTTGCGCGTGTCCGCGGAGATCTTTGCGACGATATTCGCCGGCGTGCCGGCCGGCGCCCAAATGCCGAACCACAGGGGCGCATCCGCCCCCGAGATCCCTGCTTCGCCCGTGGTCGGAACGTCCGGCAACTGACTGTTGCGCTTCGCCGTGCTCACGGCGAGCGGCCGGACCCTGCCGCCCTTGATGTGCGGAATCGCCGCCGAGATCGGCGCCCAGTAGCAATCCACCGAGCCGCTCAGCATCGCCTGGATCACTTCAGGCGTGCCCTTGAAGGGCACCTGGGTGACGTTGATTTTGGCCGCGTCGACGAACTTCTCCGTGTTGAGGTGCGTGCCGCTGCCGATCCCGGCATGGCCCCAGTTGATCGAGCCGGGCTTCGCCTTCGCCGCATTCACGATGTCCATCACGTTCTTGTAAGGCGACCCGGCGTTCACTACGAGGACATTCGGCTGCGATGTGAGCGGCGCGACATCGACGAAGTCCTTGGTCGTGTCGTAAGGCAGCTTGGCGTAGATCGCGGGGTTCACAGTGTGCGCGTTGGAATTGATGAGCAACGTGTAGCCGTCCGGCGCGGCCTTAGCGACGACGTTCGAGCCGATCGATCCGCCGGCGCCGGAGCGGTTCTCGGGGATCACCGGCTGCCCCCAGATTTCGGAGAGTTTCTGCAGGACGATCCGCCCGACGATGTCGGTCGAGCTGCCGGGCGTGAAGGAAATGATCACGTGCACCGGCTTGTTCGGGTAGTCCTGCGCCGATGCCTGCGGTGCCGCTGCGGCCAGCCCTATTAGGGCAAGGACAATTGTTTTTTTCATATGAAACTCCTTTGTGAAAGATTATTGCGACAGCCCGTCGCCGACTGCTTTGTTTTCCGGTTTCAGCTCGATCCCCGACGCCCTCGCCTGCTGCAGCAGCAAGGTCGAGAAGTCCTCCTCGGTCATCCCGGCGCCCATCATCGATTGGATCAGGTCCCGGGTCACCGAGGCGAGCGGCATCGGCACTTCGAACTTCCGACCCGCCTCCAGCCCGAGGTCCATGTCCTTGCGCAGCAGATGGGGCGTAAACGTGACGTGGAAGTCGAGATTGACGAAGGCCGGAGCCTTGTAGCGGGTAAAGGTCGAGCCCATTACGCTCTTGTTCAAAAAATCGAGGAAGGCGTGGCGCGGCACCCCCGCCTTCTGCGCGAGCACCGTGACCTCCGCCATGCACTGCGTCACCACGCCCAGCATCACGTTGTGACAGATTTTGACGATGCGCGAAAGTTCCCCTTCGCCTACGTAGGACGAACCCTGCCCCATCAGTTCCAGATAGGGCGCGGCCGCGTCGTACGCGGTCTCGGGGCCCGAGACGACGAAGGTGAGCTTGCCCGCCTTGATCACCTTGGCGTTGCCCGAGACCGGCGCGGACAGCAGCTCGACGCCGCGCGCGCCGAGGATCTTGCGAAGTTCGGCCGAGCCCTCGAGCGAGATCGAGGAGCACTCCACCACCATGCGCGGCACGCCGCCCTTGCCCTTCGCCTTCGACAGCAGACCTTGGGGTCCCGCGATCACTTCCCGGACGTCGTCGTAGGTCGAAACCATGCAGAACACGATGTCGCAGCCCGCGAGCTCCGGGAGTGAATCGACGATTTTCGCGCCGTCCTTCGCGAGCGGCTCGGCTTTCGCCCGAGTGCGGTTCCACACGGCGAGGTCGCAGCCGCCTTTTGCCAAGCGCCGCGCCATCTCGACGCCCATGCGGCCGGTACCGATCCAGCCGAGCTTCGCGGCTCTTGCGGATGTCAACTCCGCTCTCCTCGGGAGCTCATTTCGGCGCGGGCTCGATCACGGCGAGCACCGTGCCCACCGGCACGGTCGTTCCCGGCTCGACCAGGATCGCCTTGAGCACACCGCTCGCAATCGCGGGTATCTCGGTGGTCACCTTGTCGGTCTCGACGTCGAACAGCGGTTCGTCCGCCCGCACCGCGTCGCCCACCTTTTTGTACCAGTTGGCCACCGTGCCTTCGGTCACCGTTTCGCCCAGCTGAGGCATGATCACGTCCATTTTCTCCAGTCTCCGTTCAGTTCACGCCGCACGGCGCGAATCCAGGCTGCGCCGGACTTCCACGACGATGCGCGCGACAGTGGGCACGACGGCGTCCTCCAGCTGGTCGGCGGCTGGCAGGGGCACGTGGGGCGTAGTGATCCGGACGATCGGTCCCTTGAGTGCGCCGAAAATTTCCTCCTGGATGACCGAGGCGATTTCCGCGCCCCAGCCGCACAGCCGTGGATTCTCCTCGACCGTGAACACGCGCCCCGTTCGCGCCGAGTGCGCGAGCAGCGTTTGCGCATCGAGCGGCACGAGCGAGCGCACATCGATCACGGTCGCCGAGACGCCGTGCTCGGCGGCGAGCACTTCCGCCGCCTTCAGCGCGCGCGGAACCATGGCTGCGAGCGCGATCACGACGATGTCCTTGCCTTCGCGCAGTACCTTCGCTTTTCCGAGGGGTTCGACGTGCTCGCCCTCGGGCACCTCGCCTTTGTTGGCGAGCAGACTCTTGTGCTCGAAGAACACGACCGGATCGGGATCGCGTATCGCGGCGGCGAGCAGCCCCTTCGCGTCGGCCGGCGTGGAAGGCGCAACGACCTTCAGGCCGGGTATCGCCATCGCCCAGTTCTCGACGCTCTGCGAATGCTGCGCGCCGAAGCGCGAGCCCGCGCCGTTCGCCGTGCGGATCACGAGCGGAATCGTGATCTGCCCGTCGCTCATATAACGCGTCTTGGCGATCTCGTTGGCGACATAGTCCCAGCAGCAGGCGAGAAAGTCCGAGAACATGATCTCCGCGACCGGCCGCAATCCCGTCATCGCCGCGCCCATCGCCGCGCCGAGGATGGCGAGCTCCGAGATCGGGGTGTCTTTCACGCGCCTCGGGCCGAACTCCTCGAAGAGGCCCACCGTGGTCTTGAACACGCCTCCCGCGGCGGCGGTGTCTTCGCCGAAGAGCACGACGCGCTCATCGCGCCTCATTTCCTGCGCGATCCCGGCGGCGACCGCGTCCCGGTAGCTCAGTTGCGCCATGCGTTGCCTCCGTCGGCCCATACGTCGGTCATCGCTGACTCGGGCGCGGGCGTGGGCGAGGTCTTCGCGGCCTCCGTCGCCCGATCGAGCTTCGCCATCGCCTCGGACTCGATTTGCGCGAGCTTCGCCTCGGCGATCCCTGCGGCGAGCAGCCGGCTCCGATAGAGCGTCAGCGGATCGTGCTTGAGCCACTCCTCGAGCTCCTCTTTCGGGCGGTATTTCGCCGGGTCGGCGCGCGAGTGACCGCTGTGCCGATAGGTGAGGCATTCGATGAGGGAGGGCCCATCGCCCGAGCGCGCCTTGGCGACGGCGTCGCGCGCGGCGCTGTACACCACGTCGGCGTCGTTGCCGTCGATGACCTGGCGCTCCAGGCCGTAGCTTGCGGCGCGGTCAGCTGCCGGGTGTTTCACCGCGGTCACGGCGGAAATCGGCGTGTACTCCATGTACATGTTGTTCTCGCAGCAGAAAACGACCGGGAGCTTCCATATCGCGGCGAGGTTGAGCGCCTCATGGAAAGCGCCGATATTGGTCGCGCCATCGCCGAAGAAGGCGACCGCGATTTGCTTCGTTCCGCGGTACTGCGCCGACCATGCGGCGCCGGCGGCGATCGGCAGGTGCGCGCCGACGATGGCGTAGGAACCCATTACCCCGTGCGCGACGCTCGTGAGATGCATCGAGCCGCCCTTGCCCTTCATCAAACCGCACTCTCGGCCCATCAGTTCGCCCAGAACGGAGAGCATAGAAGCACCGCGCGCCAGCGTGTGGTGATGGCCGCGATAGGTGCAAAAGCTGTAGTCGTCGGGGTTCATCGCCGCCGCGAAGCCGGCCGCGACTGCCTCCTGGCCGAGCGCGAGATGGCTCGTCCCCTTGACCAGGTTCTGCAGGAAAAGATCGTAGGCGCGCTTTTCACAGTAGCGGATCTCGACCTGCAGCTGGAACAAGCGCAGCCGCGTCGCTTCGGGGATCTCCTGGCTCCGCCTCGCCGGATGTGCCTCTCGCGTAACGCTCATGTCGGGAACCGCCTCCTCTAGCTTCGGTACGGATTTGCGATCGGAAGCTCTTCGGCCGGATAGAGGGAGATGATCTTCGCGCCTTCGGGCGTGAGGATCACTTCTTCCTCGATGCGCGCAGCCGAGATGCCGTCGCTCGCCGGGCAGTAGGTCTCCACGGCGAACACCATGCCTGCCTTGAGCTCGATCGGCTCCCTGAACGAACTGAGCCGCGAGATCAGCGGCCGCTCGTGCAGGCCGAGCCCCAGCCCGTGGCAGAAGTTCAGCCCGAACGCTTCCATCTCGCTCGCAAAACCGATCTCCTTCGCCTCCGGAAACGCGCGGGCGATCTTGTCGCTAGCTACCCCGGGCTTCAAAAGGTCGATCGCCTTGTCCATCCACTCGCGCGCTCTTCTGTACGCGGTGCGCTGCGGCGCCGTCGCGCGGCCGACGTTGAAGGTGCGGTAGTAGCAGGTGCGGTAGCCCATGAACGACTGGATGATGTCGAAGAAGGCCTGGTCGCCGGGCCGGATCAGCCGGTCCGTGAAATTGTGCGGGTGCGGCGAGCAGCGCTCGCCTGAAATGGAGTTGATCGCCTCGACGCAGTCCGAGCCCATCTCGTAGAGCCGCTTGGTGGCGAGCGCGACGATCTCGGACTCCTTGACGCCGGGCTTCAGGGCCTCGGCGATGTCCTGATAGACGCCGTCGACCATCGCGGAGGCCATGTTGAGGAGCGTCAGCTCGTCGACGTTCTTCACCTCGCGCGCGAGGAGCATCACCTGTTGGCCGTCGCGCACCTCCACCCCGAGCTTCTGCAATTCGAACAGCATCGGCGGCTCGACCACGTCCAGGCCGAGCGGCATATCGCCCACGCCTTCTGCGTCGAGGATCGCCTTGATCTCCCTCGCCGCGTCGCGAAACAGCGTGATGTCGCTGCCGACCGCGCCGCGCATGCCGAGCAGGCCGGCCTTGCAATGATCGACCTGCAGCCAGGGGGCGTAGAGCCGGTGGTGCTTGGCCGCGCTGCCGAAATCCCAGATGTACGGATCGCCCGTGCCGGTAAGCAGCGAGTAGCGCGTGAGCTTGTCGCGCGCCCACTCGCCGATGACGGTGCTCGTGGTGTAGCGGATGTTGTGCTGGTCGAACGAAAGGAGCGCTCCCAGGCCCGAGGCAGCGAGCACCGCGCGCACGCGCGCGAGACGGTAGTCGTGCAGCCGCCTGAAGTCGATGCGTTCCTCGAAATCGACCTGGGTGTGGCCCGGCGCGTGCAGCGGCCGCTTCCAGTCGTGGCGCGGGTCGATGTCGTCCGGCCGGATGATTTTCGGCTCGGCGGTTTTTTTGGGCTTGGCCATCGACTTTTTCCCTGGACGGCTTTTCGAGGAACGCGAAGTATGCCACGCGGACGCTTCAGCAGCCCGCTCTAATTGGCTTTTATGCCCGCCGCCTTGATCAGCTGGGCGTTCGACTCGAACTCCTTCCTGATCATCGCCTCGAAATCGGCCAGCGACATGCTCAAGGGATCGACCCCCAACTTGAGAAATTTCTCGCGCACCTCGGACGAGTTCACGGCCGCGTCGAATTCCTTGTTCAGGCGCAGAACGATGTCGCGCGGCGTCTTGGAAGCGACCAGCGCGCCGATCCAGAAGTTATAGTCGGAGTTCGGATAGCCGGCCTCGACCGTCGTCGGGACCTCGGGAAAGAGCGCGCTCCTCTTGGGCGAGCCCACCGCGAGCGCACGCAGCTTGCCCTCCTTGACCTGCGGCCCCACCTGGAACGGCAGGGCAAAATAGAAATCCGCGCGACCGGTGAGCACTTCGGTGAGCGCATCCGGCGCGCCCTTCATCGGCACGTGCAGCACTTCGATCCCCGCCGCGATGCGAAAACGCTCAAGGTTCATGTGCGTGGAGCTGCCGATGCCGGCGGTCGTGGCGACGACCGCGCCCGACTTCGCCTTGGCCGCGGCGACTAGTTCCGCCACGGTCCTGTAGTGCTTGGCGGTCGAGACGACCAGCACCGTGGGAACCGTTCCGAGAGTCGCGACCGGCGTGAGCTCCTTCGGGTCGAGCGGTCCGGGGGAAAGGAGCGGCGCCACCGTGAACGCGGAGGTGTAGATGCTGATCATGTGTCCGTCCGGATCGGCCTTGGCGACATAAGCAGCGCCGATCAGCCCGCCGACCCCGAGCTTGTTCTCGACGATCACCGCCTGACCGAGGCTCGCCTGCAGTTTCTCGGCGACGATGCGCGCCGTGGTATCCGACGCGCTGCCGGGCGTGACGCCCGAAACGAGATGAATCGTCCTGCTGGGAAAAGTCTGGGCGGCGACGCCCGATGCGAGCGACGCTGCGGCAAGCGCTGTCCAGCAAACGCGTTTCAACATGGTTTTCTCCTCTGCTCGGCCGTCAGATCCTGGGGAGCCCCAGCCGCCCGGCAAGCCAGTCGGCCGTCCGGCTCCGATAGCGATAGGGGCGATTATTGGCATTGTGCCCGCCGTCCTCGACGATGAGCAACTCCACCGGACCGGAGACGCACTTCGCCAGCCGCTCCGCATGCGAGGCCGGCACGAGCCGGTCCTCGCGCCCGGTCACGATGAAAATCGGACAGGCGATTTTCGCCGCAGCCTCCTTCATCGACAGGGTCGCGGCGTGGCGCAGCGCGTCGGCCTCCGTCGCGCAGTGGCTGCGCACGCGGAACGCCTCGCGCGTCAGCACCGGCAGTGCGCCCCAGATTTCCTTCCACTCGAAAGGCCCGGAGAGCGCGATGCAGGCGCGGATGCGCCTCTCGTACGCGGTCGCGCGCGGCGCGTAGTAGCCACCGAGGCTCACGCCCCACATGGCGATCTTCGCCGGGTCGAGATCCGCTCGCCGCTCGATCCACTCGCACGCCGCGCGCGCAGCGCGCTCGTAGTCACCGCAGATCGGGATCTCGTACTCCGCCTCGCCCTGCCCGGGCCCGTCGATCGCCAGGATCGCGATACCTCGCGCGAGAAACGGCTCCGCGTAAGCGTGCAGCTCCTCCTTGGTGGAGTCCAGGCCAGGCGCCATGATCAATATCGGCGACCGTCCCGTCGCACCCGCCGGCCGTCGCAGTATTCCATAGAGCGTCTTTCCGTCGAACGGGATCGCGACGCGCTCGCCCGCCGGGCGCATGAGGGGAAGCGCCGCCTTGTAGCATTCGACCGAGTGCAGGTGCGCGTCGCGCATCTGCGTTCGATCGTGCACGAAAACGAACTTGGCGAAATGGTAATACATCGCCGCGCGCACAAGGTGCTCGCCGGCCGTGAGCTTGTACCCTTGCGCGAGCGCCTCGCGCCCGAGGGTCTCGTGTACCTTGCCGCGCTCGCACCAGGCGCGGCACCAGTCCTCCCAGCGCTCGATCCCGGCGGTGACCTCCTCGAAATCGGCGAGCAACACGCCGTTCGACACGAAGCGCGGCGCCCAATGCGCGATCGCCGTCGCGACGCGCGGGTCGGAGGATTTTGCTTTCGCTTCGACTTCGGACATGAATGACTCTCTCGGCTTGAGTGTCGAGGCGCGCCAAATTGACGGCTTGCCCGGACTACTTGAGAACGGACAAAGGCGGCTTGCCGCCGCCCGGGACGGGTGTGCGGTCTACGTTCAGAATCATCGAGACGAGCACGTAATAACCGTTGAGGGCGATCAGGTCCACGACCCCCTGTTCACCGAACTTGTCGACCGCCGCCTTGAAGGTGGTGTCGCTGACGGCGTGCTCGTTGTGCAGCTCATGCGAGAAGTCGTAGACGATGGCCTCGTCCTCCTGCATGCCCGCGGGACGCTGGCCCCGCGCAAGGTCTTGCGCGACAGCCGGCTTCAAGCCAGCCTTGAGCGCGAGGCGGTGGTGCGCATACCACTCGTACTGCGCGGTCCAGTGACGCGCCGTCACCAGGATCGCAAATTCCTTCAGGCGCTCCGGCAGCGAGCTCTTGAAGCGGATTTGCTCGCCTAACTGTCGAAGCCGCTCGGCGAGCGCCGGGCTGCGGAGGTACACATTGAACGGGCTGCCGATGGTGCCTGCACCCGGCACGACGGCTGCACTGCCCGTGGCCGCGACGGGGCCGGACATGACGGCATCGGCATACGCGCGCTGCGCGGGTGTCATCTCGCTGAATGGGGTGAGTTTGAAGCGGCGCATGTCCTCCTGTGCACGTGCGCTTCCCGCCAGCAAGGTCAGCCCGGAAAACAGCAATCCAACCGTCCAGATCTTCATTTGCTTTCTCCTCTTCCAACCCCTGTCAGCTCGCAGACAGCTTTGAAAAGCGCTCTCCGCACCTGGCATTGGTCTTGCTCTCTGAACTGGCGAGGTCCCTGACTTGAGTGCTTGACCGTAGCGGGACGCAGCTTGGCAGTCGTCCGTCACAGCTGACGCTTCCGCGACGCCGGCAAGAGCGAGGACAGGGGATGGCTCGATAACCGCAGCAGTACTAGGAGAAATGCCATGCGTGCTCTGAGGATCGTGTTTGCAAGTGCAGCGCTTTTGACCGTTTCCGCTTTCGCGGCCGACACGCAAGTGAAGCAGGCGGCGCAACGAACGACATCGAATATCGTCGTGGCGTCCGCCGAGAAGCATGTCAAGCAGGCGCCCCGCGTCGCCAAGACCGAGGTCCCGGTGCGCGTGTGGACCCTCGAGATGGCCTGCTGCGAGGCGCAGTAGGACGTCCTCGCGTCCCTCCGTCGAGAAGTTGCTCATCGATTCGCCCGCCGCCGCGAACTCAAGCGGCGGCCCGCGCGGTCGAGGGCGATAGGGGCACTCCGCTCAGCCGCTGCAGCTCGTCGCAGGCGAGTCCCGGCACCAGCCGGCTCGCCACCAGGCCGCGCGGCGTGACCTCGATGACGGCGAGATCCGTATAGATCCGCTTGACCACGCCGATACCGGTGAGCGGATAAGTGCAGCGCTCGACGATTTTCGACTCGCCGCTCTTGGCGAGATGCTCCATCATCACCCATACGCTCTTCGCGCCGACCGCGAGGTCCATCGCGCCGCCCACTGCCGGAATTGCGTCCCCGCCCGTGTGCCAGTTGGCCAGGTCTCCCGAAACGGACACCTGAAACGCGCCCAGCACGGCGATGTCGAGGTGCCCGCCGCGCATCATCGCGAACGAATCGGTGTGGTGGAAGTACGCGCCGCCCGTCAGCAGGGTAACCGGCTCCTTGCCGGCGTTGATCAGGTCCGAGTCCTCCAACCCCGGCGCGGGCGCCGGGCCCATGCCCAGGATGCCGTTCTCGCTGTGTAGGAAAATCTCGCGGTCCTTCGGCAGATGGTTGGCGACCAGGGTCGGCATACCGATCCCGAGATTGACATACGCGCCCTCGGGAATGTCCTGCGCGATGCGCCTGGCGATCTCGTCTCGAGTGAGTTTGGTGTAGCTCATGCCGCCGCCTGGCCCGATATCCCTCGCGTCACGCCACCTGTGGGAATCCGATGGGCGCGCCGGGGGACCTTCACCACACGCGTCACGAAAATCCCGGGCGTGACGATGCACTCGGGGTCCAGCGCGCCGAGCTCGACGGTCTCGTAGACCTGGGCGATGGTGCACTTCGCCGCGCTCGCCATGGTCGGC
>CAYQVE010000081.1:0-12459 GCA_964420785.1 uncultured Enterobacteriaceae bacterium | reverse complement strand
AGACGGGTGCGAGCGTCCTCGACACGTTTTTTGCGCGCAGGCTCGACACGGATCAGCGCGTTTTAGCGTTGGGCGAGGCGATGGCCCACCTCTACCTCCTCCATTCCCAGTGGCGCCGGAGGCGTTCGGTCGGCGCCGATGGCGTGATTCGCTACGCCCAAGACTAGCGACATGCCCGCAACGCAGTCCTCGCACGATCCCGCCCAGAGCGCGAAGGTATTCGCGGAAGTCGCGGAGCGCTCCAGCCGCCTTCTGGGGGAGTTTCTCCAGCGCCAGGCGGGCGGTCGCGGCCTCGCAACCAGCGACGAATTCGGGATCGCCCGCGCGTTCATGGACCTAACCGCGCGCATGCTGGCCGATCCCTGGAAGCTCGCGGAAATGCAGGCGAGGATGTTCTGGGACCACGTCACGCTCTGGCAGTCGAGCCTGCTCCGCACGCTGGGAAAGGAAGCCCCGCCCGTCGCCGAGCCCGCCAAGGGCGACAACCGGTTTCGCAACGCCGACTGGCAGGACCAGTTCCTGTTCGACTACATCAAGCAGTCCTACCTGATCGCTGCACGTCACATGCACGACGCCGTATCTTCCGTCGAGGGCTTGCCGGAGGAGACGCAGAAGAAGGTGAATTTCTACACGCGCCAATATATCGACGCGCTGTCTCCGTCGAACTTCGCTCTCACTAACCCGCAGGTTCTGCGCGAGACTTTGCGGTCCGGCGGACAGAATTTGATCCGCGGCTTGAACAACCTCCTCGCCGACATCGAGCGCGGCGGCATCCGCATGGCCGACGAAAAGGCATTCAAGCTCGGCGTGAACGTCGCCACCACCCCCGGAAAAGTGGTTTTCCAGAACGAGCTCATGCAGCTCATCCAATATGCCCCGAGCACGGAAACGGTCTTCAAACAGCCGCTTCTTGTGATCCCCCCGTGGATCAACAAGTATTACATCCTCGATCTGCGCGAGAAGAATTCCTTTGTCCGTTGGGCCGTCGACCAGGGCCACACGGTGTTCGTGATCTCCTGGGTCAATCCCGACGGGCGCTATGCCGGCAAGGCGTTCGAGAATTACATGTTCGAGGGGCCGCTTGCGGCGCTCGATGCGATCGGCCAGGCGACCGGCGAGAACAGGGTGAACATCATCGGTTACTGCCTCGGAGGAACGCTGCTCGGCGCGACGCTCGCGTGGATGGCGGAAAAGGGAGACCTGCGCGCCGCCTCGGCGACGTTCTTCGCATCGTTGCTCGATTTTTCCATCCCGGGCGAGCTCGGGGTGTTCATCGACGAAGCGCAGGTCGAGAACTTGGAACGGCGCATGCAGGAGCGTGGCTACCTCGAGGGCTCCGAGATGGCGGCTACCTTCAACATGCTGCGCGCGAACGATCTGGTGTGGTCGTTCGTCGTCAACAACTACCTGCTAGGGAAGGATCCCTTTCCGTTCGATCTCCTTTACTGGAATTCCGATTCCACGCGCATGCCGGCGAAGATGCACAGTTTCTACCTGCGCAACATGTACCTCGCCAACCGGCTCAGGGATCCTGGCGGCATCACGCTCGGCGGCGTGCCGATCGACCTCGGGAAGATCGCGATACCGGCGTATTTCGTTTCCACTCTTGCGGACCACATCGCGCCCTGGAAATCCACCTACAAGGGCGCGCGCCTCCTCTCCGGGCCCGCGCGGTTCGTGCTCGGCGGCTCGGGCCATATTGCCGGCATCGTGAATCCGCCGTCGGCGAAAAAATACGGCTACTGGACCGGATCCGAGCTCCCCGAATCGGCCGACGCATGGCAGGCAGGGGCGACCCGTAGCGAAGGTTCGTGGTGGATCGACTGGCAGGCCTGGGTGGCCGGACTGAACGGGCCCGGCCGGGCGCCGGCCCGCGTTCCGGGCACGGGGGCTCTTCAAGTGCTCGAGGACGCCCCGGGGTCTTATGTGAGCGTTCCCGCGTAGGCCGCCCGCCGCCCCCGGGAGAATTATCCGGCGGAGCGACCGAGCCCCTCGCGGAATCGCCGGAGATAGCCCAGACCCTCGATCGCGCGGCTGCCATACCACGCGGTCATCGCCCCGTCGATGAGAGCGATCCTTTTCTTCGCAAGCAAGGGCTCCGTGCGCAGCTCCGAGACGTGTCTTCTTCCGAACGAATACGGCTCGCTCGACAGCAGCACCGCGTCGGTTCCGTCGAGCACGCCGCTGTCGAGCCGGATCTCGGGGTAGCGATCGCCGCACTCCTCCGGGACGGTTTCCCATTTTACGAGGGCGAGCATCCGCGAAATGTAGGTATCGCGCGACACCGTCATCCAGGGATTTTTCCATATCAGGTAGAGCACGCGATCAAGAGGAAACCTGCGCGCCGCCGACTGCAGCGCCGCGTACGCCGCTTCGAACTCGCCGCACAGCCCTTCGGCTTGGTCCTCCCGCCCGAATATTCCGCCGATCAGTCGGTAGAGCGCGAGGTTGTCGATCGGCGCGAGCGGGTGCGTGACGATCAGCACTGGAACGAACTCTGCGAGCGCGCGAGCGTCCTTCTCCCTGTTCTCGTCGATATTGAGGATGACGTGAGTAGCCCGCAGCGCACGTAGCTTCTCGAGATCGATATCCTTGGTGCCGCCGACTTTGGGGATCCGGCGAACGACCTCGCGGGGACGGACGCAGAAGCCGGTTCGGCCCACGAGTTGTGCCGCAAGTCCGAGATCGCAGACGAGCTCCGTGATGCTGGGCACCAGACTCACGATGCGCGCGTCGCGTCGCGCCGGCGAGTGCCGCGTACCCACGGCGTCGACGAGTCTCGCCTCTGGCCCGCTCACAAATGACCGCGCGCCTTTCGCGGTGCGCGCGCGAACAGCCGGTCGAACAGCCAGCGCGGCAGGTGGCGAAGCGCAATGGAAACGAGCGCCATCTGCCAGGGAATGACCGTGAAGCGGCGCTTTCTGGCGATCGCCCGGGCAAAGCGCCGCGCCGCTTCCTCTGCGTCGATGATGAACGGCATTCGATAGCGGTTCGACGCCGTCATCGCGGTGCGGATATAGCCGGGGCAGATCGTGACCACGGCCACCCCCGAGTCGCGAAGCTCCACCCGTAGACTCTCCAGATAGGTGATTGCTGCCGCTTTGGAAGCGCTGTAGGCGCTTCCGCCGGGCAGCCCGCGAAAGCCCGCGACGCTCGCGATGCCGACCAGCGTGCCGCTGCCGCGCGCGCGCATCGGCGCAACAAACGGCTGAAACGTCGCGGCCATTCCGAATACGTTGGTGTCCATGATCTTGCGGAAGGCGGGAAGGTCCTCCGGATTCTCGGTGGAGGTGCCGACGCTGATGCCCGCATTCGCGATCACGATGTCGGGTACTCCGAAGCGCTCCATGAAATCATCCGCCGCAACCTGCAGGCTGGCGGTATCGGTCACGTCGACCTGATAGCAGGACCCTGCGCAGGCCAGGCTCGAGAAGAGCCCCTGCGTCGGAGCCAGCCGTCTTGCGCACAGGCCGAGCACCGCTCCTTGGCGCGCGTAGTGCGCCGCGAGCGCGGCGCCGATCCCGCTCGATGCGCCAGTGATGAAGACCTTGGGGTCGGGTAACACCGGACGGCGGCGCGCGGCGCCTATCGGAGGCGCTCTTCGCGCGCGAGCCTCACCAGATGGTCGACCACCTGGATGACCTGTTCGGTGCCGCCCGCCAGGCGCGCCGAGGTCAGGAACTTGCCGTCGACGATGAATGTCGGCACCGCGCGCACGTCGTAGGCCTTCAGCAGCTCGCGCGCCTGCGCGACGCGGGCCGCGACCTCCGATGAGCCGTAAACCTCAACGAACTTCTGTCGCTCGATGCCGTTGCGCGCCGCCCAATCGGCCATGATTTTCTCGTTGTTGAGCATTACGTTTTCGAAGTGAAAATGATCGTAGACCGGCCAGTGGAGTCGGCCGACCTGTCCCAGCGTCTCGAGGGTATAGAACAGCTTCGCGAAAGGTTCCCATGCCTCCGTGGAAAGCGCCGGCACGCGACGGATTGCGACGTATTCGGGTGCCGTCCCGAGCCAGCGGGAAAGAAACGGCTGAGTTTCGTAGCAGACCGGGCAGCCGTAGTAGAAGAATTCGATCACCTCGATGCGTCCGGCCGCAGCGACCGGACGCTGGGGTTCGATGCGCTGGAATTCGCGCCCCAGCTGGATCTGGGCCGATGCGGCGCCGGCGACCAGGGCGAACGCCGACGCGAACAGCCATTTTTTCAGGCGGCCTCGCGGTTCCATTCGCTCGGGCGCAAGCCCCGCCACGCTAGGGCTTTGCTTTTGCGAGTTGCTTGCGGGCTTCTCCGATGAGAAAGTCGGCGGTGGCGAGCATCGCCTTGCGAGAAGTGCTCGCGATGACGAGGTAGCGACCCTGCACGGCTAGAGTCGGTACTCCGTCGAGTCGGTATGAGCGGCCGATCTGCGCCGCGCGGCGCAGCTTGCTTTCGACCGTAAAGGAGCGGAAAGCGGCGTCGTATTTGGCCATGTCCACGCTCTGCTTGGCGAGCCAGTCGGCCGCCCATTTGGCGAAGGCATCGCCGCGCAGCCTCACGCCGCCCTGCTGGTGGATGGTGTCGAACAAAGACCGATGCAGCCGCTCGAGCTCTCCGATGGCCTCCAGCGTGTAGAAAATCCGGGCATCGGCCGCCCAGTCTTCGTTCAGAATTCCCGGCAAGCGCTTGAACTGCACGTCGCGCGGCAATCGCTTCGCCCAGGATTCGAGATCGGGCTCCAGCGCGTAGCAGTGTGGGCAGCGGTACCAGAAGAACTCGAGCACTTCGATCTTGCCCGAGGACTCCACGGCCTGGGGCGGCTTCAATTCGATGTAATCGACGCCCTCGACGGGCGAGCCCTGAGCGTACGCGGCAAAGGCAAGGAACAGGCCGGAAAACACGCTCAGCAGACGAAAGACCATGGGACTTCTCCTTGGGGTGACTCAATTCTTGGCGACATCGGTGATTCTGACCAGCGACGCGTCCACTCCGTTCTGCGTCAGCTGCTGACGGACGCGGTTGATCTCGTCCACGCGGGTGTAGGGCCCGAGCCGTACTCGATACCACACGCCTTTTTCGGCGAGATTGGCCGGCTCCACGCTCGCTTCCAGGCCCATCAACGCGAGCCTTGCTTTGAGGTTGTCCGCATCGGCCGGGTTCTGGAATGAGCCGGCTTGAAGGAAATAGCTGTCCTTGGGTGCGCCGGGCTTGCCGGCTTGCTTGGCCGCCTCCCGGATCTGGCGTTCGGTGACGGGCTCCTCTTTTCCGGGGAGGATGCGATAGAAATCGAAGCGAGGCTTGTCCTCCGCCTTGGCTGCCTTCGGTGGCTCAGGCAGTTTCTGATCCACGAGCGGAGCCTTGTCCGGCGTCCGTGGCTTGTCGGCGAACGGAATGGGTGTCTTGAAGAAATAGATCGCGATTCCGGCCGCCACGCCCAGGCCCAGGAGAAAACCGAAGAAAAGGCCGATCAAGAAGCTGCCGGAGAAGTCCGGTCTGGACGGGGGTATTTGCTTGTAGTCGAAACTCATAGGGGTAAGGCGTCACATTTTCTCGGGCTGACTGACGCCCAGCAACGAAAGCCCGTTGCGAAGCACTTGCCGCACGGCAAGGCACAGAGCCAGGCGCGCCGATCGCAGCGGCGCCTCGGCGACCAGTATGCGTTCGGCATTATAGTAACTGTGAAATTCACCCGCCAGCTCGCGAAGATAAAACACCATCTGGTGCGGAGCGAGCTCCGCCGCGGCGTTTTCCAGGATTTCGGCATACTCGCCCAATCGTTGGAGAAGCGCCAGCTCTCGTGCGCCGGCGAGCGGTGCGAGATCCGCGTTCCTGAGGGGATCAAAATTGGCGGCGTTCAATGTGCTCGTGACCTCGCCGCCGAACTGCGTTCTCCATTGTTCCAGCACAGAGCGGATCCGGGCGTGCGCGTACTGGACGTAGTAGACGGGATTCTCTTCGGATTGCGACTTGGCAAGATCGATGTCGAACACAAAATCCGCGTCGGCCTTGCGCGAAAGCAGGAAGAACCGCACCGCGTCCCGTCCGACCTCGTCGATCAGCTCGCGAAGCGTAACGTACGAGCCGGCGCGCTTGGAGATCTTTACCTCCTCGCCGCCCTTCATTACCGTGACCATCTTGTGGAGCACGTAGTCGGGATAGCCCTGCGGAACCGCGCGCTCCCATTTCGAAGACGCGGCTTGCAGCCCGGCGCGCACACGAGTCACCGTGCCGTGGTGGTCGGAACCCTGGATGTTGATTGCGCGAATGAAGCCGCGCTCCCACTTCGCCAGGTGGTAGGCGACGTCGGGCACGAAGTAGGTATAGGCGCCGTCCGATTTGCGCATGACGCGGTCCTTGTCGTCGCCGTACTCGGTGGTCTTGAGCCAAAGCGCGCCGTCCTGCTCGAAGGTCTTGCCCGCGTCGATGAGCGCCTGAACCGTCTTCTGAACGCGGCCGTCCCGGTAAAGCGAGGATTCCAGATAATAGCTGTCGAAGCGCACGCCGAAGGCCTGCAGATCGAGATCCTGCTCGCGCCGAAGTTCGGCCACAGCAAAGCGGGTTACGGCTTCCAAATCCTCGCCGTCGACGTTGCCCGTCTTGAGAAATTTTTCAGCGATCTCGCGCACGTAGTCGCCGCGATAGCCGTCGGCGGGAAATTCCGCCCGCGCACCGAGTTTTTCTCGAACCCGCGCCTGTACCGAGAGTCCCAGATTGCGGATCTGCGCGCCCGCATCGTTGTAGTAGAACTCCCGCGTTACGCGCCAGCCTTGCGATTCGAGCAGAGCGCCGATCGCGTCGCCGAGGGCCGCTTGCCTGCCGTGCCCGACGTGGAGCGGCCCGGTGGGATTGGCCGATACGAACTCCACCATCACCGGGCGACCCCCGGCACGGTCGGCAAGGCCGTAGCGGTCGCCTTCGGTAAGAATGGTCTCGACGATGTGCTGTTTGGCCACGGGGCGCACGCGCAGGTTGATGAACCCGTTGCCGGCGACTTCGGCGCGTTCGAGCCACTCCGAGGGAGGCAGCGCCGCGACGAGCTCGAGCGCAAGCTCTCGCGGATTGCGTTTCAGCGCACGTGCGAGCTGCATTGCCGCCGGGCAGGAAAAATCCCCGTGCTGGGCTTGCTTGGGTCGCTCCAGGGAAATCAGCGAACCCGGCTGCTGCGGCGCGACCTTGGCCAGTGCGCGCGTAAGCAACTCGGTGAGGTGAGACTTGATCTCGGCTGACATTGATTGGCCGAAATGCTCAGTATTATACCCAAGGCGTAGCCCAGACCCGCGAACGCGAAGGTACAATAGAGGTCGATTTCCTATCGGGAGCATGGAGCTTTGGGCAAAGGCGATAAGCGCACATTCCGCGGCAAGGTCTTCAAGGGATCCCACGGCAAGACCCGACCGCGCAAGGCGAAGAAACAGGCGAAGAAACCCGCCTGATTTCCGCGGGCGGTCAAAACTCTATCGGGTCCACGTCCAGATGCCAGCGCACTCCATGCGCCGGCGTTCGGTACAGCGAGTCGCTCCATTCACGCAGGAACGCCTGCAGCCGCGGTCGCGAGCTCGACTGCAGCAGGACTTGCGCGCGCTCCACTCCCGCGAGTCGCGCGAGCGACATCGGCGCCGGATCGAACACGGTGATCGCAGCGCCCCTTTGCGGGGCGCGCCCGATCGCCGAGCGCAGGAACCGCAGCGCGCGAACCGAGTCGCGGCTTTCCGCGCGCAGGGCAGCTTCGAAGACGAAGGGCGGAAACCCGGCCTCCCGACGCTCCTCCAGCACGCTCTTTGCAAACCCCGCGTAATCATGACGAACTAGCGACTGAT
Source organism: uncultured Enterobacteriaceae bacterium (assembly GCA_964420785.1). Lineage (GTDB taxonomy): Bacteria > Pseudomonadota > Gammaproteobacteria > Burkholderiales > SG8-39 > VBDM01. The sequence goes on along the minus strand of CAYQVE010000081.1, from coordinate 4,664 downwards.
ACAGGGGATGCTCGGGATAGCGCGTCTGGATGAGGACCTCGCCCGGCAGATTCGCGCGTCCGGCGCGTCCGGCGACCTGCTGCAGCTGCGCAAAGGTCCGCTCGCCCGCACGATAATCGCTCGAGAACAAGCCGCTGTCAGCGTTGAGCACCCCGGCAAGCGTCAGACGCTCGAAATGATGGCCCTTGGCGAGGATCTGCGTGCCGACGAGGATGTCGGCGCGCGCGGCGCGCTCGAGCAGATCTTCGAGCCTGGTCTTTGCGCGCGCAGCGTCGCTGTCCACGCGCAGGATCCGCGCCTGCGGAAATTTTTCCCCGAGCAGCATCTCGATCCGCTGCGTCCCGCGTCCAAATGTCTGCAAGTCGGGGTTACCGCATTCCGGACAGGCGCGCGGAATGCTCTCGGCCAATCCGCAATGGTGGCAGCGCAGCCGCAGCACTGACAGATGCACCACCATGTTCGCCGAACACCGCCTGCAGCCCTTGACCCAGCCACAGGCGGGGCAGGCCAGCGCCGGCGCATAGCCGCGGCGATTGAGGAAAACGAGCGACTGCTCCCCGCGCGCAAGGCGTGTCGCGAGCGCCTCGAGAAGGGGTGGAACGATTCCCTCGTGCGGCGGATGCACCCGCGTGTCGATCAGGCGTATTGCAGGCAACGCCGCGCGGTCGATGGCACGTCGCGTGAGCGATACGAGCTCGTATTTGCCCGAGGTCGCGTGATAGAAGCTTTCCAGGGAGGGAGTGGCTGAGCACAAAACGACGGGTGCACGGGCGATCTGGCCCCGCGCAATTGCGAGGTCGCGCGCCGAATAGCGCACGCCCTCGCGTTGCTTGAACGAGGCATCCTGCTCTTCATCGACCACGACCAGCCCCAGACGGGGAAGCGGCGCAAACACCGCGAGCCGCGTGCCGAGCACGATGTCGGCGCGACCGCCGTGGGCAAGGAGCCATCCGCGGACGCGCTCCAGTTCAGCCATAGCGCTCGTCTGCGTGACGATGCACGTGTCCGGGAATCGGTCGCGGAACGCGGACTCGAGGGCGGGCGTGAGCGCTATCTCGGGTACGAGAACCAGGACTTGTTTGCCGCGGGCGAGGACCTCCGCAATCAGCTGGAGATAGATCTCGGTCTTGCCGCTGCCGGTGACGCCGAAGAGCAAGCTCACTCGAAATTTCTCCAGCCCGGAGCGCAGAACGCCAATTGCCTGTCCCTGCTCCGAAGTCAGCTCGTGCGCGTGGACGAAACGGGGCTCCGACCGCTCCGGCTCGATCGAAGCGATCCAGCCCGTTTCAATGCCGCGCCTCACCAGGTTTCGGCTCCCCCTCGCTTGTGCGTCGAGTTCCAATTCGGATGCCCGGCCCCGCGCGAGCCTCTCGAGCAGCGCGCGCAGGCGCAGGTGCCGCGACGGAGTCTCCGCAAGCGCTTCCCTGCCGGTCGGGGTAAGGACGTAGTCGCGCGGGGGGAGGGGGACGGTCTTGGCGGTGCGCAGTCGCGGTGGTAAAGCCGCAGCGACCACCTCGCCGAGCGGGCCGTGGTAGTAGCCACCGCAGAATTCCGCCAAGGCAAGCCACTCGCGCGGGAGAGGGGCCACATCTCGCAGGATTCTCTCGGCCGGGCGCAGTCGGGAATCCGCTACCTTGGATTTCGTCGCCACGTCCCAGATCACGCCGACCACGCGCGTTTTTCCGAACGGGACGAGCACCCGATAGCCGATATCCGCACGAGTCGCATCCTCCGCGCGGTAGTCGAACAAGGTCGGCAGCGGCACATCGAGAGCGACGCGCAGGATCGTCATCGGGACGGATTGAAGTACATCGGCGTGCTATTCAAGTAATTTGTTCGGCCGCTGCGATAAAGTGCTTGGTTGTCTGAGGTTTTCCGGGTTTTTCACAAATTTTGTGAATAACTGTGTGAGTAAGGCTTTCACGTTACTGTAACTCACACTTCTGCAAGGATATTTTCTCCTTGCTCAAAATGCGGGCGCAGTGAAATAGATTGATGAATCAGCGGATTGCAGACCTCTCCGGGCAAGTCCTCGAAACTCCGCGCCAGACGGGCCTTTACGGGCAGCGTTGTGTATAAGTCGTTTGGCGCGACCCAGGCACAAGACCGCGCTTTTTTTCGTGAGTCAGTGAAATTTCGGGCTCAATTCGCGCACTGCCGCGACCAGGGCGGCCACGTTTTCCGGAGGCGTGAACTGCGAAATGCCATGACCGAGATTGAATACGTGGCCGGCTCCACTCCCGAAGGACTCGAGCGCCTTCTGAACCTCGCGACGGACGACTTCCGGCGACGCCAGCAACACCGTGGGATCGAGATTTCCCTGGAGCGCGGCACCGGCCCCGATTCTCCGGCGCGCATCTCCGAGGTCGACGCTCCAATCTAGACCGACGCAATCGCATCCGGTCGCGGCGATCCGCTCAAGCCAGGGCGCCCCGCCCTTCGTGAATACGATGACCGGAACCCGCGCCGCGCCCGAGTTGCGCTTGAGCTGGGACAACACCCTGTGGATGTATTCGAGCGAGAACTCCCTGTACGCCGCCGCCGAAAGGCTCCCGCCCCACGTGTCGAAGATCATCACCACGTTCACGCCTGCGTCGATCTGCGCGTTCAAATGGGCCGTGACGGCCTGGGTATTGGTCTCGAGAAGACGATGAAGAAGGCCGGGATGCTGGTGCAGCATGAGCTTAACGTTGCGCCAGTCGTCGCTCGTCTGCCCCTCCACCATGTAGCAGGCGAGCGTGTAAGGACTGCCCGAGAACCCGATGAGGGGTAATTTGCCCGCCAGGGTGCGCTGGACCTCGCCGATCGCGTCGGTGACGTAGCGCAAGCTCTCGCTCGGGTCGGGTGCGGCGAGCTTCGCGATCGAGGTCTCGTCGCGTAGCGGTCGCTCGAAGCGCGGCCCCTCTCCCTCCGCAAAGTAGAGTCCCAATCCCATCGCGTCGGGAATGGTGAGAATGTCCGAGAACAGGATCGCCGCATCCAGAGGAAAGCGCTCGATCGGCTGCAGCGTGACTTCGGCTGCGAGCGATGGCGTCTTGCACAGAGCGAGGAAGCTCCCCGCGCGGCGCCGCGTCTCGTTGTATTCCGGAAGGTAGCGTCCGGCCTGGCGCATCAGCCACACCGGCGTGTACGCGGTCGGCTGCCTGAGCAATGCCCGTATCAGCGTGTCGTTCTGCAGCGCAGGCATCGGCTCAGAGCTTCATCAGGCGGCGGGTGATGAATTCCCATTCGTCCGCGCTCACCGGGGTGATTGAAAGCCGGTTGCCGCGCGCGAGAGTGCGCATCTTGGACAGCTCGCGGTGGCTGCGCAGCTCGGCAAGACTCACCAGCGGGGTCTTGCAGACGAAGCGCACGTCAACGTTGAACCAGCGGGGCGACGCGCGCTTCGCCTCGGCGTCGAAGTACGGGCTTTTCCGATCGAACTGGCTTGCATCGGGATACGCCGCCGACGAGACTTCTGCGATACCTGCGATGCCCGGTTCGGGGCAGCTCGAGTGATAGAAGAAGACCTTGTCGCCGATCTGCATCTGCTTGAGCATGAAGTTGCGCGCCTGGTAGTTGCGCACCCCAAACCAGGCGGTAGTCTTGCCGGGGGCCGCGGCGAGGTCGTCTATCCCGAACTCGTTGGGTTCAGCTTTCATCAACCAGTATGGCATGGTCGAAAGGAATTGAATTCAAGGCCCACCAAACCAAAACGACGTCGCGTGCCTGCGTTTTGGATTTGCGGAATCGCCCGCCGGGTCCGGTAGAGCCGATTCCTGAACCTTTCGGTTCAAGGTGGTCGCTTTCCGGTCACATCAGGTACATCCGACTAGGGACGCGCACAACAGTGACACTTGGGTCTGCAACCAAATCCAGTCTGTTGGTTCAAGAATTTTCCGGGTCTTGGCGTACACCGCAGGGGACAATTCCTAGGGCACTGCCCGACCTACCTGGCGCCTTCGCAACTACGGAGCGAGGGCCTGATCGAGCGTCGCCTCCATTGCGGCCATTCTACGCCTGAGTCCCTCGATGTCAAAGCCGCTCGCGTTGTTTCTGGAGCTGAGCAGCTCGTGGGTGATGTTGAGCGCGGCCATGACGGCGATGCGCTCGGCGCTCGCCACCCGGCCTGCGCTCTTGATCTCGCTCATCTTCCGATCGAGATAAGCCACCGCCGAGAGAAGCGCGTTCCTCTCCTCCTCGGAGCACGCGACCTTGTAGGTCCGGCCCATGATGGTGACATCAAGGGTCTTGGATTTCTGATTCATCCGGAACGTTATTCGGGGATCTGCTTGAGCAGGGTCTCGAGTCGGCTGCGCGCCCCGTCGATCTTCTCGGCGAGCTGCCGCTTGTCGCCCTGCAATGCGGCCAGTTGCTGGCGCAGCCCCCGGTTTTCGTCGCGCAGCCGCTGGCACAGTCGTGCCGCCTGCCGAATTTTTTCCTCGAGGGTAGCCAATTCCGTGTCCATCGGCACACTATAGTTTGGAAAATCCTGTTAGGTCAAGGTGTAGGGATTCGTTTTCAATGTAGGTTCCCGATGCAGCCGGAAGCCGGAGCCCTGCGACTTGTGTTCTACAGTGAACGCGCTCGTGCAAGGTGTCGCGTCGCGTTGTGCACGCCGGGTGGAAAGGGCAACGCGGTGCAGCGCCCTGTGCTTCGAACTACCTACACTCAGCTGCTCACTC
>CAYQVE010000080.1:0-12485 GCA_964420785.1 uncultured Enterobacteriaceae bacterium | reverse complement strand
GGCGTGTGCCACATGCGCTTCGACGACACCAACCCGGAGAAGGAGGAGCAGGAGTTCGTCGATTCGATCCTGGACGCGGCGCACTGGCTCGGTTGCCATTGGGGCGAGAAGGACGAGCACCTCTATCACGCGAGCGACTATTTCGACTGGATGTACGAGTTCGCCGAGGAGCTGATCAAGCACGGCGACGCGTATGTCGATTCGCAGACCGCCGAGGAGGTGCGCGCCACACGCGGCTCCCTCACCGAGCACGGGATGGAATCGCCCTATCGCAAGCGATCGGCGGACGAGAACCTGCAGCTCTTCCGCGAGATGCGCGACGGCAAGCACGCGGATGGGACGCACGTGCTGCGCGCCAAGATCGACATGAAGTCGCCCAACATCAACATGCGCGACCCGGCGATCTACCGCATCAAGAACGCCGAGCACCATCGCACCGGCGACAAGTGGCACATCTACCCGATGTACACGTATGCGCACCCGATCGAGGACGCGCTCGAGAACATCACGCATTCGTTGTGCACGTTGGAGTTCGAGGACCAGCGGCCGTTCTACGACTGGGTGCTGGAGAAGATCGCCTCCTTCGGGTTGTTGCAGCGCCCTCTCCCGCAGCAGATCGAGTTCTCGCGCCTCAATCTCACGTACACCGTGATGAGCAAGCGGTTCCTCAAGCAACTGGTGGACGAGGGCCACGTGGACGGCTGGGACGATCCGCGCATGCCGACGCTGGTGGGATGCCGGCGCCGCGGCTTCACGCCCGAGGGCTTCAAGATCTTCATCGACCGCGTCGGCATCTCGAAGGCCGACTCCTGGATCGACTACTCGGTGCTCGAGGACTCCATGCGCGAGCACCTGAACGAGGTCGCGCCCCGCCGCATCGCAGTGCTCGATCCGCTCAAGCTCGTGATCGACAACTGGCCCAAGGGCCACGTCGAGGAATGCTTCGCGCCGAACCATCCGCAGAAGCCCGATTGGGGCAAGCGTTCGTTGCCGATGACGAACGAGCTCTGGATCGAGCGCGAGGATTTCATGGAGGTGGCGCCCAAGGGCTACTTCCGCCTATTCCCCGGTAACCAGGTGCGATTGAAGTACGGCTTCGTCGTGCGCTGCACCGGCTATTCGAAGGGCGCCGACGGCAAGGTCGACGAGGTGCACTGCGATTACATGCCGGAGACGAAGTCAGGAACGCCGGGCGCGGAGAGCGTGAAGGTGAAAGGCGTGATTCATTGGCTCTCCGTGGCGCAGGCGTATCGGTGCGAGGTGCGGTTGTATGAGAGGTTGTTCCGAGAGCCTCAGCCGGGGACGGGGTCGCACACTTATCTCGATGATGTGAATCCGAATGCGAGGAGGGTGATCACTGCCTGTCTGGAACCGTCATTGAAGGAAGCAAGAGCGGAAGAAAGATTTCAGTTCGAACGGCACGGGTATTTCGTTGTGGATCGGAAGCGCTCCAAGCCTAGCGAGCCGATTTTCAATCGCGCAGTGACACTGCGCGATTCGTGGGGTGTTGGGAAGTAGCGCGCAGTTGTCTCAGCGATGTCTGCTTACGACCCATTGCAGTCATTCGCCCTTGGGTCCGCGGCGAACGACTCCGCTTTCATCTCGTTCTTCACATAGTTTCATATCTGCTTCCTACAGTCCGCGAAGCAATGTAGTCGCGACATTTCTTTGGCTTTCTGGCATCCGCACGCTGTGGCAACGACCCGCAACGACCGTTACGGGGATTGCCTCAGTCGCGCGGCCCGCAACCCCCCTTACGTCGGCAGAAGATGAATCAGCTGCCGGTAGTGAATGCCAAGCGCGGCGGCAATCTCCGCCATCTCCTTCATCTCTCCATCGAACGACTCAGGACCAATGATTACTTGGTCGATGAGCGTCTCGTTCGTCTCTGGATCAATGTCGAACTTTGGATTGGAGCGCAGCAGCGCCTGGGCTTCGCCGCCAGCCTTCAGCTCAATGTATGCTGAATGCAGATGCCTGTTCCTGAGCTTCCGAATCTCATGGAAGCGCATGATGAGGGAATGGAAGTCAGCCTTGCGCTGCTCGGCATCCTCGAGACCGCATTTCATTATCGCCTCAGCAAACAAGCTATCAACCTTATCCGACAAGGCCGCAGTAGTCTCATTTCGCAGTTGCTTTGGCGGCCACTCGGCCCGCGAAGGATCGAGAATGAACCAACCGATCTGGCGCAGCAAGTCCTCGATCCACTGAAAGCTGACGACGAACTCGCCAATACGCCGATACGTGAGAGGAAAGTCGATAGCTGGCAACGCGTTCATGTTCCGAGTGGCGGTGGAAGCCCCAGCGGGGCCACCGGTGGTCCGAGGAACATCATTTGCTCGGGGCCCGGGAAAGTGGGCAGCCATTCGCGGTCGCCTTCGCGGCCTTGATAGTGATAGTCAGTCGTGGAAAACACCACCTGAGCCGCGTGTTCCGCAGCAAGCTTCTTCAAGGCCTCAATGTAGGCTCCCATCGTCTCGCGGTCGATGTCCTGCTGACGAGGGGTATCAAGAATTAGAAATCGGAATTTCTTAGACTTGTCCATTACATGCAGCTCAAACATCGCTGTGTGAATAGCCAAGACAACCCGCAACAGGGTGCTTCCTTTGAACTGCCCAATCTTCTCTTCGCCAAACTTCAGACCCCAATCCCCCTCAAGCTCAATTTCCTTAGATATATTCGGCGTGTTCAGGACATCCAACCAACGCCTGATGCCCGCGCGCCAATTCGCGCGAATTTCGATAGCGCGAAGATCGACGGCTCCTGACGTTCCGCCAAGTGAGGCGAGATCGTTCTGAACTAGCTCGCGCTCGTTCATAAACGCGATGTATTCCTTCTCGTTGAGCGTGATTTCAGTGAGGCCCTCGCGCTCGCGCTGCAGTTCGTAGACGCGTCGGGTGAGATCGCTAATGGCCTGGACAAGCGCCGCTGACTCTGACCCTTCGGAAATCTCGGCACGACGCTCTTCGAGCCCTTGAATCTCTACGGTTACGGCGTCCACCTGCTGGACCAAGCTGGCGACTCGCGCCCTCTGTCCTTCTGTATTCCGGTTCAAGTCCTTTAGCTGGTCGCGCAGATAGAGAAGGTTTTTTCCATATGACTCCGAACTACCCAGAAACAGCCCACACTGCGGGTTTGCGCAAATGTCCTCAAACGAGCTGAAAAGACGACGTGCCTCCTCATTTAGGGACAGGGTATTCACTTCGACTTCAATTTCGTTGCGAATTCTGTCGAACCCATTGATCCGCACCTGAAGCTCGTTGCTTTCAGATACCAATTTGCGCCGCTCGGATGTCTTGCCATAGATCAACTCATCCAAGGCCGATTCGGCGTCGGTCTTCAAGCTCTTGCTGTCCTTCAACCGCTGCAGCTGGCCTTGAAGGGCCGCTATCTCAGCATCGACGATGGCAAGGTCTCGACGCACCTTCCCTAAGTCCTCGGTCAACTCGGCAATCATCTCGCGCCGCTTAACGATGGCGCGATCAAGCTGTTCTACGCGTTGCTTCTTCTGCAGGACCAACTTCTTTTGGTCAAATGAGTTTTTCGGTGGCAGCCCGAACACCAATCGCATCATCTCTGCATACTGATCGCGAATGAAGTTGTTTTGCGCGTGGTATTGAGACGTATAGCCATGATCCTGATCGAGGAAGAACAAGGGAAGCAGCGTTGCCATATAAGGCGTTGTTGCGTCTCCCGCCGCACTCGTCAACGTTGGCACGCCAAACCCGAATAGATCTAGCAGGTAGGCGCTGTATTCCTTTTCAGAGTAGTAACCCCTAAAGTTCTCACCGGCGCGAACCTCGACATCGAACTGCGAACCTATCTTCCTGCGCAGTTCGACAACGCTGCCTTCCGACTCAAGGGTGAGCACGGCCGCCGAGCATTTCGACAGCAGGTCGTCTCGATACTTCACCGGGTAGCCGAGGCAATAGGCAATTGAGTGAATGACGGGCGTTTTGCCGCAGCCGTTCGGCCCAAACAGCTCCGTAATCTCACGGCCGAATACGAGCTCGTTCGATGCCCAGCCGTTAGGCCCCTCTGCTTCGATTTTCAGCGTCCGCAGTCTCATGACAGCGCCAAAGACACCTGACGTTCCGCACTGATGTTCCGATAGCTGCGCTCGATTACCCGCAGCATGTAGCCAAGATCCCTGTCGGGCAGACGCAAGCCTGCGTCAATGACCTTTCTGCCCAATGCAGTCGCGGCGATTCGTCCCTGTGCCCCGTCTATGGTCACGAGCCGGGCAGCCTCAAGAAAAGTGAGCGCGCGAATCGTCCTTACCCTCAAGTTCGCAGACCAACCAAGGTGTTGGGATGAACCCTTGAACCCGACGAAGGTGCGTTCGAAGCATTCGCCCACCAACTGCCCCAGCTCATCGGTTCTTGGCTTCCGCCTGTCCTTCGCTAACATCAAGACTGTTATAGCCAGCAGCGGTAAGTGAAAGAGCGCCTCGTTGCTCAGACCCGGCGTCATGCCCTGCTCGGGGTTGTCGAACGACAGCTCGAGCCCCTGGCGTCGAATAGCACCGAACAGGGATTCAAAGTCCATCAGACGGACTCGCTACGCACGAGGGCTGCAAAGACACCACCGACCAGCAGCTCCTTGGATAGCGTCTGCGCGAGGCCTTTCGCTTTCAGAGCTTCCCAGAGCTTGACGATTTCCGGCTCAAGGTCCGCAAACTTGAGGTCGCCCTTTGTCCATCGGGCCCTCAGGTTGTCCAGCTGGCTCAATAGGAAGTTCAGGTCAAACTCAGGAAGCGAGTGCCGCTTGTCCCGAAACCAAATGTCCCATTCGACCTTGAACCTCGAACAAGTCTCGATGACCTCATCACCGGCGTCCGCTTGCTTGAGTTTTCTTTGGATGATCGACGCGTTCTTGATCGCCTTGGGATCCCCGCCCGCAATCAGTTCCCGATATGCGCCCTTGGATATGCTGAGAATCTCCAATAGGTCAGCGATACCAACTCCAACGACATCATCGAAATCCGCCTCCGTCATGTCGGCAATGACCTTTGTTGACGACTTCTTTTGCACTAGGGCGAGCAGACTCTGAATGATCTCCGCACTCTCACCATGGTTAAGGTCTATCTCGCTGTATTGAAAAATCGCCTCGCGCGCCAACGCTCCGAACGTTGAGTCCTGCGGATCGAGATGGCCAACCCCAGATTCCAAGAGCAGTCTGCCAACCTTCTCCTTAACGGCTTCTGGTGACAAAGGTGCACCGTTTACAAAAGCGGCGTTGAAGTTATCGGCTACGGCCGCCAGAATCTCGTTTGAGAAATCACTTGCCTCAAGAGCGACGACAACTGCTTCAAGGTCGTCATCGAGGTGGACATTGGTGAGGAAGACGACCCTCCCGCAGGACTGATTGAACTGCACGGTGTGCGACATCAACTTCCCCGCAAAGCTACCTGCGACTTTTTCTACTTTGGGCTTGCCCCGCTTCAGCAGACCAAAGACGTCGCCCTTGTCCCAACGGTAATTCCGCTGAGACTTGGTCTTGACTTGGTAGAAGTGATAGATCGGCTTGCCATTGTCCGAGTAGCGACAGACGAAATCATCGTGATAGTCGCAATAGACTCGGTTGACGCCCTTCCCATGAAGGATGGCCAGACAGCAATAGGCCGCTGCGCGGTATTGCGCCTGGTATCGCGAGATGGTGTCCCGCCCAACGACCTCCGTTGGCGCGACCTCATTCAGGCTTGGGCTTGACGACGTCTCGTCAACAGAGGCCATCGGTCTTTGTTCTTTCCCCTTTCTGCAGAATAGGGCAATGCACAACGTCTGCCAACAATCGTCAAGAGGCAGTCAAGACCAAATGCCCTTTGGGAGCATTAGGATTTCCAAGAGCCACGGGGCGGTTACATAGGCAAAGTGCGGTTACTGCAACCATGCTGCAACTAGCGACCTCCTCTTTCATGTGTGACCGTCCCCGGATCTCATGTAACTCATTGAATTATTGGTGGGCTCGCGTGGATTCTGGCCAGGGACCAAGGGATCATTAGTCTCTGTGAGGCGTCGCGCCCGACGTCCGCTGCCGGCCGAAATAGGACATTAGTAGTGCGATTCCAGACGGTTTTCATAGTGAGTACCGGTGCGCTGATCACAGCGCGTGCGGTCTCCGCTACAGGTTCGCCTAAGCCGAAATAATGCCAACGAGAACGGCAGGACTGCGCTATGTCGCTGCGGGCGCGATTTCAAGTGCCCCCACCACCTTCGCAAACGCCCCATTCAGCGCCGCAATAAACGCCGTATGCACATCCCGCGCCGCAACCTTCGATCCTCCGAAGGAGATCTCGAGTCGCACACGCATCGTGAGCGAGCTGGCATTCGAACCCCAGATCCGCGGCCGAGCGAGTGGTAGCGTCGATGCACATGTGGGGAAATTTGTCGGATGGGAGCGGCGCCACGCTCTCGTGGATCTTCACGCCCTCGGTGTCGGGCAGGAAGAAGGTCGCGCCGGGCCGCGTCGAGACGTGCTGGATGTGGAAGACCGGCGCCCCATGCTCGCGGAAAGCGCGCAATAGCCGCGCCGCCTCGCCCGCGGCCTCGTTGGCGCCGACGAGCTCCATCCTGCCGCCGGGGAAGTAGTCGTTCTGGATGTCGACGATGATGAGGGCTTGGGTCATGGGCTTAGCAGGTAGGCATTAGCAGGTAGGCAATAGTCAGGTCACTGGCTGCGCTTAACTGGTCGAGTCGGCATGCCAATCCTATTGCGTTCTTCAGGGGTCATCTTGTCCCACAACTCGGGGTTTTCTTCGACGCGACGGCGCACTTCGCCCCTGATTTCGAGAAGGCGTCTCCTGTCTTGAAGTCCTTTGTCGGTCTTGGCGCGCTCTTCAGCTGATTGCCCCTGGTACTTGTCACCCATCTTGTAGGACTCTTCATCAAACTGCTTCGTCTTGTAGCCCGGGGCTTTCTTGACTTCGATCCCCGCCTCGCGCCAGCGCTGGAGGGCCTTGTCTCTCTCTGCTTTTGCAGCGGCCTCTTTGGCCTTTGCGTCGGCCGCATCTGCCTTTGCTTTGTTGGCAGCGTCCCGAGCAGCGCGGGCTGAAGTTGCCGCCTCCGGGTTCGCAGTTTTACTCTTGGCTCGCGCTTCCGCCTGGCGCGCGTTGCGCTCTGCTGCCTTCGAGGCAGCTTCTGCAGCCCTTCGTTGTGCCGTCGCTTTGTCCAGTTGACCTAACCGCTCGTCTGTTTCGCGCTTCGCCGCGCCATATTTCTCGAGATCGGTCTTCAATTTGTCTGTCACGGCCTTATCGGCGGCAGCCTTATCCGCCGCCCTTTTCTCTGCCGCAGCTTTGTCGGCGGCAGCTTTATCTGCGGCTCTCTTCTCCCTAGCAGCCTTCTCCGCCGATCTCTTTTCCGCGACAGCCTTGTCGGCGGCAGCTTTGTCCGCGGCTCTCTTCTCCGCAGCAGCCCTCTCCGCCGCTCTCTTTTCCGCGACTGCTTTTTCGGCCGCAGCCTTGTCCGCGGCTTTCTTTTCCGCTACAGCTTTGTTTGCGCCAGTGCTTGTACCAGGCTTCGCAGCGGCACCAGCTGGTTTATCTGCGGGCTTCGCACTACTTCCAGCCGGCTTCTCCGCAGGCTTCGCACTACTTCCAGCCGGCTTCTCTGCAGGCTTCGCGCTACTCCCAGTTGGCCTTTCTACAGGTTTCGCACCACTGCCGGTTGGCTTCTCTGCCGGCTTCGAACCACCACCAGTTGGCTTCTCTGTAGGCCTCGCACTACCGCCAGCTCTATCGCCGCCGGTGGCCTTTCCACTCGACTTGTCTGCGAACCCAGCTTTGTCGGCTTTGTCCCCTTTGTCGGCCTTGTCTGAGGCGGCCAGCAGCAACCGCTCTGCGTTGCCAGGGAATTGCGATTCACTAACATCGGCATGACCTGACAGGCTTTCCGTCGCTAGACACCCAATGGGATGCGCAAGGCAAATCGCCACGAGAGACGCAACTACTGCTGTCTGCAGGGCAGGAAAGGTTCGCATCGCTGAGGAGCCCCTTGGGGCCGCTTTCTATTGATGATGCTTGTAGACCACACCGTTTTTCATGACGAATACGACCTGGCGAACGGCGGCGATGTCCCGCGTGGCAATCATCGAGATTGCAGCGTAGCCCCTCGCGCGCGCGGTGGCGTGGGAGCGAATGACGCGTTTTCCGCCGCCGCGTGCACGATCACCGTCGCGTCCTCGGGCAACAGCAGGCGATCTTTCACGAGCCCCATCGTGGCGAGGCGCACCTTGGTCACGTATTCGTTGATTCCGCCGGGATAGCGCTCTTCAAGCGACAAACGCTCGTCGTTCTTCGCCTTGCGCTCCGCAGCCGTCGCGGCGAATGGCCGATACGTCCCGCCCTGCTTGCAGATCATCACGGTGAGCGGAGAATTCATGTAGCCGTGGCTTGCGATGGGCACTGCGACATCGGGCAGCATGACGCCGCTCTGTGCATTTCCATCCACGTCGCGCTTGGGCACCATCACCACCGCCGGGGCGAGATATGCCGGGGCGTGGAGCACCTCGCGATCGCCGGCACGCGTTTCAAGGACAAAAAGCCGGCTCGCTGGCGGCGGCCGGTTTGCGTGCACCCATTCGTCGAGCGCGACGAGCTGCGCGCGCAGCGCGGGCGCCCAATGGATCTGCCCAGGCGCCTCGCTGCAATCGGGGTTCTTCGCACGACCCATGATGTGCGGCGCACCGGAAATGTCGTAGATGCGCACGCTGTCGGGAATCGGGATTTCGGCCGAGCCGTTCGCGCCCGTTCGCACGAGGGAGGCGCGCCCCCCGAGGTAGTCGTTGTAGGTGTTGTTGACGACGATGCGCGGCAAGGTCTTGTACTTTCCCTCGATCGCCTTCGTCACCTCCGCATACGCGAAGGGCGGCTCGTGCACGCCGCGGTGCTCGGGATTGACGTGTTCGGGTGTGACCGCGGCCACCGATCCGGGGCCCGGCCCCGCATCGAGGAGCGGAATGCCGCCCGCGGCAGCGTTGATGATGTGAAGACCATCGAACGCAGTCCTGCCGCTTTGCTCGTTGAATCCGTTCACGAGGAAGCTCTTCAAGAAGCGAGCGGTCTGCGAATAGCCCACCGCATAAGCTCGATCGATGGACCCGGCCAACGGATTGCCAGGCGCCGTGGCATCGCGAAGGAAGAGCGCGACATCGCGTACGGCGGCGAAGCCGACACCTTCCACATAGAGCGTTCGGCCCGAGGACTCGAATATCGGGAATTGCGGGCCCTCGCCCAGCTCCCAATGCACCACCGCGATGGCGAATCCGCGATTCTCGACGAACCCGGTACCCTGATCGAGCGAGCCGATGGGAATGGGACGCGCGCGCGGACTGTTGTACATGCCGTGGCTGAGCACGCGCCCGCGGTTGGGCACGTCGACGAGGAGCGCGCCATTGCCGGTCCCCTTCTCGGGGACGAGAAGCGTGATCGGCGTGCGATATTCGACGAGGCCCTGCGCGTTCCGCGACGCCTTGTCGAGACCCGGAATCTTTTCCGATGGATCAAGTGCGCCGATCGCCTGCGCCTCGATGCGCAAATATGCTCCGCGATCGAAGTCGCCGAAGGGCTGCGTCGAGAGTACTTTCAGCTCCGTGATCGCACCGGTTGCCGGCAGCGTGCCGATCAGCGCCGCAAATGCAATCGCACGATAAGTCGCTTCGTTGTATTTCATGGTCCCTCCGAGGAAGATTGGCGCCCTATTCGCCCTCACTTGAGCACCTTCGCCACTTCGTCCTGGCCATTCGCGATGGCGATGTCGAGCGCCGTCCTCTGCGTCGATGGGTCTTTCGCATTTCGGTCGGCGCCGCGCGCGAGCAGCAGACGGACCACGTCGACGCGTCCATCGCGGGCCTGGAGCATGAGCGGCGTGTAGCCGGCCTTGTCGCGGCGATCGGCCTTGGCTCCGGCGTCGAGAAGCGCGGTCGCGACGCCGGCGTTCTGCGCCACGGCCAGCGCCGGATAGCCGCTCATGTTGAGGGCATTCACGTCCACGCCGCGCTCGAGGCCCGCGCGCACCGCAGGCAGATCGCCCTTCTGGACAGCGGCGAAGAATGCCTCCATGCGGTCGCCCCGCACCGACGGCTGCTGATGCTCTTCTTTGTAGCGCTCGCGGAAGGAGAGGACACCATAGGTGACCGGCGCGGGGATCAGAATCAGCAGGACGGCCGCGATGATCGAGCCTGTACCCTTGTCGCGCACCAATTCGAGCGCCCGTTCGCGCGTTCCCTGGATCAGCCGCGTGCCGCCAACGTTGGCCTGCGGGACGATCGCATTGTCCTTCGCCGAATAGAGGCCGATCACGCAGGCCTTCGCGCCCGGCGCGACGGTGCGCTCGGACAACTTGCAGTTCTCCAGGTTGTCGTACGACGAGCTCTTCCAGTCCACCCGGAGGCTTCCGCTTCGGTCGTCGGTGACTTTCTTCATCTCCGAAACGACGTTGAGAACCGACTGGTCCTCCCACTTCGTCGCCGCGATGTAGGCCCGTGCGCGTGCGATTTTCCCGTCGTTGAGGTCGCTAAATGTGAAGCCTTCGATCCCCGGAAAGGCGAGGAGGCGCACGTCGCGCACGCCCGAGCGGATCACGACGGGCGCCATCGCCATGCCACTTCGATCGATCTGCGCGGATCGCCGAGCGGTATTGGTCCTGGTCTCGCCAAGGACCGAGACCTGGTCCGGAATGTGGCTGATCTCGAAATCGTAGATGACGCATTTCGCGCCGCTCAACGGCCCTTCGAGCACCGCATCGAGTGGTTCGATGGTGCCCGCGATCGCGACACGCTCGCCATCGCGCGGCGGTCCCTCGGGCCGGGCGACGAGCGCCGCGTCACCGCGCTCCAATCGCGCCTTGCGAAGCCCGCCGATGCCAAGCCCAACGAAGAAGGACGCGACCGCCGCGCCGATCCAATCGCCCGGAGGATAGAAGAGCTCGCGCGCGCCGAACCAGAAGAGCAGGAACAAGGCCGCCCAGATGACGAGAGTCACGACGAAGCTCTTCATTGGCGCAACTGTACTCGGTTACCATTCCGCGATGCGCCTCTACCCCATCCTGACTGTTGCGCTCGCTCTGGCCTCCTTCGTGGCGAACGCCCAACCTACCACCCAGCCGTCGATCTACGACGCGCAGCTCGCGAAGACCTACGGCGCGGGCGACGGCGGCATGCGCGCGTATGTCCTGGTGGTGCTCAAGACGGGGCCGACTCGCGTGCCCGATGGGAGCGAGCGCACCGAGATGTTCCGCGGGCATTTCGCGAACATCGGGCGCCGGGCCGAGGAGGGAAAGCTGATCGTCGCCGGCCCCCTGGACGGCGTGGACGGATGGCGCGGGATCTTCGTGTTCGCCGTGCCCACCATCGACGAAGCCCGGGAGCTCGTCGCGACCGATCCCGTCATCATCAAGGGCGAGATGGTCGCGGAGTATCACAAGCTCTTCAGCAGCGCTGGGTTGATGGCGATTCCCGAGCTGCACAAGAAGCTCGTCAAGCCCCGCCAGTAGATCCCGCCCGCGGGTTGCGGACGCTGATGGCCGGCTACAGTGGAGCGATTGAACACCATATCGGCAAGTTGAGTTAGTCTGCCTACCTACCGGCGGAGGTAGGGTTTCTGCTGCGTGTATGTGGAAGAATCAGTGAGGCCGCACTAAGGGGGAATGATGCGTGAGCTCATAGCCTATTGGTCATCTTTGGTAGGCGGAACGAGACTTGCACCTGACGATGAGACGCTCTTCCAGCAGGAGTACCGGAGACGCTCATATCGCATTTCCCTCTTCGTCCTTCTGATTTCCTCTTTTGTAGGCACCGTGCTCTTGTGGCTCAGCTATACGGGTCACGGTGTTAGCCCGGGTTCGGACCGCGACCTCTGGCTGAGGCTCAGTCTGCTATGGGCCGCGCCCGCATGCCTTCTCGTTTCACATGGGTGGTCGGAGCGCTGGTACCCCTGGGTAACGTCGGTGTCGGTTACCGCCAGCCTGAGTTACTACCTTATGCAAGGCTTTTATCGGGCCGTGATCAACGATGAACTTGCCGCGCAGGACCAGTTGTTTCAGTTCCAGATGCGAACAGTCGTGGTCACCTTTTTCATCACCACCCTCCTGCAACTCCCATTCCTGTTCGCGCTTGTTCTTGCGACAGCAAACTATCTCGTCTTTGCCGCAATTCAGATGGCTACTCACCATGCTGACACGCCATACGTGTTAGTTCGCATCGGCTTGCTTGTCGCGCTTGGGATATTCGTCGCATGGATTATCGAATCGCGTGAACGGACTCTCTTTGCCGCGCGGTTGGCTTTGGAACGCAAACAAAAGGAAGCGGAGCAGCGGCTTCAGCAGTATTTAGATACTCAGGAAGCAGCCGTTCGAGAGATCAAGGGAATCGAGGAGGCGTCCAAGGTCGAGCGCGAGCGCAGGCTGTACTTCATTCGCGACATGCTGCACGACATGCGAAATACGATCGGGGCAATTGGTAGCAATCTCGCGAATTACGAAACCGCA
>CAYQVE010000079.1:0-12488 GCA_964420785.1 uncultured Enterobacteriaceae bacterium | reverse complement strand
CATGCACTAGGACATCCAGGGACCGGAGGACCGCCGGTACGTCGCTGAACCCGAGAAACTCCACCCGCTCCTCGATTCCCAAGCTGGCAGCCAGCGCGCGCAGCTGCCGCTCGAACCTCTCCTCCCCGAACAGGGGTGACCCCGCGATGCGGAATCGGGCGGAAAAACCCGCGCGCGACAGCAACGCGGCGGCCTCGAGAAAGACGTCCTGCCCCTTCCACGGCGCGATGCGTCCGACAATCCCGATCTGGGGCACGGGATTGGTTGGTCGCGGAGCCCGGCAGCGCTCGATGTGCTCGCGGGTAATCCCGCTGGCGATGACTGCCGTGTGCGTGGCCGCGCTTAACTTCAAGGTGTCCAGGGTGCTCGCGGAGTTCGCGACCACGCATATGGGCAGATGGCGCGCCAGGAGCCGCACCAGCCACACGGCCAATTGCGGGAGGTAGCCACCCTCGATTCGATCGCGGATGTGCCAGATGGCGGGCACGCCGGCGAAGCGGGCCGCAAGCGCACCGTAGAAATCCGATTTCAAAGAGTTGGTGTAGACGAGGTCTACGCGCCGCTCGCGAGCGAAACGGCTGAGGCGCCGGGCGTAGCGCCAAATGGCGCCCAGCGAGCGGATCTGACCGGCAAGACCCGCCAGACCCAGCGAATCCTTGCGCAGCGTTCTCAACCTCTCGTTCAGCGGAATCACGCGGGTGTCGATCGACTCCCGCGTCAGGAGCTCGCGCAGCGGCCCCTCCTCGGCCAGCACCACGATCGGCTCGACGCGCGTCCGGTCCAAAGCGCCGAGCAGACGGGCGAGCGCCAGCTCACCGCCGCTGAGCTGCGCCGTGTGATCGAGGTACAGGACACGGATCGGTTCGTTCGGCATTGCGCTCACGTGATCTCTCTCACGCCACCGCCGTCCCGAGGTCCTCGAGCCGCGTGTGGGGGTCGAGCGTGCGATCGACGAACAGCCGGTACCAGATCTCCAGCACGATCAGCGTCCACAGCTGCTGGCCCCAGTCCTGGCGACCGGCGACATGATCGTCGAGCATTCCGATCACCCAGTCGCGGCGAAACAAGCCGCGCTCGGGGCGCGTGAGCGACTCGAGCAACCCTCGAGTGAGGCGTGCCAGATCCTCGCGGACCCAGTGCGACACCGGCATGACAAACCCCTGCTTGCGCCGATAGAGCACCTCCCGAGGCACGTAGCGTGCCGCCAACCGCTTCAGCAGATACTTGGTTTCCCACCCCTTGGTGAGCTGCTCGATCGGAATGGTGGCGGCGAACTCGAGCAGACGCGTATCGAGGAGAGGCGAGCGCGCCTCGACCGAATGAGCCATGGTCGACACATCCATCTTGCTCAGCAGCTGGTCGGGTAGATACGTCGTCAATTCCGCCGACAGCACCCGATCCCCATCGGTCGGGCCGTCAGAGCGCGTCCACGCCTCACGGTAGTGCTCGTCGGGATCGAGTCCCGCGATGCCGAGCAGGGCATCCGGGTGATACAGCCGCGCGCGACAGCCGCGGAATCCGCGCTCGTAGACAAAGGAGCTGCGCGCATCGGTTGCCAGCGCCGTGGCCAGAAGCTGTCCTCGTTTTCCGAGCAGCGAGATCAGCCGGCCCACCGACCCGCGGGCCCCCACGGGTATCCATCCCCGGCAGACCTGAGCCGCGCGCGCCACCATGGGACGGGAATAGCCGCAGAACGCCTCATCGCCTCCATCCCCGTTCAGTACGACGGTCACGTGCTCGCGGGCACAGCGCGCGACTGCGAAGGTCGGCAGGATGGAAACGTCGGCCATCGGCTGACCGTAGTGCCAGATGATGAGCGGCAGGTTCTGGACCTCGTCCGGAGGCAGGACGTATTCGTGGGCGTTCGCGTGCCAGCGCTGCACCACCTGACGGGCAAACGGCCGTTCGTCGAAGCGCGGATCATCGAAACCCACCGTCACGGTTTCAACGGGGCCCGAGCGCAGCTGAGACATGATCGCCACGACGATGCTCGAGTCCACACCTCCGGAGAGGAAGGCGCCGAGTGGCACGTCGGCAATCAGCCTTCGCCTGACAGCGTCCCGCAGCAGACTGTCTGCCTCATCGAGCAGGTCCGGCTCGGAGCGCCGCTGCTTGCGAGCGTAGGAGAGCTGCCAATAGCGCTGCGGAACAGACGGCGCCTGGCCCTGGCGGAAGCGCAGCCAATGCGCGGGGCGCAGCACACTAATCCCGGCGAAGATACTGCGCGGCGCAGGCACGGCCTGGTAGACCAAGTACTCATCGAGCGCCACGCAGTCGATCTCGGGCCGCGCGGGCAGCAACTCGAGCAGTGCATTCAGGGTCGAGGCGAATGCCAGCTCGCCGGGTGAGGGCTGTGCGTAGAAGAGAGGTTTCTTGCCCGCACGGTCCCGTGCGAGCAGCAACTCCTGAGTGCGCTCGTCCCAGATGGCGAACGCGAACATCCCATCTATGCGGCGCAGCAAACCCTCGAAGCCCCACTCCTCGTAGCCGTGGATCAGAGTCTCGGTGTCGGTGCGCGAGCGGAACTGATGGCGTTGCTCGAGGTCCCGTCGCAGCTGTTGGAAGTTGTAGATCTCGCCGTTGAAGACGATCCACACGTCTCCGGTCTCATTGCACATCGGCTGATCGCCCTCGGGGCGCAGGTCGATGATCCGCAGACGCCGGAACGCGAAGCTCGCAGCACCGCGCCGCAGAGCCCCACCGGAATCAGGACCACGGTGAAGCATCGCGTTCGCGCATTTCTCAAGGGCCTGCGGCGCCAGCTCTCGGTCGGTAACGATCCCGGCTAAGCCACACATTTAGTTACAACTGACATGGTTATGGTTGTTTAGAGAGGCTGAAGAACTGCTGAGGCAGGCGATACGGCTATTGCTCGTAGACGGCCAGCACTTTCCTGGCAATGACGGGCCAGTGAAAGTGCTCCCGAACGTATCGCGCGCAGGTCTCGGGCGAAGGAAGCTTAGCAAGGTTCTGAAGCGCACGGCTCATGGCGTCTGCCAGCGAAGGGGTGCTGGCATCCGGCAGCACCAGCGCCGGATCGAGCCCAGTGACCGTTTCGGGCAGGCCGCCAATCGGGGTCACCAGTACCGGCGTTCCCGCCGCGAGCGACTCGATCGTCGGCAATCCAAACCCCTCAAGTGCCACGGACGGCACGATCGACAGGTCGCATGCACGATAAAGCAGCGGCAAGGCGTCCTCGGCGACGAAGCCCATCAGCCGCACGTAATTCTGCAAGCGCCGCTCTGCCACGCGCGCCGCGAGCTCCCCGGCCAGCACACCGCGCCCGGCGATCAGGAGAAGGGCGTCCGGAGCGGACTTGCGTACCTCGGCCATGGCATCGATGAGCCTTTCGAGGCCTACACGGTGAATGAGCCGGCGGACCGAGAGAACGAGCGGACGATCTGCAGGCAGCTGCAGTTTCTGCCGCGCCTCACGCCGCGAGCCGCCGATGCAATACCGCTCGACATCGACGCCGCCGGGCACGACGAAGATCCTATCCCGGGCAATGTGGTACTGCTGCTCGAGAATCTCGGCGAATGCCGAGGACAGTGCGATGAATCGATCTGCGCGCCGGTAGACGAGCGATTCAATCGTGCGCTTCACGGCCACGCTCACCGCACTCTCGCGCTCGACTTTCGATTCGCTGCCCCACGGCCCATGGAAGTGAAACACGAAGCGCCGCTCACGAAGCAGGTCGAGCACCGGGAGGGCATAGAGCGCGAAGTGCGCGGCCACGACGTCCACCCGGTCCGCCTGCAACGCAGCACGGACGGCCCGGCGGCAGGCCCGCAGTCGCTGGCTGGCGAAGGCGTTGCGGGGCGCGAAGAACGAAAGACCGGCAGCCGTCGCCCCGGCAATGTGCGGACTGCCCGCTACGAGCCCGCTGACCGCAACGCCGTTCTCCCTGAGGCTGCCCAGCAGTCCGGCGTACATACGATTCAGGCCGCCGGGCTCCTCGGCAAACCAGCCCATGCCGATTTTTAGAATGCGAATCAAGACAACTCGGGCCGGCGCCGTTCCCGTCAGTCGAGTCCTACAGCTTAGCCGCGCAACTAAGACAATCGGGTTACAACGGGGCTGTCAGGTGCGATGGCCGCGAGCGTCAACTCAGGCAAAGATATTGTTGATAGCTGTACTTGCGGAGTGACACAAATCTGTAGCAATAGCGGTCGAGTGCCTCGAAGGGCCGCATGCAGTGACCACGCAACAGGTATCTCGATATCATCCGGAAAAGGACCAACTCCGGATATTCGACCTGGACGTCGAAGCGCTGCTGAAGCTCGGCCACCTCCTCGAGCGTCAGCGGGAACTCATCAGGGTCGCCGTGCTTCGGAATCCACAGCCTCCCCACGGTGTGCTGGCGGAACCAGATCATCAAGGAGCTGCGGGCGTTGTTCTCCCAGAAAAACGCCCTGCCCCCTACAGGGAGGGCGGCACGAAGAGCGTCCGCAAATCGGGGAAACGGCTCGATGTGATGCAGGATCATGGATCCGAAAACCAGGTCCGCCATACCGAGCGATCCAAGCTCGAGCGCCGACAACTGAACGGGCTTGACGTTTCTGATGTCCTGCCTGGCACAATACTCCTCGAGATTACGCACGGCGATGGCACTCAGATCGACGCTAGTGACGTCGGCACCCAGTGAAGCGAAATACAGGGATGCCGCACCGCTGCCACAACCCACGTCGATGAGCCGGCGTCCGCGAACATCGCCGAAATGCCGCACCGCGCGCCGCAGAATCGGGCTCGCCGGATGGGGCATCTCCACGCGACTGTACGCACCGCGGGCGCCTTGCGCGAAAATGTTGTCCCAGAACCGGGCGGCGTCCACGGTGACTTAGCCTAGCGTGCGCGTGTGACTCATTTGCTACCGATCCTACCGATCGTGCCGACTCCGGAGCGGAGAGCGTGAAGCGCGTCCGCCCGGAGTCAGATTGGCCCGACTCCTGGAAGAAATCGTACGAATACGATCTCCAGGAGATCTATGGGCAGGTCTCGAAGCGCGGCTACTACTATGCGTACGACAACCGTCGTCGGCATGCGATCGCTTTGCTCGCCGAGGCGCTTGCACCCGCCGACCGCATCCTGGATATCGGCGCCGCGCAGGGCAATTTCTCACTACAGCTCGCGGAAATGGGTTTTGAGGTCACGTGGAACGACCTGCGCGGCGAACTCGCCGACTACGTTCGCTTGAAGCACGAGCGCGGCACGGTGTACTTCGCAGTCGGAAACGCTTTCGACCTGCAGTTTCCGGCGCTGTTCGATGCCGTGCTGATCACCGAGATCATCGAGCATGTGGCCCACCCCGATGAATTTCTCGCTAAGGTCGCTGCGCTCCTGAGGCCCGGCGGCTTTATCGTCATGACAACGCCGAATGGGGCCTACTTCCGCAACAAGCTGCCGCGCTTCTCGGACTGTCCGGATCCCTCACTGTACGAAGCGGTCCAGTTCAAGCCCGATTCTGACGGACATATCTTCCTGTTGCACACGGACGAGGTCCGCCACCTGGCTGAAAGGTGCGGCCTGCGGGTAGACAAGTTGCAACTGTTCACAAATCCGCTGACGAATGGTCGTCTCAAGTTGGGTTACGCGCTCAAGCTCCTTCCCCGCACGGTTGTCGAGCGCATCGAGACTCTCACTCAGTATGTCCCCGCGATGATGGCCAACCGCGTGATGATTCAGATGGCGGTGCGGTTTCAAAAGCCTGTCCTGCCGTCTCATCCGGGACGACGAGACGCCACCCGAATGCGCTAGTTCTCAATGAGATAAGTTCGAATACGCTCACCTGGCTGCATCAGGTAGGTGCCCGCGTCCACCTCCAACAATGGCCCGGAGATACGGCGCTTGAATGGTGGTGCCTCAAGATAGACAGCCGATCCGTCGTAGATACGCACGTCTTCGCCGCAGGGCTTGTCGAGGTTCTTCTCCCGGAGCGCGCCCGCTGCAGGATAGTGCTCCGTCACGATCACGTAACGATACCTTTCCACGTTCTTGAGCACCTTGCCGATCTGCTCGTTCGAGAGATGCTGCAACACCTGCCTGATCAGGCACAGGTCACCGTCCGGCAACTCACCCGCGATGATATCGAGGCACTCAAAACGCACCCGGTCGCTGCCGTATTGTCGGCGGTTCGTGTCGATGAGGTTCGCAACGATATCGACCCCCGTATACCTTACCCCGGCGTCGATGAGCCGCGCGCCTATCCGGAAGTCACCGCATCCCAGGTCGACGACAAGCCGCACGTTGTGCTCGCTGATAAACTGGTTGACCACGTGGGCGTACTGTTCGGCATGCTCGACGGTCGACCCGCTCCCTGAACAATAGCTACCCTGCGTCCCGCCCCAGCGATTGTCCTTGTAGATTTCGCCGAAGATCTCGGCGGCACCGCGTCCGCGATTGCGCCTGCGGATCGCCTGGACGCGGTTGTGCCGCCACAAGCGCGTCACGGTCTGCGGCACTAGGCGACTCAAACGCGACTTGACATCCCTCCAGATCATCGACGCTTCCTTCAAGTGCTCGCTTGGCGAGGGCGACCGTCGCGCACCCCTGAGTCTTGCGCCTGGGTCAGCAGCTCGCGGTAGAGTTGAAGGTACCGTTGCGCCATAACCTGCCAGGAATTGGCCAGCGCCACTCGGCGTGCCTCCGCGCTCATGCGTGCCCGCAGCGTCGGCTCCTGCAGCAAGTGGTTCAACACGACCGAGAGCTGGCTGTCGTCCTCCGGATCCTCCATCAGCACGCTGCATTCGGGTGTCAGCAGCTCGGTGCCGCCAGTCGTGCGGGCCGCGACGATCGGCACGCCCGACGCGGCCGCCTCCAGCAGCACGAGGGAACAAGCCTCATAGCGGGACGGAAAGACGAAGACATCCGCTGCCTGCATCAGCTGCGGAATGTCGCGCCGGAACCCGAGGAACGAAACACGCCCTTCCAATCCGAGCTGCGCTGTCAGACGGGGGTACGGACTTCCCGTCATGTTCCCCACGACCACCAGTGCCCCGCTCTTGACACTCACCATCGCTCGCAAGAGCGTGTCGAGGTTCTTGCGCGGGGTCTTGATGTCACCGATAAACAGCACGAGCTTGCCATCCGGCAGGCCCAGATCCGTCCGGGACACAGGGGACGGCCTGAACTCCTCCGTGTCGACTCCGTTCGGGATCACCCGTACGAGCTCACCGTGCACACCGCGTTCGATCAGTTCGCGACCGACTTGCTGCGAAACCGCCACGATGCACTGCGCGCGCCGATAGGACCAGCTTTCGAGCCACTTGCCGCTGAGTCCATACAGCAGTTGGTACAGGCCGTACGCATCCTTGCGCACGCGCCACGTATGAAAGCGCGACCTTATCCAGGCCGCATGCACGAAATGCGAGGTGTTGACATCGGCCCGGCTCCAGCTCACGAACCCGTTCGCATGCACGAGATCCAGCTCGCCGCGGTGTCGGCGGAGCCACAGTGCGGTCCTGCAGGCGAACAGCTGATTCTGCAGCAGCGCCGTCGGCAGTCCCGCCACGCTGATCTGCACGACACGTGCGCCCGGCTGGGCGGCGAGCTCCGGCGCAATCTCGCTGCCCACCAGGTAGACGGTGTGTCCTTCGGCCAGCGCCGCCCTCGCGAGCTCGTAGTTGACCCGCCCCTGACCGTCGCCCTTGGCGAACTTATGCGTGATCAGCGCCAGCCGCATACGCTCGACTCAGATGGCGGGACAACTCCGCTTCACGAGACAAGCGGTCCACGAGGCCGATCAGAAACCACAGCAGCGCGGCCACCGAGTACTCGCCGCCGATGAGCCAGCCACCCAGTGTCCCGAACAGGATGCCGACCACCGCAAGCGCCGCGGGCCGCCGCTCGATGCGCCACCACCTTACGGCTTTGGTGATCACGCCTGCGGCGATGGCGAGATAGAGCACACCCCCGAGGATGCCCACCGAAATCATGATATTGGCGAGGTCGACCTCGGAGTTAAGGTTGCGCGCCCCATACTTGTGAGCCGCCTCCGTGGTCGCACCCAGACCCTGGCCGGCGGGAGTGAATATCCCGGTGAGGACTCCGCCCGTGAACATCTGCAGATGTCCGGTAGCGGTCGACTTCTCCTCGTTGCCGGGCTCGAGAAGGCCACCGACCTGCCGTGCCACGAGCGGCGCGACGCGACCCCCGAGGGTGCTGGTCTGCAGAAGTCCAAGGACCACGATCAGCACCGTGGCGCCGATCACGCTCGCGACTGCCAGCCGCGGCAGCCAGGCCGCGACGCTGCCTGCGGAGATCGCCCAGGTGATCGCGATAGCCAGCAGGACCATGATCACAGGGCCGCGGGCCGCGGAGAGAAAGATCGTGGCCAGAAATAGCGGCAGCAGCACGATCAGCCGCGATCTCTCGCTCAGCCAGATGGCGAACGCCGTGACCGCCGCCGCTACCAGGTATCGCTGATACTCGGCGCTAGAGCTGAAGAACCCGATCGCGCGCACGACCTCATCGGAGATATAGAGTGCCTGGTAGCCGATCTGTTCCACCCACTGCTGCTCGAATACCAGCAGACCGAAATACGACTGATACAGTCCCAGCAGCATCGCTGCGATACCGACACCGAGGATTACCCATGTGAAACGGTGGGCGAACTCGAGTGACGCAAACGAGCGGCCCACCCAGAACCACAGCAGCGGCGCAAGATAGAACAGCGCGCCGGCAAATCCGATCTGCAGACCTCCTTGCGCTGGATTGAACATCTCGATGAGCATGAGAGCCATCAGCGCCAGCACCAGCCTGGACAGCGCGGTCGCAGGAGCTCGTCGGCCGCGGAGCAGGGCCTGCGCCAGCAGCAGCACGGCGATGGCAGGCGCGACGAGCAGCAGCGGATCGTTGACCGGATAACCCTCGAAGTAGCCTGCGTACCGCCGGTAGTCACCCAGCGTGGCGAGAAACACCATGGTGGCGGCGATCGCACCGCGCGGACTGTAGAAGGAGCATGCGGCCAGCGTCATCGTGACGAGGAGGGCCGTGAAGTAATGCCCATGGTCGAAGCGCAGCAGATACGGAAGCGGGCCTGCGATCAGCGCCAGCACGGCGACGCACGACACCATTTCCGTGCCCGCGCTTTCCTTCCGCACTTGCAGACTGCGCGCTTGCGCTCGCACCGCAACCAGAAGCGATGCCGGCTCGTCGCTCAACATCCGCGCAACACCTGCCAGCCACGGGCTCGAAGGGTGGGCAACACGACGTCTGGCCTGAGCGTCGCGAGGTAGCTCGGCGACTCCCACCTCCGGTCCACCTTCGGCGCCGCAGTGCCGGCGGTGATTCGGAGACCGAAGAGGTCATGACCTATACCGAAGACCGAGTAGCCGTAGCGCGCCAGGAAGGCGTGCACGGGGCTGCGCTGGCACTCGTGCGCTTCGTAGATGATGTTCTCGATCCTCCCCCGCTCGAGGAGCCTTTCGGCGCCTGCGAGGACTTCGACTTCGAAGCCCTCGACGTCCACCTTCAGCAGCGCGACGTCGCAATCGGCGAGGATCGTGTCCAGTCTCGCAAGGCTGACGTCGAATCCGGAACCGCTCGCAGCCGATGCCGTGTCAGGCCCCGCAGACAGGGTCGCAGCGCCCTCGTTCATTCGGAACGCGCTCGGCTCGAACAGACGCGCCGTGCCATCCCGGCTTCCGAGCGCGCACTCGTGCAGTCTGACCTGCGCCGGCGATCCACCGATCCAGAGCTTGCTCGTATTGCTGCGCAGCCGGGCGAAGATCGTCGGATGGGGCTCGAATGACTCGACGCGACCTTGCGGGCCCACCCTGGCCGCAAAGAGGCTGGTGACGTATCCGATGTTTGCGCCGACGTCGACTGCCACGTCACCGGCCGCAAGCAGACGCCACGCAGTCTCCGTCACAGCGACGTCGAATATGCCCTGGCGGTAGAGCTCCCGCCCGATGCCCTCATTCGCATTCAGCTCGAGCACGGCGCCCCACGGCAGGCGCACGCGTGCCGTGGATCCCTCGGTCGGGAACAGGCCCATGCCGACGCGTCGCACCAGTGTCCGCGGCGCAAACACATAACACGGCTTGAGGAGTCCCGTGAGTGCCTGCATCAGCCCGCTCCCCGCGAAGGCATGGACGACTTCTCGATTTCAATGAGGTTGGGAATCTCGGTGAGGGACAGGCGCAGTGTGAGCGAGCGGTCAGAGCGCGTGACGATCGTGACCGGCCACGTGGCATCCGCCGCAGGCGAGTAGTACCTGACGGTTGC
Organism: uncultured Enterobacteriaceae bacterium; assembly: GCA_964420785.1. Lineage (GTDB taxonomy): Bacteria > Pseudomonadota > Gammaproteobacteria > Burkholderiales > SG8-39 > VBDM01. The sequence goes on along the minus strand of CAYQVE010000079.1, from coordinate 2,264 downwards.
GTCGCGGCCGTCGACTCCGGATACCGTGACGCGAAACGGCTGCGGGGCGAGCGCGTTGGGAAAATCCTGGGTCATCACGTAGGCCGCGATCACGAACCGCGACGCATCGGTCTGAAATGGCAGAAACGCCGCCGCTTCTTCCTGGCCCAAGTGCGCGCCTCCGGGGTCGCCAGGGAGAATGCCCGTGCGAGCGCCCTCGCGTGCAACCTCAATCGACAGCTGTCGGGGCGCTGACAGGGTTTCCGGGCCTGTGAGCTCCGATGTCAGGCGGTGCAGCGCGCTCAATGCTGGGCTGACGGTTCCGTCGCTGCTGAACATCCCGGAGCCCGCATCGTCGGGCTCGTAGACGTCGTAGACATAGAGCGCCGTCAGTCCTTTGTTCAGCCACAGGAGCGGTGCCCGGAGCAGGAAGGCCGTCTTCGCGCGCTCGGCTTCGCGCCGCTTCGTGATACCGATCTCCTTCGGGGCGAATCCGTGCTCGGTGATCAGGTGCTGAAACCCGGCGGACCCCGGAGGATGAGCGGCGCGGGCCGCGGGCGCGATGAACCGCAGAAGGGATTCGGTCTGTTGCCAGGCGTGGGCGTAGCCCTCCGGCTGCACGACACACCCGTTCGGCACGTACGAGTCGAGCAGCAGTTCGCGTCTGCCGCGGATCAGGTCCAGGTAACAGCGGCGCCCGGTCCCGTACGGGTGGTAGCTCTGGCCATCGAGCTGCGGAGGAAGCTCCGGAATAGGCACATGAAAGAAGGTGGTGTTGGAAAACCCCCAAATGACCTGCGCGCCGGGGTGACCTCGCTTCAGCAGCTGCACGGTTCGGCGCGCCAGCTCCCAGGCACTGCCGCCGGGATGCAGAAACTCTGGGGCCTGGAGTGCAGCGCGCGGCTCGCGATAGTTATTGATGTCGAGATAAGCGGAGCCGAAGGTCAGCTCATTCCAGATCTCGACGTCGTATCCGTCACTACCGTAGGTCTTCTCGACCAGCTCGGCCACCAGTCCGACATAGCGGAGCCAGCCCGAGGCGGTGGACTCGAACTCCGGTGTTCCCACCGGATACAGTGGCGGGTAGCGCAGAACGGCCACCCGAAGCCTCTCTTGCGGGTGGACCGGCCGCTTCAGGGCCTTGGACAGGCGCACGACGTGCGTGCCCGCCCCTGCCCGCGGGTCCTGCGAGTAGCCGCTGATCAGCGGCCCGGCGGTGGTCCCATCGGCGAGCGACATGACCGTCGCAATTGCCGGGGGAATCAGATCGCTGACCTCGCCGCGCACCACCACCGTGCGCTCACCCGCGGACGCGGCGCTCTGCACGATGAGCTCCCGCCACCTCGCGGGACAGGGCTGCTGATGATTGGCGTTGAGCAGGATCAACGGCCGCAGCCGGTGTGCTTTCAAGGCGCGCAGGATCTGCCGCGGGCGCTCAGCGCTCACCTCATCGAGCCCGGCCTCATCCCACGTGACGGAGCCCCACGGAATCTCCAGGCGCACGCGCTTGAAGCCGGCCCAGGCGAGAGCGGAGGCGACCTCGTCCGCCGACTTGCCGGGCGGTGACTGGCCCCAGACCACCCCGAGACCGTCGCGGTAGCGCGCGCCCGGCAGGGTCTCGAGATACCCGCGCCAGCCCTGGCGAATGAAGGAATAGTTCCCCCAGGGGACCTCGAGCAGCCTCGGATCCGCATACGCAGCGGACCAGCCGCTCGGGGCGCTGCCGGTGAGCACGATCACGGCCAGAAGGCCTGCGGCGCGGCTCCTCATTGCGCAGCCCGCCAGCCCGCAATGCGCGCATTCCAGCTCGCGCGAAATCTCGCCGCGGCGGTCCGCGGCTCGGTCACCGCCAGGCGCAGCCACTGTAGCAGGCCCGGAGAGGCGTGATGTCCGATCGCCAATGCCCAGAGGATGAACACATAGCGGCGCCAGCGGCCGAAGTGCTCGGTGAGGAGCAGCGTCTCGTTGAAGGTCGCGTTGTAAATCGCCTCGGCGCAGAACGTGTTGCGCTGATCTTCATCGTGGCGGGTGGCGGGGAAGTGATCGACGGCAATCTGCGGGTCGTACAGGAGCCGCCAGCCCCGGCGCCTCACGGCCAGCGACACGCCGAGCTCGTTGCAGACCTGAGCTCCCATGCCACGGAGGCGCGTATCGAAACGCACGCCCTCCAGCGCCCTAGCGCGGAAGCCCATGTTCACACCCTTGAGCATGTCCACTTCACGGCAAGTACCGACGCCGAGATGATGCTGGCCGATGCAGCGGCCGAACCAGGTGATCCGGCCCAC